>JBMCWS010000072.1:0-14226 GCA_048621375.1 Pseudomonadota bacterium | reverse complement strand
GGTTCGGCCCGCTGCCGGAGCCCGTGCAGCAACTCTTCCGGGTGACGGAGGTGAAACTGATGATGCAGCCCCTCGGTATCAAGCGTCTGGATCTGGGCAGCGACGGCGGCCGGGTGGAGTTCAACCACGATACCCGGGTGGATCCGGGCGTGATCGTCGCGCTGGTGCAGAACGAGAGCGCGACCTATCGGCTCGAAGGGGCGACGCTGCTTCGCATCACCCGTGACCTGCCGGAATTCGAGCAGCGTCTGGCATTCGCGTTCGAGCTGCTCGGCCGGTTCGCGGCGGAATCCGGGCCGACCGCCAGCCGCGCGGTGAACCAATGACGCGCCCGCGCCTGAAACCCTGGCTGCTCGCTGCCGCTGCCGTGGTCGGCACCGCGGGCACGGTCGGCACCGCGGTCGCAACCGAGGCCGGCGCAGCCGAGCTCGGAGAAGCGCTCTCCGAGCGCTGGTACTACACCGAGGTGGTGGTGTTCGAGCGTCCCGAGGTCGACGAAGAAGCCGACGGCGAAGACCTGCTGCACGGCAACGGCCGCGTCTTCCCCATCGAGACGCGCGCCTTCCGCCCCGGGCCCGAAGGCTTCGCCGCGGGCTATCGTCTGGCGCCCCGCGCCCGGCTCGATCTCGTCTTCCCGTACCTGGATCCCGACGCGCTCGAAGGCGAGCCCGATCCGCGCCCGGCGGGTGATGCGCCACCACCCATCGCGCCGGAACTGGGCCCGGATCCCCTGCTCGACTACCTGGCGGCGCGGGCGGCCTTCGAGGAACGGCTGCGAGCCGACGCCTATCGCTGGCTCGACGAAGACACCTTCACGCTCGACGCCGAGGCCCGGCGCCTGGAGCGCGCCGGCGGTTACCGGATCCTGCACCACGGCCGCTGGCTCCAGCCGGTGCCGCCGCGGGAATCCCCCCAGCCGCTGCTGGTTCAGGCCGGACGGCGCTACGGGGACGCGTTCGCCCTGGAAGGGACCGTGGGCGTGACGCGGGGCCGGTATCTGCACTTTCGCGCCGATCTCGTCTATCGCGAGCCGCTGCTCGGACTGGACCCCATCGACCGGCCCCTGCCGCCGCCGGGCGCGCCGGCGCCGCCACCCGCACCTCTGCGCGCGGTCGACCTCGAGGGCGATGCCGATGCGTACATGCAACTCGGCGGCAGCCGCCGGCTGCGCGACGGCGAGCTGCACTACCTCGACCACCCCAAGCTCGGGGTGCTGGTGCGAATCGAGCCGGTGGCGGTTCCGGAGCGGCTGTCAGCCGCCCGTGCCGACCTCGAAGAAAGCGCCGAGTAGCCGTTCGACCCGCGCCATCCCCTGCTCGGCCGCCCGGGTGATGGCCGCCATGTCGAAGGGCCGGGCGGCCCGCCCGGCCGCCGGATTCACCACCAGGGAAACCTGGGCATACGGCACCGACCGCTCCCGGAACAGCGCCGCCTCCGGCATCCCGGTCATTCCCACGAGGTCGCAGCCGTCGCGCGCCATGCGCTCGATCTCGGCCGCGGTCTCGAAGCGCGGTCCCTGGGTGCACCCGTAAACCGCCTGACTTCCCACCGTCACGCCCGCCGCCGCCGCGGCCGCGATCAGCCGCTGCCGCACCCCCTCGTCGAAGGGCTCCGCGAAATCCGCGTGGATGTGCCAACCGTCGTCACTGAAGGTGTGCTCGCGCCCCCAAGTGTAATCCACGAGCTGGTGCGGCACGAACAGCGACTCGGGCTGCGCCTCCGCGGCTATCCCGCCTACCGTGTTGAGCGCGACCACGCCCGCCACGCCGAGCTCGCAGAGCACGTCCACGTTCGCCCGGTAGTTGATCAGATGCGGCGCCACCTGCCGAGGCTCGCCGTGCCGCGCCAGAAACAGCACCTCGTGGCGCCCCACCCGCCCGCGCCGTGGCGTCTGCGACGGCGCGCCGTAACGCGAGCGGGGCGCCGCCACGGGCTCGAAGGCCCGTGTCAGCGCCAGGGACGCCGAGCCGCCGATGATCGCCCATAGCGCCATGTCAGGTCTCCTCCACCAGGTCGTCGGGCAGCGCGTAGATGGCGGGCAGGTTGCGCCAGTAGCCGCGAAAGTCCATGCCCCATCCGAACAAATAGCGGTCGGGACATTCCAGCGCCACGAAATCCGCCACCACCGGGCGCGGGCCCGGCAGGGCCTTGTCCACCAGTACCGCGCTCAGCACCTCGGCGGCGCCCGCCTCCGTCACCCACCGGGTGAGCTCCGCCAGGGTCTCCCCCCGGTCCAGCACGTCGTCCACCAGCACCACGGTCCGCCCCGCGAGCCCCTGATCCGGCCGGGCCAGCCAGTGCAGCGTTCCGCCCCGGGTGGCGTCGCCGTAGCGGCCCACGTGCACGTGGCTCACCTGCAGGGGAAAATCCAGCCGCGGCAACAGTGCCCCGGCGAACGGCAGTGCACCGTGCATGACCACCAGCAGCAGCGGATCGCGGTCGTGCAGCCGCAGCGACATCCGGATGGCCAGGCGATCCATGGCGCGCTCCACCGCCTCACGGCTCACCAGCAGCTCCCCCCGGCGCCGGGCCTCGAGCACCGCCGCCGGCGGACCGCTCGGGACTGTTTTCCTCGATTCACTCACCCGCGACCTCCGGCTCGGGCGCGGGCGGCGTCAGGTGCAGGGTCCGCGTGGGGTAGGCGATCTCGGCGCCGTTGGCGGCGATGATGCCGGCAACCTTCAAAAGCACGTCCTCCTTCACCGCGTGGTACTCGGCCCAGACCACGGTGCGGGTGAAGGCGTAGATCATGATGTCGAGCGACGACGCCCCGAAGCTGACGAAGTTCACGATCAGCGACCGCTCCCGCTCGATGTCCGGGTGCTGCTCGAGCATGGCGCGGATGTCGCCGACGATTTTCGACACCGCCTCGATGTCGTCGTAGCGCACCCCCACGGTCTCGTAGATGCGGCGGTTCAACATGCGCGACGGGTTTTCCACGGTCAGGCTCGCGAACACCGAGTTGGGCACGTACAACGGCCGCTGGTCGAACGTGCGAATGCGGGTGAGTCGCCAGCCGATCTCCTCCACGAAGCCCTCGATCTCACGATCCGGGGAGCGCACCCAGTCGCCCACGGAGAACGGGCGGTCGAAGAAGACCATCAGCGCCCCGAAAAAATTGGCCAGCACGTCCCGTGCCGCGAAACCGATGGCGATGCCGCCGATGCCACCGAAGGCCAGGACGCCGGAAATGCTGAAGCCGAGCCCCTGCAGGACCATGAGAAAGCCGGTGATGACCACGGACGCCCGCAGCAGCTTGCCCACCGCCGTGGCGGTGGTGAGGTCCACCGGCTGAGCGCGATAGCGCGGATCGGTGACATTGCGCTCCACCCGATGGATGAAGCGCACCGCGAACCACACCAGCAGCAGGATCACCGCCACGTCGCGGAACGCGCCCACGTGGTCGAACACTTCCGCCCGAGCCTCGCCGCCCACGAGCTCCGCGGCCCCGCTCACGCCCACGACCCAGACCGCCCAGCCCAGGGGGCCGCGGGCCGCGTCCACCAGCGCGTCGTCGTAGGCGCTCCGGGTGTTCGCCAGCCGGTGCGCCACACGCCGGAGCACCAGCCGCGACACCAGATGCACGACCGCGGCGGCCAACACCACGCCGAACACCTCGAACACCCACCGGTGTTCCGTCACTTCAAACATCGTCGCCTCGAACCCGTCTCAGAAGTAGCGCCGCAGCTCGAGCTGCACGTAGTCGTCCCGCTGGAAGGGGCGGGATTTCACGTCCCCGTCCAGGGCCACCGCGAGCGGCGCCCGTTCCGGCAGCGCGCGGGCGCCGCCGAACAGCCATGCCTCGGCCTCGAGCTGCCACGACAGCCCCAGGCGCCGGGAGAGCTCGAGGCTCAGCACGTACTCACCCGTGTTGACGTCGCGGATCACGCCGAGCAGCGCCTCGGTGCCGGCCATGTCGTTGGCGCGCCAGCGGGCGCCGAGCGCCAGATCGTGCTCGAACAGGGTGTCGCGAGCGGCCTCGTCGCGCTCGTCGTACATGTACTCGACCACCAGTCCCAGGTCGCCGCGCCGGCCCAGCGCCCCCACCAGGGTACGCTCGAATCCCCCGGTCCAGGCCAGGTAGCGGTCGCCGTCGCCGCGCCGGCTGAGCGCCTCGAGCTTCCAGACCCAGTCGCCGAAGATCGCCTGAGCGTCGATCCCGGTCTGGTCGATGACGTGGTACTCGGGGCGCAGCATGATATCACCGTCGGCGGCCGTCTTCGGCACCAGCCGGGGATCGCGGCCGGTGCCGGAGAAGTGGTGCACGCCCATGCTCACGGGCCCCATATCGCGCGACCAGCGCACGGCGCCGTCGACCCGGCCGCGTCCGGCCCCGGAGGCGTACACCGCGGCGTCGGCATCCACCGGCACGGGGAGCCGCAGGCGGCCATCCTCCCCGGGAAAGGTGCGTTCCCGGAAGCCCGGCAGCAGGAACAAATCCAGCATCCCCCAGTCGCGGACGAGCGCGAGCTGGACCATCGGCTGCCCCAGCTTGTCCTCGCCGTCGACGTTCTCCACCAGATCGGTCTGATTGATGACGTCCACCAAGTGATGGAACTCCGTCACCCCCCAGAACACCTGCCGCGCACCCGCGTGCAGCTCCCAATCGTCGCCCACCCGGGTGAAGTAGAGCTCCCGCACGTCCGCGTGCGTGCGCTCGTCGTCGAGACCGTCGAGGCGCAGAAACGGCGTGAAGGTGAACCGCGAGCGGTCGTCGTCCCAGGCCCGCCGGTGCTCGAGGCGCACGCTCACCGACGGCTGCAACCGGTCCTGACCGGCCACGCCCCGCTCAACGAAGGTGCGGGACTGCACCCCGGTTTCCACGTCCGTGTAGGCATCGCCGCCAGCGCCGTGCACGGCACCGGCGGACAGCAGGACCAGGACGATGGCGGGCGGCAACCGGGCCGCCACGGCGCGTCGGATCACCGCGCCCTCTCGAGGCTGTTGGTGGAGAAGTCGCGGTCGGGCAGCAACCCGGTGTCGAAGCGGTAGGCTTCCCAGCGCAGCACGGTGGACTTCCCGGTCTGCAGGTTCTCCATCTTCATGCGCCCCGGCTTCCAGTACTGCTCCTGATATAGCTCGTAATCCTCGTGCTCGAGAACCTTGAGCGGGCGCTCGTGCCGGTCGAAGTACTCGATTCGCTCCACCCGAAGGGTCCGTTCGTCGAGCAGGACCTCCTGACGGGAGTAGCCGGAGTACTCGTCCCGGGGAATCCGCTCCACCCGCAGGCAGGTGCGCTCGCCGCACGACTCACGTCCGAGCATCTCGTAGTCGTATTTCTCGACTTCTTCGAGCGCCAGATCCTCGTAGGCGAACTCGCTCGAGAGAAACGGGCCGGACTTGTCGCGCGAGGCGATGCGCTTCACCCGGCGCATGGCGGGGAGATAAAGCCACTGCTCGTCGGGCTCGGTTACGTGGCTGTAGCTCAGCAGCGCCGTGCCGCGAATGGGCTTCGGCGTCTCGAACACCACCAGCAGACGGTCGCCCTCGTCCTCCATCTCGAGCTGGCTCATGGAGAGCTCCCGGCGGGACTGCGAGCCCTGCTGGTCCCGCAGTACCATGGTGACGTCCACCTGTAGATCGCCATAGCCGGACTCCCGCCGGTCCTTCTCCCGAAAGATGGTCAACCCCTGCTGCGCCGGGCTCAAACCACTGAGATCCGGCAACGCCGCGGAAGCCGGATCCTGGGCCCGCAGCGGTGCCCCCGCCATGAGCAGGAACGCTGCAACCGCCGGCCACCGCCGATTCCCCCGCGCGGCGCCGAACGCGCCAGCCCCCGTATTCGACATGACAACTCCCCTTGCAACCCGCAGCCCGCGGGCCGACCCCCGTCGGCGTGAATGCGGCGATGTTAGGGCACCCCGCCGATGGTGTGCAATCGACGCCCGGGCTGTATATACTTTCAGCCACTGTATATAAAACCAGGCTCGCCCATGGAAGCTCTGACCCCCCGCCAGGCACAGGTGCTCGGCCTCATCCGCCAGCACATCGACGCCACCGGATACCCGCCCACCCGCGCGGACATCGCCCGTGAGCTCGGCTTTCGCTCCCCCAACGCGGCGGAGGAGCACTTGAAGGCATTGGCGCGGAAGGGCGCCATCGAGATGATTCCGGGCACGTCGCGGGGCATCCGCCTGCCGGAGCAGGTGGGCCTGCCGCTGGTGGGCCGGGTTGCCGCCGGCGACCCGATCCTCGCACAGGAGAACATCGAGGATCACGTGGACATCCCGGCGGGCTTCTTCCGGCCGCGGGCCGACTTTCTGCTCCGGGTGCAGGGCGACAGCATGTGCGGCATCGGCATCATGGACGGCGACCTGCTGGCCGTCCACAAGACCCCCGAGGCCGCCAACGGCCAGATCGTGGTGGCGCGGGTGGAAGACGAAGTGACGGTGAAGCGACTGCAGCGTACCCGGACGCGGCACAAGCTGCTGCTGCTCCCGGAGAACGAGCGCTTCGAGCCCATCGAGGTCGACCTGGCGCAGCAGGCGTTCGCCATCGAGGGCCTGTCGGTGGGCGTGATCCGCGCAGGCGTCTGACCACACGCCGCCGGCGCGCCCGGCGTCAGTGAACCGTCGGGGGTGGCTCGTCCGGCTCGGGCTCGGCGTCCTCGGACTCGGTCTCCAGATACTCGGTGGCCGCGTCGATCATGGCCTCCGCCACGCTCACCAGGTCACGGCCGAGCATGTCCCGCACCTCGCCGGAAAAGCGGATGCGCACCAGCGGCTCGTTCTGGCCATCCGACTCCGTATCTGCCTCGCGCAGCACCACGTCGCCGTTCGCGAGCTCGGTGATTTCCAGTAATGTGCTCATCGATTCCTCTGGATCGCCGGGCGGGCGCTCATCCGCCCCCGGATCCGGCCGTTTTGCTCGAGGCCCCCTTACGCGTCTGGCGCTTGCTCGAGCCGGATTCGTTCTTCCGGCTCGCCGCTTTGCGACCGCGGGTGTCGTGCGCCACCCACTCGCCGTCCTGATAGTAGGCGCGCCAGCCCGTCGCCTTGCCGTTCTCCTCCGACTGTACGTACTGCGACTTGTCCTTGCGAGAGTATCGCACGACTGTCGGACGTCCCTCCGGGTCGGTCTCGGGCGCATCGAGCAGGTATTTGAATTTCGGGTCCAGCTCGTTGGCATGGGGCTTGATCTCGCGCACCTCGGGCGCGCGGGTCTCACGATTCTTCGGGAACTGACTCGCTGCGAGAAAGATGCCGGATGCGCCGTCCCGAAGCAGATAATAGTCGTCGACCTTCTCGCACTTGAGCTCCGGCATGGGCACCGGGTCGGCCTTGGGTGGCGCCGGCTCGCCGCTGCGCAACAGCTTGCGGGTGTTCTTGCACTCGTCTGCGGTGCAGGCGAAATACTTGCCGAACCGGCCGGACCGGAGCTGCATGTCGGCGCCGCACTTGTCGCACTCGATCACCGGTCCTTCGTAGCCCTTGATGCGGAACTGCCCGTGCTCCACCTCGAACCCCGGACAGTCCGGGTTGTTGCCGCAAATGTGCAGCTTGCGGTTCTCGTCGATGAGGTAGCTGTCCATCGGCGCACCGCATTTCGGGCAGCGGTGCTTGGAGCGCAGCAGCTTCGACTCCCCTTCCTCGTCCTTGTCGATGTCGACGACCTCGTCCCCGGGGATCAGGTTCACGGTGTTCGTGCACCGCTCCTTCGGCGGTAGCTGATACCCCGAGCAGCCCAGAAAGACGCCGGTGCTGGCGTTGCGGATCTGCATGGGACGGCCGCAGCGCTCGCAGGGAATGTCGGTCTCCGTGGGCTCGTTGGCGCGCATGCCGTGCTCGGGATCCTGCGCTTCCTCGAGACGGCCGCTGAAATCGCCGTAGAACTCGTCGAGGACGCTGCGCCAGTCCACCTTGCCCTCGGCCACCTCGTCGAGCTCCTCCTCGAGCTCGGCGGTGAAGCCGTAGTCCATCAAGTTCTTGAACTGCTCGGTGAGCCGGTCGGTCACCAGCTCGCCGATCTTCTCGGCGTGAAAACGGCGATTGCGCAGGGTGACGTAGCCCCGTTCCTGAATGGTGGAAATGATCGCGGCGTAGGTCGACGGGCGGCCGATGCCACGCTTCTCGAGCTCGCGCACCAGGCTGGCCTCGGTATAGCGCGGCGGCGGCTTGGTGAAATGCTGAACCGCTTCCACGTCCGCGAGCGCAAGTTGCTCGCCCACTTGGTATTCCGGCAGCGGCCGGTCGTCGTCGCTGCCGCCCGACCGCCCGGGCGCGGCGCTCTGCTCGCCCTTCTCTACCAGGGGCACCCGGGTGTAGCCGTCGAACTTCAGGATGCGGCCGCGCAGCCGCAGCTCGAACGGCCCGGCATCGGCGGCATCGCCACTGCGCGGTCGTGCGGTGACGGTCACCGTGGTGCTCAAATACTCCGCCGGCGGCATCTGGCAGCGCAAGAACTGCGCCCGGATCAGCCGGTACAGACGCACCGCGTCGTGATCCATGCCCTGGAGCATCTCCGGCCGGGTACCGACGTTGGAGGGGCGGATGGCCTCGTGCGCCTCCTGAGCGTCGGCCTTGCTCGCGTAGGTGTTGGGACGTTCCGGGAGGTAGCGGTCCCCGAGCTCCTTGCCGATGTACTCACGGCACGCGGCCACCGCCTCGTCGCTCAGGTTCGTGGAGTCGGTGCGCATGTAGGTGATGTAGCCGGCCTCGTAGAGGCGCTGAGCCATGGTCATGGTCTTCTTGACCGTGAAGCCCAGCCAGGTGCTCGCCGCCTGCTGCAGGGTCGAGGTGATGTAGGGGGCCGACGGTCGGCTCCGGGTGGGCTTGTCCTCGCGGTTGTCGACGACGAACTCGCGCTGACGCAACCGCTCCATGGCGGCATGGGCGGTCTCGCCGTCCCCCGGGCGAAAGCTCTCGCCGTTCTCCTTGATTACCTGGAAGCGGCGCGGCGGCTCGCCCTCGGGATCCTCTGCCCGGCGCAGATCGGCGAAGCCTTCCCAGTACTCCTCGGGAACGAAGGCGCGTATCTCCCGCTCGCGTTCCACTACCAGACGCACCGCCACCGACTGTACCCGACCGGCCGACAGCCCCCGGGCGACCTTCGACCACAGCAGCGGCGACAGCTCGAAACCCACCACCCGGTCGAGGAACCGGCGCGCCTGCTGGGCGTTGACCCGGTTCATGTTCAACTCGCCCGGCGCGGCGAACGCGTCCTCGATGGCCTTGCGGGTGATCTCGTTGAAGACCACCCGCCGGAACCGCGACGGATCGCCGCCGATGGTCTCGCGCAGGTGCCAGGCGATGGCTTCGCCCTCTCGGTCGAGGTCGGTGGCCAGATAGACCGCATCCGCGTTCTCGGCCAGGCGGGAGAGCTCGTCGACCACCTTCTCCTTGCCGGGGAGCACCTGGTAGTCGGCGTCCCAGCCCGCCTCGGGGTTCACGCCCATGCGCCGTATCAGCCGCTCGCGGGCGCGCCGCCGCTTGTGCTCCGCCTTCTCCTCCGGCGACAGCTTGCGGGTCTTCGCCGCTTCCTGAGCGCGCGCCTTGGGATCCGTGCTCTGCCCGCCCACGGGCAGGTCACGGATGTGTCCGACGCTGGATTTTACGATGTAGTCCTTGCCGAGATATCGGTTGATGGTTTTGGCTTTGGCGGGGGACTCAACGATGACGAGCGAGCGGGCCATGGACCTCCAAGCGGAGAATTTCGGCGCCGTTATAAGGTGCCCCTGAAAGCACTGTCAAATATTTCGTCCTTCGGTCTCGGCCCGGAGACGCTGGTCGAGTTCCGCCAGCGCGGCCGCCGCTTTGCCGAGCCGGGCCGCGAGATCCGTGACGCGCTCCGCCTCGGTGTCGGCCGATTCCAGGAAATATCCGGCAACGTCCCTGGCGTCGCATTCTACCGCGATTACGTCGTCCGGGAGGTCATGCAACACACCTGCCACGGCCTCGAGCGCGTCGTCGAGGTGCGGATCGACGGGCTTGCGGCCGATCTCGAAGCGCCAGCCCGCCACCGCCTCCGAGCCGTCGCCGGCCCGCAGCACGCGCCAGGCGGGCAGAACCCGCAGGGTGACCGGCAGCGGGTACAGATAGGCGGCGACCTCGCGGGTCAGATTGCGCTCGCGCCCGCCGGCCGTCACCCGCTCCTCCGCCGCGGGGTCCGCCTTCGGCAGCCGCCGCAGCTCCACGCGCATGCCTTCGCGATAAGCCTGCTGGCGCAGGGACGCGATACGGCGCTCGCGCGGACCGGGCATCAGCCAGAAAACCGGGCCGAAGGCCACGACCAGAAGCACGATGATGAGTAGCCATTCCACGTCCGCGTCCTCGTTGCCGCTGCCCGCCCTGCTGCCGGCGGCGGCCACCGGCAGCGGCTTGTGGGGCTCGGGGTTTGTGTGTATCGTCGCCGCAACCGACTCCGAGGGGCAACATGGCAGACTACCGTCGCATCGTCCTGGCCGTGGACCTGACCGAAGAGTCGAACGCAGTCGCGCGGCGGGCGCAACGGCTCGCCGACGCTTTCGACGCCGAGCTCCACGTGGTTCACGTGATCGAGCCGCTCTCCCTGGCCTACGGCGGCGACATTCCGATGGATCTCTCCACGGTCCAGGATCAGATCCACGAGCAGGCCAAGTCACACCTCGCGGAGTTCGCCGCCGCCCTCGGGATCCCGGAGAATCGACAGCACCTGATATTCGGCCGGCCCGAGAGTGAGATTCACCGCCTCGCGGCGTCCGTGGGCGCCGACGTCATTGTGGTGGGCAGCCATGGCCGCCACGGCCTGGCTCTGCTGCTCGGGTCCACCGCCAACGGCGTATTGCACGGCGCGAGCTGCGACGTGCTGGCGGTCCGGGTGGGTCAGGAGGAGTCAACGCAGCCCTGAAGCCGTACATGGGATTCGCGCAGCACGCCCGCACGGACCGGCGCCCCCCGGCGCCTTCCAGGACCGTCGCCCTGCTCGCCTTGGTGAGCATCGCCATTGCCTGCGGGCCCCTGGCAGGCCCCCTCGAGGCGGGCGCGAGCACCCTGCATCAGCAGCGCGCCGCGTATCGCGAGGCCATGGACCATCTGGCCGCGGGCAGGCGCGAGGCGTTCCGGGACGTCCGCGCGACGCTCGACGACTATCTGCTGGCCCCCTACCTGGACTTCCACGACCTGAGCTCGCGCCTCGACTCGGTCACCGCCGCCGAGATGGCGCGATTCCGGGACCGCCACGCCGAGCTGCCGATCGCGGCCATCCTCCACTACCGCTGGCTCAAGCATCTGGCCCGGAATCACCGCTGGGAGCGTCTGCTGGAGAACTACCGGCCCACCCGGGACGCGGCGCTGGCATGCCATCACCTGCGCGCCAAGCTCGCCACGGGACGGCGGGCGGAGGCCCTGGACGAGGTCGCGCCGCTGTGGCTGGTCGGAAAATCGCAACCGCGCGCCTGCGACCCCATTTTCGACACCTGGATCGCCGACGGCCGGCTCAGTGAAGCGCTCGCCTGGGAGCGCCTGCAGCTCGCGCTGACGGCCGGGGAGACGCGCCTGGGCCGTTACCTGCTGCGGTTTTTCGACGGCGCTGCGAAAACCCGGGCGCAGGCGCTCTACGACGTTCACACCAATCCCGAGTCGGTGGCCCGCGGCAGTCTGCCGGACGTCGACGGACCGTACCACCGGGTGATCCTCGCCCACGGCTTGCGCCGGCTGGCGGCGCGCGACCCGGAAACGGCAGCGACGGCCTGGCAGCGCGCCCGTCGGGCCGTCGCGTTTCCCGCCGCCGAAGCCCGGGAACTGAACGAGCGCATCCTGCTGGCCCTGGCCCGTGAGGGGACCTTCCCCGGGACCGCGCCGGACGAGGTCTCCGCCACCTTCGCGGAGCGCATGGCCGAGGCGGCCCTGGCTGCGGAGGACTGGCAGGAAGTGCGGCGCTGGATCGGGCGCCTGCCCGACGAACTCGCCCGTGAGCTTCGCTGGCGGTACTGGCTCGCCCGCGCGCTCGCCGAAACCGGTGCCGGTTCCGATCGGGTCCGGCAGATCTACACGGCGCTCGCCGGGGAGCGCCACTACTACGGATTCCTCGCCGCCCAGCGCCTCGGCCGCCCGGCGCGCCTCAACGACGCCACCCCGGCGGGCGCCCCCGGGCGGGGAACGGAGCTGCGGCGCCGCCCCGAGATCCGCCGCGCCCTGGAGCTGTTCCTCGTCGGCGACAGGGTCAACGCCCGTCGCGAGTGGCAGGCGTTCGTGCCGAAGCTCGACATCGAGGAGCAGTATCATGCCGCGCGGCTGGCCCAGCAGGTCGGCTGGTTCAACCAGGGCATTCACACCGCGAGCGCCGCGCAGCTCAGAGACACCCTGGCCCTGCGTTTTCCGGTGGCCTACCAGGAGCTGTTCGCGCGGACCAGTGCTACCACCACCGTTCCCCAGCCGCTGCTGCTGGCGGTGGCCCGCCAGGAAAGCGCTTTCGACGCGCGCGCCCGCTCCCACGCCGATGCCCGCGGCCTGATGCAGCTCGTGCCGCCGACGGCCGAGCTGGTGGCGCGGCGCGCGGGCCTGGCATCCCCGTCGCGCGCCGAGCTCTACGACCCGGCGCTGAACGTCCGCCTCGGTGGCCACCACCTGGCCCGGCTACTGGAGCGCTACGACGAGCACGCCATCGCGGCGGCCGCGTACAACGCCGGCGAGCGCCGCGTGGACCGCTGGCTGGAGGAACACGGCGAGCGCAGCCTCGACGTCTGGATCGAGACCATTCCCTACCGCGAGACCCGTAACTACGTGAAGAACGTCCTCGCCTTCACCCAGGTGTACGGCCAGATCCTCGACCAGCCACTGCCCATGCTCAGCGGTCACCGGATGGCCGTGAACTGATCCGAAGGCGCGCCCCATGATCGACATCGGCGTCAACCTGCTGCACAGCCAGTTCGACCCGGACCGGGACGCGGTGATGGCGCGCGCCCGCGCCGCCGGGATGGAACACATGGTGCTCACCGGCACCGATCTGCCCGCAAGCGCCCGGGCAGCCGAGCTCGCCGCCACGGATCCGGCTTTCCTCTCCGCCACGGCCGGCATTCATCCCCATGCGTCGGGCTCGGCACCCGCCGACTGGCAGCAGACGATCGAGCAACTGGCCCAAGCGCCGGCCGTGCGGGCCATCGGCGAGACGGGGCTCGACTTCAACCGCAACTTCTCGGACCCGGCGGACCAGGAGCGAGTGTTCCGCGCCCACCTCGCGCTGGCGGCGCGCCTCGGGCTACCGGTATTCGTTCACGAGCGCGAGGCCGGTGCCGCGGTGGCGGGCTGTCTGACCGAGGCGCCGGAGCTCGCGGATGTGGTCGTGCACTGTTTCACCGGGAGCCGGGACGATCTCACCCGCTTTCTCGACCTCGGCTGCTACATCGGCATCACCGGCTGGGTGTGCGACCGGCGCCGGGGTGGGCCGCTGCGCGAGCTGGTGCCTCACGTGCCCCTCGACCGGCTCATGGTCGAGACCGATGCGCCGTTCCTGCGCCCCCACAACGCCCCCGCCGACGCGCACGGACGGCGCAACGAGCCCGCCCTGCTGCCGTGGGTGATCGACCAGCTCGCAGAACTCTACGGGATGCCGTCCGCTGAGCTCGCCGCCACGACGGCGGCCAATGCCCGGGCGTTCTTCCGCCTCGACGGCTGACAGCGCCGTCACCGCCCGGCAGCGACCAGCGCGCGCGCCACGTCCTCTGCGGTGAACGGCCAATCCAGCTCCCGGCCGCCGACCACGAGCACGGGCAGCCGCTCGCCGTAGCGTGCGAGCAGCTGTTCCCGGGTCGCCACGTCCACCACACGCAGGGCGTGCCCGCGCACTTCTGGCATACTGAGCAACAGCTCCAGGGCCCGTTCGCACAAGGTGCAGTGATCCGTGGAAAGCAGCACCAGCGATCGCGAATCCGTCGACACGTCCACTCCCGCGGGTTGAAAGACAAACGTTCATGGCCGACAGCCCCACCGTTCGCTATGCCGACCCCGGCACCGCCCGCCGCTACCCACTGCCCACGGCCGGCGAGGCGCCCTGGCGTGCGGGCGGCGACGGCTGGCGGCTGACGCTGCCGCTTGCCGCGTTGTCGGCAGGCACCATCGTGGTGCCGAGCATAGCACTTCCGGCCGGCGGCCACGGCCGCTGCCGCTGGGCCCTGCGTCAGGGAGACGACACCTGGACCCTGCCCGGAAGCGCCGCCACGGAAGCCGTGAGCACCCACATCGATTGCTTTCACGTGCATCGCCCTCTGCCACGCCCGCTGCTCGAGCTCACGGTGAAGGCCCGGTACCGGCC
>JBMCWS010000071.1:0-14303 GCA_048621375.1 Pseudomonadota bacterium | reverse complement strand
AGCATGATCAGACCCGCCAGGAGGATGAGGGGGGCGAACGACCGCGGGCCCATGGCATCCAGCACATCGCCGACCGACAGCCGGTCCCGGCGCTCGGCCGAGGCGGCGACACGCTCGATCAATTGCTCGAGTCCCGTCACCGGCGCCGGGTCCGAGGGGGCAGCGTTCCGGGGCGGTGGGGCCAAGGCCTCTCTCCGGCTCGCGAGCAGTATTGCCGGGGGCTGTGCAGGGGCTGTGCCAGGGGCGCGGTGCGCTGGCACACGTGCTGCATCGAACAACGCCTCGCAATGCGGCGAGCAAAGCAACTTCAACAAGCTGGTGAGCCGCGAAGCGCGGTGACGCGGCTGCTCGAGGAGGAATGGACCATGGCAACCGGATCGAAGACTACGTCCAAGACCGCAGGCGCGGTGAAGGGCGCGGCCAAGGCACTGGCCGGGTATCCCGGCATCTTCCATCACCTGGCCGGTGAGCATGCGGAGGTCTCCGCGCTGATGCAGCGGGTGGCGGCTTCATCGCCGGATTCCAACGTGCGCGACGAGCTGTTTCCGGAGATTCGCCGGAACCTGCTGGCGCACGCCCACGGTGAGGAGGAGGAGTTCTACCCGCGGCTGCGCGAGCATACCGAGATCGAGCCGCTGGTGCGGCAATGCCTGCAGGAGCACGAACAGGTGGAGCATTTTCTGGAGCAGCTCGACGCGGAGGAGAAGTCCACGGACACCTGGCAGGGGCGCTTTCGGGAGATGATGCAGGCCGTGGAAAGCCACGTCGAACGCGAGGAGAACGAGCTTTTCCCCAAAGCGAAGGAGCTCATGAGCGGACAGGATGCCCGGGAGATGGAGGAGCGCTACGAGAGTGTCGAGGCGCGGGAGAAGCAGCGCCTGCAGTAGCCGCCGGCGGCGTCAGCCCCGGACCAGCCGCAGGTGGCGGACGCGTTGCCCCGCCGCCTGCTCCGGCGAGCGGACCGGTCGCGGCAACTCGCCGTGCTCGAGCCAGCGCAACAGCCGGCGCCACTGCACCAGCTCCGCTCCGGCTTCGTTTCTGGGGAGCTCGCAGACCCCCTGGCCGTTCTGGGCCGCGCGCGGGTAGGCCTGGACGTCGCGGAGCACGGCCACCACCGGAACGCCCAGACTGTCCAGGAAGCGCATGAGGGCGCGGTAGGCCCGGGTATTGCGCTTCACCCGGTTGGCCACCACGCCGACCGTCTCCCGCGGTTGCCGGGCGTGCACCAGCAGGTCGCCGACGCAGCGGGCGGCGGCGTGAATGTCGATGTCGGAGGGCAGCACGGGCACCAGCACCCGGTCGGCACCGTTGGTGGCGTCCACCAGGCCCAAGCGGTCGATGGCGGCGGCCGTATCCACCACCAGCCGTTGGGTGCCGGCGGGCGGCCGCAGCGCGAACGAACGGGTCACGTTGGCGCGCAGCGCCTGGTAGGCTTCGATGCCGTGGATGGCCGGCAGGGCGGGGCTGCGCTGGCGCAGCCAGCGGCTGGCCGAGCCCTGCCGGTCGAAATCCAGCAGGGCGGCGCGCTGGCCGGCCTGGGCATACGCGGCGAGCAGGTTGGCGGCCACCGTGGTCTTGCCCGACCCGCCCTTGGGGTTCAGTACCACGATCCGCAGGGACACGGGAACCGCTCCTAGATCTCCACCGGATTGGCTGCCTCGGCGACCGCCTGGTCGTGGGCCTGCTTCGCCGCCATGAGCTCGGGCACATAGCGGTCGAGCTCGTCGAGGCTCCAGAGCCCTGCGGATTTGTGGAACTGCTTGATCACCGCCGGCTGCTGCATGATGGCGATCCCGCCCCGCCCGGTGTGGAAGATCTGCGAGGTTATGCCGGCGGCGGCTTCCGTGGCGAGCCAGGTGCAGATGGGCGCCACGTGCTGGGGCCCGCCCTGGTCGAGGTCGTCCTCGTCGACGGTCTCGCCGCGCGTTTCGCGCACCGCGATGGTCAGGCGGGTGAGCGCACCCGGCGAGATCGTGTTCACCGTGCAGCCGTATTTTGCCAGCTCCAGGGCCAGCACCCGGGAGAAGCCGGCGATGCCGGCTTTCGCGGCCCCGTAGTTGGATTGGCCGAAGTTGCCGATCAGGCCGGAAACGCTGGAGAAGTTGATGATGCGACAGCCGGTGCGGTTGTGCTCGCGGATGTAGCGGGCGAACGGGCGCGAGCAGCAATAATGACCGCGCAGATGCACGGCCTGCACGGCGTCCCAGTCGTCCGGCTCCATCTTGAAGATGGAACGGTCGCGCAGGATGCCGGCGTTGTTCACCAGAATGTCCATGGCGCCGAAGGTGTCGAGCGCGGTGCGCAGCAGCGCTTCACCGCCCGCCACCTCGGCGACGGAGTCGGTGTTGGCCACCGCTTCGCCGCCTTCGGCACGGATCTCCGCCACCACGTCGTCGGCGACGTGGCCGGTCCCGCTGCCGTCGGCGTTGCTGCCGAGGTCGTTGACCACCACCCGGGCCCCCTCCCGGGCCATCTGCAGCGCGATCTCGCGGCCGATACCGCGACCGGCCCCGGTGATGACCGCCACTTTGTCTTCGAGTCGAGCCATGGTAATCCTCCCCCCGTTACCGTCTCAGGGCCGACACGCCGGCGAGCGATCGGGTGCCGACCGCTCGCCGCTTTCGTGCCGGCTCAGCCGTTCCACACGTCGGTGTGGGTCTCCTGCTCCGGCGGATACTTGCCGAGCTCCATCCGGCCCACGGTGCGGCGGTGCACCTCGTCGGGCCCGTCCGCCAGCCGCAGCGTGCGCATGCTGGAGTACATCCGCGCCAGCGGGAACACCTGGGAAACGCCGGCGCCACCGTGGATCTGGATGGCATCATCGATGACCTGCAAGGCGATGTTGGGCACCGCGACCTTGATCTGTGCGATCTCGCTGCGGGCCACCTTGTTGCCCACCGTGTCCATCATCCACGCGGCCTTCAGGGTCAGCAGCCGCGCCATCTCGATGTTGATGCGCGCATCGGCGACCTTGTCGACGTTGCCACCGAGATCCGCCAGTTTCTTACCGAACGCTTCCTTGGACTGCGCGCGTCGGCACATCAGCTCCAGGGCGCGCTCGGCGACCCCGATGGAGCGCATGCAGTGGTGGATGCGGCCCGGTCCCAGGCGCCCCTGGGCGATCTCGAAGCCACGCCCGGAGCCGAGAATGACGTTGTCCTTGGGGACCCGGACGTCGGTGAACCGCACGTGGCCGTGCCCGTGGGGCGCGTCGTCGTAGCCGAAGACGTGCATCATCTTCAGGATCTCGACCCCGGGGGTGTCCACGGGCACCAGGATCTGGCTCTGACGGGAATGGCGCGGCGCGTCGGGCTCGGTCACGCACATGACGATCATGACCTTGCAGCGCGGATCGCCGATTCCGGAGGTCCACCACTTCTCGCCGTTCAACACCCATTCGTCGCCGTCGAGACGCGCCTCGAGGCTGATGTTGGTGGCGTCGGAGGAGGCCACCTGCGGCTCGGTCATAGCGAACGCCGAGCGGATGCTGCCGTCGAGCAGCGGCTGCAGCCATTGCTGTTTCTGCTCCTCGGAGCCGTAGCGTTCGAGCACTTCCATGTTGCCGGTGTCCGGCGCCGCGCAGTTGGTGGCTTCCGAGGCCAGGGGATACTTGCCGAGCAGCTCGGCGACGTGGGCGTAGTCCACGTTGGTGAGCCCGGCGCCGCGCTCGCTCTCCGGCAGGAACATGTTCCAGAGGCCGCGTTCCTTGGCCTTCTGTTTCATTTCCTCCATCACCGCAGTTTCGCACCAGCGGCCGCCTGCCTCGACTTGCCGGGCGTACACGGGTTCGTTCGGAACGACGTGATCGTCGATGAATGACTGAATGTCGTCGATCAGCGGTTTGACGCGATCGGAGATGCCAAGGTCCATAGATAATCCCCCCTCAGGAGTTGCTTTGTGCGTTCGACGAAAAATGGGGTGCGAAACGCGGAATGGGTTTGATACTAATACAGACCATCTCGATTTTGCCATGGCGGGGATCGTGGAGAAGTACGGCGACGCGACGTTGGAATTGCTCGATCGGGTGGTCAGCCCGGGCGTGGATCATGCGGTGGTGCTGATGCGGCATTCGGCGCGGGAATTCGCGCCCGACCGGCACGATCTGGAAAACCCGCTGACGGAGGAAGGGCGCGTGCTGGCGCATCAGCTCGGCGAGCGCCTGCCGAAATTCCTGACGCTCCGGGCGTACGCGAGCCCACCGCAGCGCTGCATGGAAACCGCTTCCCTGCTCCTCGACGGGCACCGCGCCGGTGGCGGCGCGGCGACACGCCACCGGCCGTTGGAGGCCTTGGGTGTCTTCTACGCCCTCGATCAGATGAAGATGTGGAAGGCGATGGATGCCGCCGGCGGGCTCGTGCCTTATCTCGAGGCCTGGGTCCGGGGCGAGGTCCCCGGAGATGCCATGATGCCGGCCGATACCGCGGCCCGACTGGTGCTGCGCGTGCTGGCCGAAAAGCTCGATCAGCGCGTTGCCGACGCCCAGCTCGACTTGTGCGTATCTCACGACATGACCCTCTACCTGCTGCGCGAGGTGCTGCTCGGCGAGCCGGCGAGCGGGCCGGCGGTGGGGTTTCTCGATGCCCTGGTGCTGTATCGCCACGGCGGCGAGCTGTGGATGACCAGCCACCACGGCGAGCCCCGACCGGTGGGCGCCATGTTCCACCAGCCGTGACGGCCGCCGCGGGGGGCCGCGCGGGCCCACTGGCTCGCGTTGGCGCCCGGCGGGTACTATGCGGCGCATTCGCAGGCAGCATTAGGAGCCGACATGGCCGACGAACGCTACACGCCGCGCAGCAATGCCGACGGCAGCTACGAGACGCTGAGCATCGACAAGGAGGGCGGCATCGACTGGCTCACGTTGAACCGCCCCGAGGCGCTGAACGCCATGAGCCGTACCATGATGCTCGAGCTCCAGCACTATTTCGGCGAGCTCTATACCGACCACTCGGTGCGCGTGGTGATCCTGCGCGGCGCCGGCCGCGGCTTCTGCGCCGGCCTCGATCTGAAGGAAGACCGCGGCGACGAGCCGTCCGGCGCGGTCACCGGATTGCGGGTGCAGCGCCGCGTGAGCGAGATCGTCATGCGCATGCGGCGCGCGCCCCAGCCCATCGTGTCGTTGATTCACGGCCCTGCCAGCGGCGGCGGCTTCGCCCTGGCGCTCGCCTCGGACATCCGCATCGCCGGCCCCAAGGCGCGGATGAATGCCGCGTTCATCCGCATCGGTCTGTCGGCCTGCGACGTCGGCGTGAGCTATTTCCTGCCGCGCCTGGTGGGCAGCGCCCTGGCCTCGGAGCTGTTGCTCACCGGCCGCTTCATCGATGCCGAGCGCGCCCGGGCGGTCGGCCTGGTCTCCGACGTGGTGGAGGACGATGCGCTGCCCGACGCCGGCCGCGGCATCGCCAACGAGATCCTGGCGAACTCGCCGGTGGGCGTGCGCCTGACCAAGGAGTGCCTCAACATGAGCGTCGACGCCGGCAGCCTCGAGTCGGTGATCGCCATGGAGGACCGCCAGCAGATTCTCGCCTCCACCACGGGCGACATGCGCGAAGGCGTGGCGGCGTTCCTGGAGAAGCGGCCCGCGCAGTATCGGGACGAGTAGAAGGCAGCGCTATCCGCTGTCCGCTTTCCGCCGGAGGGATGCCCGGCGCCACTCACCGGCTTAGTGGGTCGAGCGCGTCCGGCGGAAAGCGGACGGCGGATAGCGGACCGCGAGCTCCTACGGCTCCTCCCCGGTCTTCAACGGCAGGCTTTCGTCGCGCGCCCACTCCGACATCGAGCCGTCGTACACGGCCACGTTCTCCTGACCCGCCAGCAGGCACGCGAAGGCGTCGATGGTGGCGGAGATGCCGCCGCCGCAGTAGCTGATGACCCGGGGCGCGTCGAGCAGCCCGGTATCGGCGAGGGCCGCCTCGAGCTCGCCGGCCGGACGAAAGCGATCGCCGTCCAGGAGCCGCTCGTAGTGCAGATTGCGGCTGCCGGGGATGTGGCCGGGGCGGCCATAGTGCATTTTGCTGGTGCCGGCGTAGACGTCCGGTGACAGGGCGTTGACCGTGCAGGTGGCGCCGTCTTCCATGGCGGCCCGGGTGTCCGCCAGGTCGGCGAACAGGGCGGGACGGGGATGCGGCTCGAAGCGGGCCGGCGGGTACGTCTCGTCACCGCCGGCCGTCTCGCCGCCGGCGTCGCGCCAGCCCTGGAGGCCCCCGTTCAGCACCGAGGTCCGGTCGTGGCCGGCGTAGCGCAGCAGCCAGAAGGCCCGGGTCGCCCACATGAGGTGGCCGCTGGAGTAGACCACCACCCGGTGCTCGTTGCCGACCCCCAGCTCGCCCAGGGCCGCTGCGAGCGCCTCCGGCGTGGGCAGGCTGAAGCCGAGACCCGTGGTGGTGTCGGAGAATCGGTGGATCAGATCCATGAACGCCGCGCCGGGGATGTGGGCCTGGCGGTAGCGTTCCAGACCGCTCTCGACGCGATAGCCGCGCTCTGCCGGCACCAGGAACACGGTGGCGTCCAGCACGCGCACGTCGTCGCCGGAAAGCTGCTCGGCCAGAGTCTCGGGTTCCATGAGGAAGGTCGGGTTCTGATAGCTCATGACGGACTCCGTCGGGTTGCGCCCCGGGGCAGCACCGGTTGCCGCTCCGGATCGGTGTCCCGGTTGCTCCCCCTCGGGGGTTTGGTCAGAATCCGGAGCAGGTGGTGACTGTAGCACATCCGTGGAACGGGACTTCTGGCTCGAGCGTTGGCACGCGAACGAGATCGGCTTTCACCAGGCCGAGGTGAATCCGTGGCTGAAGCAGCTCTGGCCGGCGATGGGGGTGAAGCCCGAGCAGGCGGTGTTCGTGCCGCTGTGCGGCAAGAGCCTCGACATGCTGTGGCTCGCCGAGCAGGGGCACCGCGTGATCGGTGTCGAGCTCGCGGAAGTGGCGGTGCGCGCGTTCTTCGACGAGGCCGGCCGCAACTGTCGGCTGGAACGCCAGCGGCACCTGCAGCGCTTCACCAGCGACGGGATCGCCATCTACTGTGGCGACTTCATGGATCTCACCGCTCTGCACGTGGGGCATGTGGGGGCGGTCTATGACCGAGCGGCGCTGATCGCCCTGCCGGAGAAGATGCGGGCCCACTACGCCGATCATCTGCAGCGGATCGTGCCCGACGGCTGCCGCATGCTGATGCTGACCCTGGAATACGACCAGAGCCGGGTAGCCGGGCCGCCGCATTCCGTTCCGGAGGCGGAGGTGGAGGCGCTGTTCGGCGACCGCTGCCGGGTGGAGCGGCTGCGCCGCGAGCCAGCCCGGGCGTTGCCGCCGAAGTTCGCGGAGGCGGGGGTGGACGACGCCGTGGCCGCCGCTTACCGCGTCACCAAGATCCGCTGACGGCGTGGCGATACTCGATCGCGACAGAGTCCGGACGGTCATCTTCGAAGCGCACACGCCGGCGGGCAAAGCGTTCGACGTGGGGCTCATCGTCGCCATTCTGGTGAGCGTGGCGGCGGTGATGCTCGACTCGGTGGGATGGATCCACGAGAGCCACGGCGACTGGCTCTATGCCGCCGAGTGGATGTTCACCGTCGCCTTCACCATCGAGTACGCGCTGCGCCTGTGGTCCATTCAGAACACCTGGCTGTACGCGCGCAGCTTCTACGGCATCGTCGACCTGCTGGGCATCCTGCCTACCTACCTGAGCCTGGTGTTCGCCGGCACCCAGTATTTGCTGGTGATTCGGGTGCTGCGGGTACTGCGGGTGTTCCGGGTGCTGCGCATGGTGCGCTACGTGGGCGAGGCGCAGTTGCTGGCCGATGCGCTGCGCGCGAGCCGCCGCAAGATCACCGTCTTCATCTCGTCGGTGATGGCGCTGGTGGTGGTGTTCGGCTCTTTCATGTACCTCATCGAGGGGCCCGAGCACGGCTTCACGAGCATCCCCCGCAGCATCTACTGGGCGGTGGTGACGCTCACCACCGTGGGTTACGGCGACATGGTGCCGGGCACGCCGCTGGGCCAGGCGATATCCATGCTGGTGATGATCATGGGCTACGGCATCATCGCCGTGCCCACCGGCATCGTCACCCTGGAGTTGTCCGAGGCCACCCGGCGGGCCACCAATACCCGGGTCTGCCCGCGGTGCGCGGCGGAAGGCCACCTGCGCGAGGCGGCGTTCTGCTGGCGTTGCGGCGCCCACCTGCACCCCGCGGAAGGCGCCGGCGCGACATCCGGCTAGGCGCCCCGCGAGCCGGCGGCAAACCGCCCGGCGGGCGTTGCGGCGCTCCCATGAGAACCCCGGTTCAGGCACAATAGTAGCTTTCCAATTCACCGCGCCGGACCAGGAGAGGATCCATGAGCCTAGACAGTTTCAAGACCCGGAAGACCCTCACGGTAGGTGACAAGGCGTATCACTACTTCAGTCTTCCCGCGGCTCAGGAAGCGGGGATCGGCGACGTGGAGAAGCTCCCGGTGTCGTTGAAGATTCTGCTGGAGAACCTGCTTCGCTTCGAGGACGAGAGCACCGTGAGCCGCGCCGACATCGAGGCCCTGGGGAGCTGGGCCACGGCGGCGCCGGCGGATCAGGAGATCGCCTTTCGCCCGGCGCGGGTGCTGATGCAGGACTTCACCGGCGTGCCGGCGGTGGCCGATCTGGCGGCGATGCGCAGCGCCGTGGTGAAGGCCAGCCGGGATCCGGCCATCATCAATCCGCTGTCGCCGGTGGATCTGGTCATCGACCACTCGGTGATGGTGGACAAGTTCGGCAATGCGCAGGCGTTCGAGGAGAACGTCGAGCTGGAGATGCAGCGCAACAACGAGCGGTACCGGTTCCTCCGCTGGGGGCAGAAGGCGTTCGACAACTTCCGCGTGGTGCCGCCGGGCACCGGCATCTGTCACCAGGTGAACCTCGAGTACCTGGCGAAGACGGTGTGGACCAAGGAGGAAGACGGTGCCACGGTGGCGTATCCCGATACCCTGGTGGGCACCGACAGCCACACCACCATGATCAACGGTCTCGGCGTGCTCGGCTGGGGCGTGGGCGGCATCGAGGCGGAAGCCGCCATGCTCGGTCAGCCCATTTCCATGCTGGTGCCCGAGGTGGTGGGGTTCCGGCTCACCGGGCGGCTGAACGAAGGCATCACCGCCACCGATCTGGTGCTCACCGTGGTGGAAATGCTGCGCAAGAAGGGCGTGGTGGGGAAATTCGTGGAGTTCTACGGGGATGGCCTGGACGATCTGCCGCTGGCCGACCGCGCCACCATCGCCAACATGGCGCCCGAGTACGGCGCCACCTGCGGGTTCTTCCCCGTCGATCACGAGACGCTGAATTATCTGCGCCTGTCCAACCGCTCGGAGGAAGTGGTGGATCTGGTGGAGGCCTACGCCAAGGCCAACCTGATGTGGCGGGACAGCACGGCGCCGGAACCCGTCTACAGCGACAGCCTCGAGTTGGACCTCGGCGCCGTGGTGCCGAGCCTGGCGGGCCCGAAGCGGCCCCAGGACCGGGTGACCATGAGCGACATGGCCCGGGCCTTCGACGAGGCGCTGGAGTTGCAGGGTCAGGCGGAGAACAAGGACGCGCGGATTCCCGTGCCCGGCACCGATTACGATCTGGGCCACGGCGACGTGGTCATCGCGGCGATCACGTCGTGCACCAACACCTCCAACCCGGCGGTGATGCTGGGGGCCGGGCTGGTGGCGCGCAACGCGCTCGCCCGGGGGCTGAAGGTGAAGCCCTGGGTGAAGACGTCCCTGGCGCCCGGCTCCAAGGTCGTGACCGATTACCTGGAGAAGGCCGGGCTGCAGGACGACCTGGACGCCCTCGGGTTCAACCTGGTGGGCTACGGCTGTACCACCTGCATCGGCAACTCCGGCCCGCTGCCGGAGCCGATCTCCTCCGCGATCAGGGAGGGTGACCTGGTGGTGTCGTCGGTGCTCTCCGGCAATCGCAACTTCGAGGGCCGGGTGCATCAGGAAGTGCGGACCAACTGGCTGGCGTCGCCGCCGCTGGTGGTGGCCTACGCGGTGGCGGGCACCTGCCGCGTGGACCTCACCCGCGACCCCATCGGCCAGGACGGGAACGGCAACGACGTGTTCCTCAAGGACATCTGGCCGTCGAACGCGGAGATCGCCGAGGTGGTGAGTCAGGTCTCGGCCGAGATGTTCGAGCGGGAATACGCGGACGTGTTCACCGGGCCCCAGGCGTGGCGCGACATCGACGTCACCGATTCCGCCACGTATACCTGGGAGGACTCCACCTACATCAAGCAGCCGCCGTTCTTCTCGGTGGACGGGGACCGCGACCAGCACGTGGAAGTCTCCGGCGCGCGTGTGCTGGCCCTGTTGGGGGATTCGGTGACCACCGACCACATCTCGCCCGCAGGGGCGATCCAGCCGGACAGCCCGGCGGGTCAGTACCTGCAGCAGCACGGCGTGGACGTGAAGGACTTCAACTCCTACGGCTCGCGTCGCGGCAATCACGAGGTGATGGTCCGCGGCACGTTCGCCAACATCCGCATCAAGAACGAGATGGTTCCCGGCGTGGAAGGCGGCTACACCCGGCACGTGCCGAGCGGCGATCAGCTCTCCATCTACGACGCCGCCATGCGGTATCAGGGGGAGGGCACGCCGCTGGTGGTGTTCGCGGGTAAGGAGTACGGCACCGGGTCGAGCCGGGACTGGGCCGCCAAGGGCACCCGGCTGCTCGGCGTGAAAGCCGTGGTGGCCGAGAGCTTCGAGCGCATCCACCGCTCGAACCTGATCGGCATGGGGGTTCTGCCGTTGCAGTTCAAGGACGGCGACAGCCGGACCTCGCTCGGCCTCACCGGGGACGAGGTGGTGGACATCCGCTTGCCGGAAGGGGTGACGGACGTCGAGCCCCGCCAGGATCTGGTGGTGGTGATTGCCGACAACGACGGCAACCGCCGCGAGGTCACCGTGACGAGCCGGCTCGACACGGACAACGAGATCGCCTACTTCAAAAGCGGTGGCATTCTTCAGTACGTGCTCAACCGCCTGGTGGAAACGGCCGCCTAGAAGGGTGCGGCGGCCCCCGCACCGGGGCCGCCGCGGGCCGCGCGTGCCGCTTTTTGTTAACCGTGCCTCGGAAATGAACTTTTTCGCTACGGTGTAATCGGAAACACCATATAACGCATGAAGTAAGCCGCGGGACTCCGCGGCTGCAGCAAACGCTCTGCCGAGGACATCGTGATCAATCGCAGCGAATCCAAGCTCATCGCCTTGGAACGGCGAAATCAGGCCAAATCGAAAAAGTCGAGGCGGGCTCCGAGGCCCGCCGCCGGGTCGCGAGACGACCGCGCGGTCACAGATACAGCGCGCTCAGCACCCACGTCAGCGTCATCCACATGAGCAGCGTCAGGGGCACGCCCACCTTCAGAAAGTCACTGAAGGCATAGCCCCCCGCGCTCATGACCAGCAGGTTGGTCTTGTACGCCATGGGCGTGGCATAGCTCATGTTGGCGCCGAAGAGCACCGCCAGCACGAACGGCTCAGGCGGTTGGCCCAGGGCCGTGGCGATGTTGATGGCGATCGGCGTTCCGATCACCGCGGCGGCGTTGTTCGAGACCACGTTGGTGAGCACCGCGAGCAGCAGCATGAGACCCGAGATGATCACCGTGGGGCTCGCGCCCTCGACGGTGGACAGGAACACGTGGGTCACGTAATCGGTGGCGTCGGTGGCGATCAGAGCCTTGCCCAGGGCGAGGCTGGCGGCCACCACGAAGAACACCGACGGGCTGATGGCGCGGATGGCGGAGCCCATGCCGAGGCAGCGGGTGGCCACCAGCGCCACGGCGCCGGCGGTGGCGCTGACGGCGATGGGCAGTACGCCGGTGGCCGCCAGGGTCACCACGGCCAGTAGAATCCCCAGCGCCAGCGGGGCCTTGCTGGTGCTCGGCAGGGTGACGGTGGCATCGAGCACCAGGAACTCCGTGCTCTGCTTGAGGGCCGCGATCTGCTCGCTCGGTCCCTGCACCAGCAGGATGTCGCCCTGGCGCAGGATCACGTCCTGGATCTCTTCGCTCGGCTTCCAGATGTCGCGGCCGGCCCGGTGCAGGGCGAGCACCGCGAGCTGATAGCGGTCGAGAAAGCGCGCGAACCGCAGGTTGGTGCGGTCCAGCGTGGAGCCCTGGACCACCGCGATCTCGGCGAGGAGCTGATTCTCCGCCTCCAGCGGGTTCTCCTCGGTAACCCGCTGCTCGCCGGAGTACAGCCGCGCCTTCAGGCTGTCCTCCAGGGATTTGAGCTTCTGTGGCGTACCGCGCACGCGCAGCCGATCGCCGGGCATGAGCGTGACGTCGGGCAGCGGCATCAGATAGGCGTCGCCGCGGCGAATGCGCAGCACCGTCATGTCCCCGCCCACCAGCGCCTTGGCTTCGGCCAGGGTTTTGCCGGCCACGGCGGAGCTCTCGTCGATGTGCAGCCGCGCCTCGAACAGCCGCGGGGACGGGTCTTCCAGCTCGATTTTGCGATCCGGCAGCAGGCGCGGCGCCAGCAGCCAGAGGTAGACCACGGCGACCCCGGCGGCCATGGCGGCGGGCAGGGCGAAATCGAACATGTCGAAGCGGGGCAGACCGAGGTCGTCCGCCACGCTCACCACCAGCAGGTTGGTGGATGTGCCGATGGTGGTGGCCATGCCGCCCACCAGGGTGGCGAAGCCCATGGGCAGCAACACCTGCGACGCGGAGCTGCCCGTACGCAGGCACACGCTGATCAGAATGGGCAGCAGCAGGACCACGATGGGGGTGTTGTTGACGAAGGCGGAGAGCACCGCGCCCACCACCAGGGTGGCCAGAAACGACAGAAAGGGTGCCCGGCTCCAGGTGCCGGCGAGCAGGCGCCCCACGGGCTCGAGGGCACCGGTGCGGACCAGGCCCTGGCCGAGAATCATCAGCGCGCAGACGGCGATGAGGGCCTCGTGACCGAAGCCCTCGAACAGCTCCGTGGGCTCGAGGGCCGGATACGGGAACAGCGAGAAGCCCACGGCCAGCACCGCGAGGAGTGCCAGGCTGGTCATCTCCAGGGGCAGTCGATCGCGGGTGAAGAGATACAGCGCGACCACGGTCAGCACCATCACCGCGATGGCGTGCCCGTCGGGCGCGCCAGCGGCAGCGCTCGGCTCGGACATGGCGCGTGAGTTGGCTCCTGGTTTTCTCGATCAGCCTAGAAGACGAGCTCGAGCACGTCTTCGAAGCCGTCCACGAAGTGTACGTGGATTCCGCGCCGGATGTGATCGGGCACTTCCTCGTAGTCGCGCTCGTTGGCCCGGGGCATGAGCACGTGGCGGAGCTTTTGCCGTTTCGCCGCCAGCAGCTTCTCGCGGATGCCGCCCACCGGGTAGACCCGGCCGGTGAGGGTCATCTCGCCGGTCATGGCGTAGCCGGCCCGGGGCTGTTTGCCCGTGGCCCGGGAGACCAGTGCCGTCGCCATGGCGATGCCGGCGCTGGGGCCGTCCTTGGGCGTGGCGCCCGCGGGGACGTGCACGTGCAGATAGGCGTCGTCGAACCAGCCGTCGGGAACGCCGAACGCCGCGGCATTGCCGCGCACGTAGCTGTAGGCGATGTTGGCCGACTCCTGCATCACGTTGCCGAGCTGACCGGTGAGCCGCAGACCGGCGCGCCGGTGGTGCACCAGGGTGGCTTCCACGGGCAGGGTGGCGCCGCCCTGTGGCGTCCACGCCAGGCCGGTGACGATGCCCACACCACGCTGCACCGGCTCCTTCTCGTAGAGCGGTTTGCCGAGGTAGGCCTCGACGTCCCCGGCCTTCACCGTGATCGGCTTCGGTTCGCCGTTCAGGATTTCCACCACGGCTTTGCGCACCAGCCTCGCGAGTGCCTTCTCGAGCTTGCGTACCCCGGCTTCCCGGGAATACTGCTCGACGATCTTGCGCAGTGCCGGCGCCTCCACCCGCAGGTCGCCGCGTTTGCGCAGCCCGGCCCGGGTGAGCTGGCGGGGCAGCAGGTGCTTGCGGGCGATACCGAGCTTCTCCTGGTCGAGATAGCCCGACAGGTGAATCACCTCCATGCGGTCGAGCAGCGGCGCCGGGATGGTGTCGAGCTGGTTCGCCGTGCAGACGAACAGCACCTTCGAGAGATCGAGATCCACGTCGAGGTAGTGGTCGTGGAAAGTCGCGTTCTGCTCCGGGTCGAGCACTTCGAGCAACGCCGCCGACGGATCGCCCTGGTAAGAGGCGCCCACCTTGTCGATCTCGTCGAGCATGATCACCGGGTTCGCCACCTGGGTGTCCTTCAGCGCCTGCACCAGCTTCCCCGGCATGGCGCCGATGTACGTGCGCCGGTGGCCCTTGATCTCGGC
>JBMCWS010000070.1:0-14515 GCA_048621375.1 Pseudomonadota bacterium | reverse complement strand
GCCCAGTTCGGCGCCGTGGACGCGGCTCGCGGGCCGCGCTGCTTCGAGGTCAGCCACGGCTATCGCGTGCCCTGCGACCAAGCCGGGGAGGAGTGCCCGCTGGCGGCGGCCCGGGCGTCCGGCCACCGGGAACGCGTGCTCCACGTTCATCAGACGCCGCGCGGGCCGGAGCACGTGGACGTCGAGATGCTCCCCGTGCTCGGTGACGACGGCGAGCTCACCTGTTTCGTGGAGTTGCTGCGGCCGATCCCCACCGCTGCGGCGGAGAGCGGCCGCGAACCCATGGTGGGGGCGAGCTCCGCGTTCAACAGCATGCTGGGGCGGATTGCCCGGGTAAGCCCCACGGATGCCTCGGTGCTGCTCGTGGGCGAATCCGGCACGGGCAAGGAGCTGGCGGCGAACGCCATCCATCAGGGCAGCGGCCGGCGGCACGCGCCGCTGGTGACGCTGGAGTGTGCCGGGCTCACGGATTCACTGTTCGAGAGTGAGCTGTTCGGTCACGTCAAAGGCGCCTTCACCGGTGCGGAGACCAGCAAGACGGGCCTGGTCGAGCTCGCCCACGGCGGCACGCTGTTCCTCGACGAGATCGGCGACGTGCCCTTGAGCATGCAGGTGAAACTGCTGCGGCTGCTGGAAAGCGGCACTTATCGTCCGGTGGGGTCATCGACGGTGAAATCGGCGGACTTCCGCCTGGTCTGCGCCACCCACAAGGACATCCTCGCCATGGTGGCGGCGGGCGAGTTCCGGGAAGACCTGTACTACCGGATCAACGTCTTTCCCATTCGCATCCCCTCGCTGGTGGAACGCCGGGAGGACATCCCGCTGCTGGTGAACGCGCTGCTGCGGCGGATCCGTCCGGAGCACGACTACCGTCTCTCCGACTCGGCGATGAAACTGCTCGAGGCGTACCCGTTCCCGGGCAACGTTCGTGAGCTGAGAAACCTGCTGACCCGCGCGGTCGTGCTCACCAATACCGAGCGCATCGAAGCCGCGGTGATCCGGGAATGCCTGGAGATGGCGGCGGACGAGCGGGGTGGCGGGTCGCGGCAACCGGGCGCGGCGTGGGTCGACCTGAAGACGGCGGAGAAGCGCTATCTGCGGGACATGCTGCGGGCCCACGAAGGCGACAAGGAGACGGTGGCGAGAATCGCCGGCATCAGTCTGCGCTCCCTCTACCGCAAGCTGGAATCTCCGGCGTCGTGACCGCGGTGCCCCCGACCGGGCCCGTCACTCGTCGAACCGGTACCGCACCGTCATCCCATAGGTCCGCGGCATGCCGGTATAGCGCAGCAGGACGTCGTTCACGTGCTGTGCCTGGTTCCAGTAGTGTTTGTCGGTGACGTTGCGCGCCCACGCCCAGACACGCCAGCCGCCGGCTTCGGATTCCAGTCCGGCGCGCAGGTCCACCAGCGCCCGCTCGTTGATGATGAGGCGGTGATCGCCCACCAGAAACGGGTGCACTTCCGGGGTGCACGTGCGCAAGCCCGGCTCCTCACAGGTATCGTAGAAGAACGCCTTGGTTTCGCTCTGGTAGTTCACGTGCGCGCCCACGAACGGAATCCAGTCGTTGTCCAGACGCCACTCGTACTGTACGTCCATGTTGCCGGTCCACTTGGGCGCGTTGGGGAACGACTGGCCCGAGAAGTCCTTGTCGCCGGGGTTGAAGGTGGTGCTGAAGAACGGGTCGAAGTTGCGGAAATCGCCTTTCACCTCACTGTCGGCGTAGCTCACCGACGGCGCGATGCGCAGCCCCTCGATGGGGTACCACTCGAGCGCCAGCTCCCCGCCGACCACCTCGGATTCGGGCACGTTCACCATGGCCGGCAGCGAGCCGAAGATGGGGTCGTTGATGGCGCCCAGCACCTGCTTGTCGGTGTAGTCGTAATAAAAGGCAGCCGTGTTGAGCTGCAGCGTGCCATCCAGCAGCGCCATCTTGGTGCCGATTTCGTAGGCCAGCAGCTCTTCCTGCGTGGCGGGCTCGAGCTGCACCGACGCCGAGGTGGCCACCGTCGGATAGCTGCCGGATTTGTAGCCTTTGCTGATGTTGCCGTACACCAGCCGGTCGTCGTCCACGAACCAGTTGACGCCCACGCGCCAGGACCAGTTGTCCTCGTCCAGTTCGCTGGTGAACCCTTCGGCAACCGGGGCGTAGTCCGGCGGTGGCCCCGTGGTGCCGCAGTTGCCGGGTCCGGCGTCGACGAACGTGGTGTTCGAGAGATCGGGAAACCCGTTCGACAGCGTGGGGGAGCCCTGGTCGATCCATTGCAGCAGCTGCTGGATCTCCACCGAGATGTCCGCCCAGGAGCCGTCACCGCCGTCGTTGCCGCAGCCGCGATGGTCCCGGCTCTGCTCGGTGTAACGCAGCCCCGCGTGGGCGTTCAGTGTCCGGGTGACCGGATACTCCACGTTGCCGAATACCGCCCAGGTCTCGATGTCCTGCTTGCTGTTGGGGTTGGTGGGCCCCAGGGGGATACGGTTGAACACCTGGGTGGGCACCGCCGTGGAGATGCCGTAGCTCTGGAGGAAACTGTCCCAGGTCTTCGTTTCCTCGTAATTGGCGCCCGCCACCCAATTGCCTGCGTCCGCGAAGGTTCCGGCCAGCCGCAGCTCCTGGAAGAAGTCCTCGATATCGCCCTCCTGATAGGACTCGTAGTCCTGGTAGATCGTCCCGTCGCTCTCCAGGCGTTGATCCCGGGTGAACTCGCCGTAGTGGGTGAGTGAGGTCAGGGTGATGTCCCCGGTGAGCCCGATGTCGAGGCGGAGCGCCGTCGACCAGTAGTCGTTGTCCTTGGCGGCGCGCTCGCAATTGTCGTAACGCCGGTTGGTGAGGTTCAGGGTCTCGCCGTCCGGATCGGCTTCGGTGGTGGTGTAGACGCCGGGGGCGGAACGGAAACCGAAGACGTTGGCCTCGCTGCCGCCGCTCACGTTCACGCACGGGCCCCAGTCGGCAGCGCGGTTGTCGTCGGGCGCCAGCTCGTAATCGGCCACCAGGGGGTTGAGCCCGTTGACCGGGTTCAGGGTGGCGAACCCGTAGAGCTGCGGCCGCTGGGAATCTCCTTCGTCGATGAACCCGGTGGTGGTGAACAGCGCCGAGAGCCGCTCGTTGGGCTCGAACAGCAACGAGCCCCGCCAGGTGAGGAAATCCCGGTCTCCGGCTTCGTCGTCGATTTGGTAGTCGCGATCCGGAGCGATACCGTCCAGCTCGGTCCAGTACGGGTCCGGCGGAAGCTCTGCGCGGTCGATGTAGCGCTGCTGCCAGCCGCTCGAGTTGATCATCCGCGCCGCCAGCCGGTAGCCCAGCGACTCCGTGAGCGGGCCGCTGACGAAACCCTCCAGATCCACGGTGTCGAAGCGGCCGTAGCTGGCTTCCACGCCGGCCTCGAAAGATTCCGTGGGTTTGGCAGCGATGTAGTTCACCGCGCCGCCGGTGGCGTTCTGGCCGAACAGGGTGCCCTGGGGCCCTTTCAGGACTTCCACCCGTTCCAGGTCCAGGGTGAGGCCCTGGGTCATGACGGAATAGGGCAGTGGCGTCTGGTCCAGGTACACGCTGACGGTGGGGCTCGATGCCAGCGCGGTATCCTGAAAGCCCACGCCGCGAATGGTGTAGATGGTGGTGCCGTAATAGGTGACGTTGGAGTTGAAGCCCGACACCACCTTGAACAGCTCGGAGGTATCGGTGATACCCAGCTCGTTCAGCCGCTCACCGGTGGCGGCCTGGATGGACATGCCGACTTCGTTGATGCTCTCTTCCCGCTTCTGGGCCGTGACCACCACTTCTTCGATGGCGCGCGCGTCGCCGTCGTTCGCGCTCTGAGACAGCGTCGGCGGAGCACCGAGCAGGGCCACGAGAAAGGGCATCGCCGATAGCGGCGGGCGCCGGGGAGCGAATCGCCGGTGGGCGGTTGCGCCGCCCGGGAGGAAAGCGTTGCGTCTCATTGGGCCTCACCCCTCGCGACCAATGAGATGACATATTGCAACACGTCTCACTGGCGTGCCTTGCCTGCACGCAACGGCAGAGCCGGTCGACCTCACGGGGACACGGGATCGGCCCGCTCCGGGGCGGCGGCGTGGCGGCGCCGGTGAGGGCGCCCGCCGAGGCAGGCGAACAGCCCGGCGGCCGCCAGCAGTGCGAGATTGATGCCCAGCGGCACGGCGCCGAGCGCGGCGTCCTGGAAGCGCAGCGCATACCCCGTGACCAGCGCCACCAGAAGCCCGGCAGTAGCCCGTTGCAGTCCCCGCCTGCTCGCGCTCTCATCGCCCACGCGCACCGCCCAGACCATGGCGCCCGTCAGCGCCATCCAGAGCATCGCCGTCGATGGCAGCGTGAGCAGCACGCCGGTGATGCCCGTGAGGGTCAGCGCCGCCGGCGCGCCCCACACGAAGCCCGCCCAGAGATCGTTCAGGCGGTCGCGGCCGCGGCGGCGCGCCAGCCAGACGCCGATGCCGGTGGCCGAGACCACGGTGAGGGTGAGACCCAGGGCGACGTAGAGGAGTTGCACCCCGAGCCCGCCGAAATGGCCGAAGTGCAGCCGGTAGATGGAGAAGATGGCCTGACGCCCGAGCTCGCCGTCGGCATAGCCGACCCGGTCGAGGTAGTTTCCGGCGGCATCGAACCGGTACTGCTCCGCCCAGATGAGTCGCTGGTCGTGGCGCGCGCTCACCTCCAGATATTGCTCCGCCGGCTGGTCCGCGTGCTCGACGGTGACGAAGAAGGGACGGGCCCGGGGGGCGATCTCAGCCATCATGGTCAGCGCCCGGGCGATGTCCGGAGCGCGGGCGCCCTGGGGCTGGCCAAGCTCCGGCTCGCTGCCGAACGCGGCCTCCGACACCTTCGCCGTGTCGCCGTCGAAGTAGGCGCTGCCCAGCAGCAGGGAGAGCAGCGCGGCAAGCCCGAAATAGGCGCCGGTGATGGCGATCATCAGGTGGAACGGCGCCCCCCACACGCTCAGCCGGTTGTGAATGTCCGCCTGCTCGAGGTGACGGGAGCCGCCGAGGCGCAGCAGGAAGGCATCCTTCACCAGCCGCGGATGGGCCAGAAGCCCGGAAAGGATCAACCCCGTGAGCAGCGCGCCGAGGGCGCTCACGATGATCATGCCGAACTGCTCGGGCAGGTTCAGATACAGGTGCAGATCGATGAGCATGTGGGTCCAGTCGTGCGCCACGGCCGGGCCGAGCGTGCCGTCGGGCGCGAAGAAGCGCCCGTCGGATTCCGACGACACCGACGCCCGTGGCATGCCCTCGTGGGGCAGGGCGACGTACATGTGATGGGTCACCTCGGCGGCTGCCGCGGCAAAGTCCTCGTAGGCGCGCTGAACGGCGGCCGGATCCACGTCCGGGGACTCCGCCACCGCCGGCTGCTCCCAGCGCTCGAATTGCGGGTACAGGACCGCCAGGGTTCCGGACAGGCATACCAGGTACATGAGCGCGCCCACAGTGACCCCGAGCCAGGAGTGGCTCGCCAGGGAGCGTTTCACCAGCGCGGGAGTCGGGGTCAGCCTCACGTTCCCGCTCCGTTCACAGGTAGATCACCGCCGCGCCGACCGCGGCGCCGAGCGCCAGCACTGCCGCCGGCCGCAGGAGCATCGGGTCGGCGCATACCCAGTACCCGGCACCGCCCCAGAGCACCGGCATGACGATGATGACCGCGATCATGGCGTTTACCGGCGCGACCGGCAGCAGCAGCGATGCCGCCACCGCGACGAGCGCCGAGGCCAGCCCGGCTGCGGGGCCCGCGACCAGAAAGAGCAGCAGGTGCCGGGGCCAGGCTTGCGAGGTGCCGTTGGGCTTCGCGGCCCCCGTCCCGCTGCCGCGGCGCGGCCGCCGGGTGCGGTTCGCCGCCACGAAGCCGAGCGCGAGCACCGGGGTCACCAGAAGAGCCAGGGTGATGCCGAATTCCGCCCCCGCCGCGGCGACCCAGAGCCAGCCGGAGAGGGCCAGCAGCGCAAGCGCTGCCAGGGCACCCGGGCGTTGTCGGCGCTGGTTGCGCCAGGCGGCGAAGGCGCAGGCCACGGCGCCGAAGCCGGCCACGACGGCAGTGGTAGAGACGACGGCGTTCACGATGCTCCTCGGCCCCGGTTCGCGAAGGTCCCGCGCCCCCGGAATCAGCGGGCGACGACAGGAACGGTGTCAATGATAGTGAGAGTAATTCGCATTTACAATCTGGGCGGCCGCTGCCGCGGCCGCGGCAGCGCGGGTATCATGGGGTTCGTCGACGACGAGAGGAGGATCCGCCATGGTGACGCCGGAGATTGCAGCGCAGCTGAATCAGCTGCTCGAGAGTGAGCGGGCGGGCGCCCGCGGCGTCATCGACATGAAAGCCGAGGCCAGGGAGGGCATGGAGGCGGTGCTCGACAGCGTCGCCCGCGACGAGGCGCGGTTCTGCTCGATGCTCCGGCACCATCTGAGCCGGCTGGGCTACGAGCCGAGCGGCGATACCGGCGCGTTCTACGGCAAGCTGGCTGCCCGGCCCACCCTCGACGCCAAGCTGCGTCTGCTCGACCGGGGGCAATCGGCGGTGGTGCGCGTGCTCGACGAGCTGCTCCCCGCCATCGACGATGACGCGCTCCACCGCGACCTCGTCGAGATGCGCGAGGTCCACGTCCGCAACATCGAGACCTGCGCGAGCTACCTCGTGGACTAGGCCGCCACCTGCTCGCCGCTGCCCGACAGTTCGAGATAGCGCTCCAGCTCGTCACGCAGATCGTCGGCCAGGGCATCCGGGCGCACGGTGCGCGTATAGAACAGCGTGAAGTAGATCACCTTCAAGGCTGTGACCACGCGCTCGAAGACCGCCGAGAACAACTTGCCGAGGAAGATCGCGGTGGCCAGCGGGAACCAGTTGAACGTGGTGTCGCCGCTCAGGTTCAAGGCTGCGAGCGCGTCGGCGGGCAGCAGGGCGCCGATCTCGCCCGCATTGAAGGCGGCGGGAAACCACCCGCTCAGGAACAGTCCGCCGGCCGTGCCGAGCACCGCGAGGATCACGTACACCGGCGCCATGACGCCGCCGACGACGCGGCCGAGAATGTCGATGCCGAAGACGCCGGCGAGCGTCTCGGGGACGTTCTCGCGCACCACGCGCAGTCTCTCCATGCCGTCCTTGAAGCCGGTGCGCTCGATGGCGAACACCGGCAGCATGAAGTGGTTCACCAGATCCCAGCCCTCGGTGAGCGCCGACAACACCAGGCCGTCGATGAACCCCTGCTTGTCGTTGCGGCTGCGCCGGGCGATCCATGCCGCCGCCATGTCGAGCAACGCCAGCGTCCGGATCTGGGAACCCAGCTCCCGGACCTGGGCGTGGGCATCGTCGAGGTTCCGGTCGCGGCCGCCGGCGGTCTCGTAGACCAGCCAGCTCATGGCCAGCTCCTGTCGGTTGTAGTAGAAGAACTTGTAGACGAATGCCACGGTGCAGACGCCGAGCAGCATGGTGGCGGTGCCGTTGGCCCCCGTGGCGTAGAGCCAGACGACGGCGAAGAACACACAGACCAGGCTGGCCGCGTATATGCCCATCCGTACCAGCGGCTGCAGGATGTCCGCGTCGCGGCCGACGATGGTGGCCGTGTTCTTGAGCAGGTAGCCGAGCTGGGTGAAGCGTTCCGTGAGCGAGGGCCGCCGGAAGCGGGTGGTCATCGTTCTCCCCCTTGATGTTGTCGTCTTTTTCGCAAGGTTGGCACAACACTTGCGCACGACTCAATCGAGGGGATGTGACGCAGCGCAAGCATACGAGCAGGCGAGGACGACGCACGATCCACCGGGAAGACCAGAGACCCGCGACCGTGGCCGGCCAGGCGCCGGCGTTGCTGCGGGTGCTTACCGTGAATACCCACAAGGGCTTCACGCCGTTCAACCGGCGCTTCATTCTGCACGAGCTGCGCGAGGCCGTGCGCGCGACGCGGGCGGACGTAGTGTTCCTCCAGGAGGTGCTCGGCTCCCACGCCCGGCACGCGCGGCGGCTCATCGACTGGCCGGAAGTCCCCCATTACGAGTTCCTCGCCGACGAGATGTGGCCGGAGTTCGCTTACGGGCGCAACGCCGTGTATCCGAGCGGGCATCACGGCAATGCGCTGCTGTCGAAGTACCCGATTCTCGAGCACGAGAACCTCGACGTCTCGTTCTCGGATGCGGAGCGGCGCGGTCTGCTGCACTGCGTCCTGGAGCGGCCGGCGCCGGGGCCGGCTCTGCACGTGGTGTGCGTGCATTTCGGTTTGACCGAGCATCATCGCCGGGCCCAGGCGCGGCTGCTTTGCGACCGGATTCGCCGGCGGGTGCCCCCCGGCGCGCCCCTGGTGGTGGCCGGGGACTTCAACGACTGGCGCCTCAGGACCCACGCCGTCCTGGCCGGGGAGTGCGGATTGCAGGAAGCGTTCGCGGAGCTCGAGCACATGCTGCCGCGAACGTTCCCGGCCCGCTGGCCGCTGCTGCGCCTGGATCGCGTCTACCTTCGCAACGCGGTGCCCCGGGTGGCCGAGGTGCTCTCCACGGCGCCGTGGTCGCACCTGTCGGATCACGCGCCTTTGGTGGTGGAGCTGTCGCTGTGAAGTCCGGTTGGCGTGCCGGCAACCGGGTGGAGCTTCTGGAAAACGGGGATCAATTCTACCCGCTGGTGTTCCGGGCCATCGAAAAAGCGCGACGCGAGGTCATCGTCGAGACCTTCATTCTCCGTGAGGACGCGGTAGGCCACGGGCTCGCCCGGGTGCTCGCCGGGGCCGCGCGGCGGGGTGTGCGGGTCGAGGTCACGGTGGACGCGTGGGGCTCCATGTCCCTGGGGCGGGCGTTCATCGACGGAATGACGCGCGCGGGCGTGTGTTTCCACCTGTTCGAGCAGAAGCGGCCGCGGTGGCTGCTGCGAGTGGCGTGGTTCCGCCGCTTGCACCGCAAGCTCGTCATCGTCGACGGTACCGTGGGATTCATCGGCGGCATCAATTTCTCGGAGGACCACGTGTTCGCCTCGGGGCCGGGAACGAAGCAGGACTATGCCGTGCGGGTGGAAGGTCCGGTGGTGAGCGACATGCATGCCCTCGCGTGGGAGGCGCTCGAGCCCGTGCACGGCGCGCGCGTCGCGCCGGAATGTCCTGCCGCCGGGCGCACCGGGAGCGTCCGCGCTCTGTTCGTTCACCGCGACAACCAGCGTGGCCGGCGCACCGCCATCGAGCAGCAGTATCGCCGCGCCATACGCGGCGCGCGCCACCGCGTGATCATCGCCAACGCCTACTTCTTTCCGGGTCATCTGTTGCTGCGCGAGATCTGCCGCGCGGCGCGGCGCGGCGTGGACGTGCGCCTGCTCATGCAGGCGGAGCCCGACCTGCGCATCGTCCGGTTCGCAGAGCGGTTGCTCTACGACCACCTCCTGGAGAGCGGGGTCAAGCTCTACGAGTATCGCCGGCGCCAGTATCACGGCAAGGTGGCGCTGGTCGACGGCGACTGGGTCACCGTGGGGTCGAGCAACCTGGATCCGCTCAGCCTGTGGTTCAACCTGGAGGCGAATCTGATCGTCCGGGACCGGGATTTCAACCGCCTGGTGCACGAGCGGATGGCGGCGCTGATCGGGCAGCATTGTCGTCGGGTGACGGGGGCACGCGCCGAGGGGCGCGCACCCGCGCATCCCCTCTTGGCCGTACTCGCGTTTCACTTCCTGCGCCGGTTTCCGCGGGTGGCGGGACTGTTTCCGGCACACCGGCCACGGCTCACCGCGGTCGGGGATCGCGGGGCCAGCGACGACGAGGCCGCCTAGTGCCCGTGCGCGGCTGGGCCGACGCCGGCAGCATGGTCTGGCGCAAATGGTGGCCGCGCCTGCGGGTACCGGCGGCGCTCGTGTTCCTGGGCGCGGTGGCGGTCATGCTGGGGTTGGTCGCCGCCGAGGTGCGCTGGCGGGAGGTCGCCGGGGCGATCCGCGGCTACCGGACGGGCACGGTGCTCGCTGCGGTGGGGCTCGCGGCGGCCGGTCATCTGCTCTATACCAGCTACGACCTCCTGGCGCGGGCGTACACCGCGCACGGGCTGCCGTGGACCCGGACCATCGCCATCGCCTTCACCAGCTACGCCTTCAACCTGAACCTGGGGCCGATCATTGGTGCCATGGGCTTTCGCTATCGCCTGTATTCGCGCTTCGGGCTCGGTGCCGGCACCATCACCCGGGTGCTGGGGTTCAGTGTGGTGTCGAACTGGCTCGGCTACCTGTTCCTCGCCGGGCTGTTGTTCGCCGCGGGCCTGGTCGAGCTCCCCGGGGTGTGGCGCGAGGGCACGATGGCGCTGCGGGTGCTCGGGATCGCCATGCTGCTGGTGGTGGCCGGCTATCTGTGGTGGTGCGCGCGTGCGACCCGCCGCTGCTTCGAGCTGCGGGGGTTCGAAGTGGTATTGCCGTCGCCCGGGGTGGCGCTGCTGCAACTGGCGGCGTCGAGTGCGAGCTGGCTGACCATGAGCGCCATCCTGTTCGTCTTGCTGCCGCAGCAGGTTCCGTTCGCCACCGTGCTCGGGGTCCTGCTGCTGGGTGCCATCGCCGGGGTGGCGACGCACATACCCGCCGGTCTCGGCGTCCTCGAGGCGACCTTCGTGCTGTTGCTCGACCACCTGGCGCCGGTCACGGAGCTGCTGGCGGCGGTTTTGACTTACCGCGCAGCGTACTACCTGGCGCCGCTGGCGCTGGCACTGCCGGCATACGGCTGGCTGGAAGTGCGGGCGCGACGCGCACGGCGGCGCTCGGCTCCGGGCGCGTGACCCGGCGGCGCCTACGGCCGTGGGGCGGGGCGTGTTAGTCTTCCGGCTATGGGATTTTCTGGAGAGACGACCATGCAGCTCGAAGGTGGATGCTACTGCGGCGCCATCCGTTACCGGGCGGAAGGCGAGCCGATGTTGAATGCCCAATGCCACTGCCGGGAGTGTCAGTACCTTTCCGGCGGCGGGCCGAACGTGTTCATGGTGCTGCCGGAATCGGGTTTCGAGTACACCCGCGGCACGCCCAGATCGTTCACCCGCAGCGACCTCGAGAGCCCGGTGACGCGGGAGTTCTGCGCGGAGTGCGGGACGCACGTGGTGACGCGGGCGCCCGGACTGCCCGGCGGCGTGATTCTCAAGGTGGGCACCCTCGACGACCCCGGGCAGTTCCCGGGCCCTCAGGTGGCCATGTACTGCGTCGACAAGCAGCGCTACCACGCGGTGCCGGAGGGCGTCCCGGAGTTCGAGCGCGTGCCCGGGTAATGCCCGGGTAAAGAGGCGCGAGCCGGGCCATGCACGACTTCAACCTCGCGCTCCTCGTGGTCGCGGGGAGCGCGCTGGTCCTGGGGCTGCTTTCCAAGCCGCTCAAATCGTTCGGGCTTCCGGACTCGGTGACCCTGCTCGCGCTCGGGGTAGCTCTGGGGCCCCAGGGTCTCGAGGTGTTCGATCCCGCCTCCTGGCGGGGCGACATGGCCATCCTGGAGCAGGTGGCCCGACTGGCGGTGGCGGTGGGGCTCATGGGCGTGGCCCTGCGGCTGCCGCGGTGGTACGTGGTCCGGCGCCGTCGGGCACTGGCGGTGGTGCTCGGTGTCGGGATGGTCTTCATGTGGCTCGCCAGCAGCGCGGTCATCGGCATCGCGCTGGGGCTGCCGCCGGGCGCGGCGCTGCTGCTGGGCGCCGTGGTGACGCCCACGGACCCGGTGGTTGCTTCCGCCATCGTCACCGGACCGGTGGCCGAGCGCTACCTGCCCGGATCCCTGCGTCGGATCATTTCCTCCGAGTCCGGCGCCAACGACGGGCTCGCCTATCTGTTCGTCATGGTCGGCATTTTCCTGGTGACCGTGCCGCCGTCCGGGTCGCTGGCGCTGGGCGTCGCCGGGGTGGTTCTGGTTGAGATCGTCGGTGCCGTCGCAGTGGGCGGGGTGATCGGCCTGGCTGCCGGTTTTGCTCTGCGCCAGGCGGAAGCGCACGACCTGATCGAGCAGCCCTCGGTGCTGATGTTCACCACGGCGCTCGCGCTGGCGACCCTGGCCGGCGTGCGCCTGCTGGGCAGCGACGGCATCCTGGCCGTCTTCGCGGCCGGCCTGGCGTTCGACCACCAGGTCAACGCCCGGGAGCGCCAGCAGGAGGAGCGGGTGGTCGACGGGGTCGACCGTTTCTTCACGTCGCCCATTTTCCTGCTCCTGGGCCTGATGCTGCCCTGGCAGGCGTGGGGGGATCTGGGATGGCCAGGCGTAGCGGCAGTGCTTGGCGTTCTGTTGCTGCGCCGGTTACCCCTGTTCGTGCTGATCGGCGGGCGCATCGCCGACCTCGGCGACCGCAAGGCCGGCGCCTTCGCCGGCTGGTTCGGACCGATCGGGGTGGCCGCCGTGTATTACGCGGCGTTCGCGCATCACCAGGCGCACGTGCCGGAACTGTGGCCCATGGTCAGCCTGCTGGTTGCGACATCGATTCTCGTCCACGGCCTCACGGCGATGCCGTTCTCCCGCTGGTTCGGCGTCAGCCGAGCATCGCCCGGCCCATGAAGAAGAACAGGGCCGCCAGAAAGGCGCCGGCCGGCACGGTCACCAGCCAGGAGACGAAGATCGTGCTGACCACCCGCAAATTGATGGCGGCGATGCCGCGGGCGATGCCCACGCCGAGTACGGCGCCCACCAGCGTATGGGTGGTGGAGATCGGCAGGCCCGTGCCGGACGCCAGCACGATGGTGGCGGCGGTGGCAATGCCCGCCGCGAACCCGCGGCTGGGGGTCAGGTGGGTGATACCCTGGCCCACGGTGGCGATCACCTTGTGGCCGTAGGTCGCGAGCCCCACCACGATGCCGAAGCCCCCGAGCAGCAGCACCCAGGGCGACACCACGGCTTCCTCGCTGACGCCGCCATTGTCGGCGATGCTCACCACGGCGGCGACCGGGCCCACCGCATTGGCCACGTCGTTGGAGCCGTGGGCGAACGCCATGGCGCAGGCGGTGATCACCATGGGCACGGCGAACACCTTCTCGACGGTGGCGAAGTGAAAGTCCAGGTTCGCCTCGGGGTCGTAGGGAATCCGGCGGATGAAGTAGTGCCCGACGAGCCCCACGACGGTGCCCACGCCCAGGGCGAGAACGTACGATTGCGTGGTGTCGAGATCCAGACCGACGTGCTTCACCCCCTTCAGCAGCGTCACCAGGGTGATGAAGAATCCGGCCAGGAACACGTACCACGGACACCAGCGCCGGGCGGCCGCGAGCGGGTCGTTGCGGCCGAGCACGAGACGCTGAATACTGACGAACAGCGCGAGGCCGATGGACCCGGAGACCAGCGGGCTCGCCACCCAGCTCATGACGATGCGCCCCACCTGATCCCAGTGCACGGCGTCCATGCCCATCCCCATGGCGGCGAAGCCGACCACCGCACCGACGATGGAGTGGGTGGTGGAAACCGGCCAGCCGAACCGGGACGCGAGCAGCAGCCAGGTTCCCGCGGCGAGCAGTGACGCCAGCATACCGATGGCGAGCAGGTCGGGCCTGGGCGCGAACAGACCGGCATCGACGATGCCTTTGCGAATGGTCGAGGTGACCTCGCCGCCGGCCAGCACCGCGCCGGCGAACTCGAACACGGCGGCGATCAGGACGGCCTGGGGGATGGAGATGGCCCGGGAGCCCACCGACGGGGCCATGGCGTTGGCCACGTCATTGGCGCCGATGCCCCAGGCCATGAACAGGCCGAACGCTCCGGCCAGAACGACGTATACGAGCTCTGCTTCCACGGATTACTTGGAGATCAGAAGGTGCAGTCGGCTACCGACGCGGTGGGCGAGGTCGCCCAGCTCTCCCGTCAGCTCGATGATCTGGTAGAGGAACATAACGTCGACGGGGGGCAAATCTTTCTCGAGCTGGAACAGGCGGCCGCGCAGCTCGACTTGAAGGTCGTCGGCCTCGTGCTCGGTGCGGTCGAGCTCCTGGGTCATGGAGATGACCACGTCCGCCTCCTTGCCCCGGAAGCCGGATTCGAACAGCTCGTCGAGCTCCCCCACCGTCTTCTCGGCCTGGCCCACGGCGCGCAGGCTGCAGCGCAGAAACTCGAGGTACGCCTTGCCCATCGGCTCCGGGATCTGCATCTGCCGCCCGGTAACCAGACCCGAGATGTCCTTGGTGCGGTTGGCGATGGCATCCTGCATGGAGAGCAGGTCGAGGATGTCCGAGCGGCTCACCGGCATCAACAAACTGTTGGGCAGGGCGAGGCGGAGCTGACGCTTGAGCTCGTCCGCCGCGTGCTCGTGGTCGATGATGCGCTCGCGGATCGCGGCCGCCTCGTCCCAGTTCCCGGCGATCACGGCCTCGAAGAACGGGACGAGCTCCATGGCGCAGGCGGTGGCCTGGGCTATGTGCTCCTGAAGGGGCCGTACCGGAGACGCCCCGAACAATCTGGAGATGTAGTCGCTGGCCATGGCGGCGCCAACCCCGAATGAGGCCGCAAGTGTACCCGCCAGCTACGGCGGTGCAACCGTTGCGAGGTCAGGGGGCGTCGAGGATGGCGCCGGGCACCCGGGTGATTCGATCGCCGGCGAACGTGCCGAGATACACGTCCCCGGCGAAGGGCAGGGC
>JBMCWS010000069.1:0-14676 GCA_048621375.1 Pseudomonadota bacterium | reverse complement strand
GGGGCGCTCCTGCGGCACCGTGGCATCCTCGTCCGCCCGCCGCTCCGGCGCGCTGATCCAGAGCAGCGCCACGGTCCCCGCAGCCAGGATCACGACGGCGGCGGTGCCGGCGGCATTGCGCAAACGCTCGTGGCGGTGCGGCCGCGGCGCCGCGGGGCGTACTGGTGCGGCGCCGTCCGCCCCCTCCGCGCCGCCCGCCCGGTTCGCGAGCCAGCGCACCACCACCCCCACCTGGCGGTCCGCCGAACGCGCCGGCCAGGCCTGCATGTCGACCACCCGCGCGCACGGCCCCGGCAGCGGCGCATCATCGAGCCGGATCGCCAGCACGTCGTGCCCGTCCTCGAACAGCCGGCGGATCCACAGCTCCCCGAGCGCCCGCCGGGTGCAGGCCACCACGCAGGGCTGAGTAGGCCGGCGCACGGCGGCCTTGCGCAACGCGACCTCCTGACCGGCGCGCGCCAGCAGGTCCGTGAGCAGGATCACCCGATGCTCGTCGTCCGGTGCGCAGAAGAAGTCGATTCGCTGCATGGCCGTGACTCCGGCTACTCGAGTACCCCCGCCGCCTCGAGCGCTTGGATCCGTGCCCGGTCGTAGCCCAGCACGTCGCGCAACACGCGCGCGTTGTCGATACCGAACCAGGGCGCGTTCTGCGGCCGGCGGCAAGCGCTGTGAGAGAACCGCAGCCTCGAGCTTTCCACCACCGCCGGCGCATGCAGCCTGTGGTGCACGGGGATGAAATGCCCCCGGTGACGAAGCTGCGCGTCTCGGGCCAGCTCCGCGGTATCCAGGACCCGCTGCGCCGGCACGCCGGCGGCCTGGAGCCGGGCCTCCAGATCCACCCCGTCACGCGCGCCGGTCCACTCGGCCAGGCGCGCGTCGATGCGGTCTTCAAGACGACGGCGCCCGGCCACGGTCGCACCCGGCTCGAGCAAGTCGTCGAACCCGGCGATCTCGCAGAGAGACCGCCACTGCTGGTCGTCGGCGACGGCTATGGCGATCCAGCGGTCGTCTCCGGCCACGGGATACACGCCGGACGGCGCATGCTCAGGGTCGCGGTTGCCGTTCGCCGAGGACTGCACGCCGTCTTCCAGCCAGTCGACGCACTCCGGCGCCAGGAACTGCAACGCCGCCTCCACCTGCGCCATGTCGATGTACTGACCCTCGCCCGTGCGTGCGCGGTGGCGCAGGGCCCCCAGAATGGCCAGGGCGTTGAACCGCACCGAGGTGAAGTCGGTGTACGGGCCGAAACAGCCGACCGGCGGTTCATCGGGATGCCCGGTGAGCGCGTGGAATCCGGACACCGCCGCCGCCAGGTTGCCGTACCCGGCATACCGGCTCCAGGGGCCGTCCTGGCCCATGAGCGAGCTGGAGATCATGATGATCTCGGGGTTCAGGGCCTTCACCGCGGCGTAGTCGAAGCCCATGCGCGACGCCACCCCAGGGGCGAAGGATTCCGTGAACACGTCCGCCCAGCGGATCAGATCAGCCAGCACCGTCCGGCCTTCGTCGGTCGTCAGGTCCAGGCACACGTTCAGCTTGTTGCAGTTGGTGGTGTGGTGGCAGGCGGCGCGTTCCGGATCGCGTTCCCCGCCCACGTACGGGGGCACGTTGCGCACCATATCCAGCCGCCGGCTCGACTCCACATGGACTACCGTGGCGCCGTAGTCCGCGAGCATGCGCGTGGCGCCCGGGCCCGCCACCACCCAGAACAGGTCGAGCACCTTGAGCCCGGCCAGGGGCCCCTCGCCGGGCGCCGGCTCGAATCCGAGGCCCGGCGGTGCCTCACCCGGCGTCGCCCAGGCGCTCGGCGCGCGCTCCCTCTGCGGCAGGGGCGAGGCGGAGAACCGCGCGAATGGCCCCAGCCGCTGTCCCGCGCGCTTGCGCGCCGGACGGGTGAAGCCCCGCGCCTGCATGTGCTCCGAGGCGAGCAGATCGGCCACCGACAGTACCGGTGCCAGCAGCAACCGGCGCTCTACGGCCTCGCGCATGAGCTCGGCTTTGCTACGTGGGGCCACCAGACGCTCGATGGCGTCCTGTACCGGTGCCCAGTCCGCCTCGGTGATACGCCCCTCGTACATGCCGGCGCCCACCTCGCCCCAGGCCCAGGACAGCTCCCGCTCGCTGCAGTGCCCCTCCTCGTGGGCCCATTCCATGAGACGTGCCATGAAGGGCGCCAGGGGCGGCAACACCCCCTGCAGCACCACCACCCAGCCGTCCCGGGCCCGGAACTGCGTGCGCAGGGCCACGTTGCCGAGGACGTTGGCGTAGGCGGCGCGTTCCGCTTTCGGCTGCCCCACGGCGCCGTCCAGGCCACGGGAGAGCAAGGCCAGCGTCGACGACTCCTGCGCGGCGACGTCCACGTGCTGTCCACGGCCGCTGCGTGCCCGTTCCGCCAGGGCGATGAGCACCGCCACGGCGGCATCGGCCGAAGCGTGGGCGTGAGCCTGAGGCGAGGAGATCCGCACCGGCGGGCGATCCTTGCGGCCGCTGACGTAGAGATGTCCGGAAGCCGCGGTGGCCGTGAGGTCCGTCGCCACGTGCCCGGCCTTCGGCCCGTCGCTGCCGAACGGGGTGATGGAGACGTGGATCAGGGCGGGGTTCTGCGCCCGCAGCGTCTGTGCATCGAGCCCCAGCGCCGCCAGCGTCCCCGGGGGCTCGGACTCCACCAGCACGTCGGCCATCGCCACCTGTGCGCGCAGCCGGCCCGCATCCCGCCGCCAATCGACCATCTGCACGCCCTTGCCCCGCGTGTACGCCCGCCAGTGGCGGCTGCGTGCCGCCCGGTCCGCGTGCTCCGGGGCCACCCATTGCTGCACGTCGGCACCCATGTCGGCCAGCAACTGGCCGCACATCAGACCGAGGTCGGTGGAAAGGTCGAGGACGCGGATGCCGTTCAGCATGCTGGATTCCGCCGGCTCACGGCAGCTCGAGCCGCTCGACCTGCTCGTCCGTCTCCAGGTCGTCGAGCAGCGCGCGTACCGTGCGGCCGGTGCCGGGCCAGCGGGCGTCGGGCAGGACTTCCGCGGCGGGGGCCAGCACGAACAGCCGGTCCACGGCGCGCGGATGGGGCAGCACGAAATCGCACCCCCGGCGCACCTCGTCGCCGAACAGCAGCAGATCCAGATCGAGCTCCCGCGGGGCGTTGCGGGGCGCGCCGGTGGCGCGGCCGTACTCGGCCTCGAGGGCCTTCAGCGCCTCGAGCAGGTGCTCGGGCGTCAGCTCCGGCCGCGGCTCGAACGCCACCGCGGCATTGACGAAATCCGACGACTCCGGGGGACAGTCCACGGGCGAGGTGCGCCACAGCGCCGACCGCCGCACCTCGCCCATGGCGAACGCCTGCAGGCGGCCCATGGCCTCCTGCACGATGGCGGCGGAATCGCCGCGATTCGAACCCAGCCCTATCAATACCATGCAATCACCGGCGGAACCGATTCGTCCTCGCGTTCGCGGCGCTCCATGGTACCCGCTGGAATGTAGTAATCCACCATGGGCTTTGGCAAACTCACTCACCTGCTCATCAGTCCGGACAGGGGAAAGACATGAAAGCCGCAGTGCTGCGCGAGATCAACAAGCCGCTCGAGATCGAGGAAATCCAGCACGGCGATCCGGGGCCCCGCGAGGTTCTGGTTCGCACGGTGGCCGCGGGCGTGTGTCACTCGGATCTGCACTTTCAGGACGGCTCGTACCCGTATCCGCTTCCCGCGGTGCTCGGGCACGAGTCCGCCGGGATCGTCGAGGCTGTGGGGTCCGACGTGAACTACGTCAAGCCGGGCGACCACGTGATCACCTGCCTGTCCGCATTCTGCGGGCATTGCGAATACTGCCTCACCGGTCACATGTCCCTGTGTCAGGAGCCGGAGCTGCAGCGCGGGCCGGAACAGCCGCCGCGACTGGCGCACAGGAAGAACGGCGACGTCGAGAACGTCGCGCAGTTCCTCAACCTGTCGTCGTTCGCCGAGTACATGCTCGTGCACGAGCACGCCATCGCCAAGATCCGGGAAGACATGCCCCTGGACCGGGCGGCGCTCATCGGCTGCGCCGTCACCACCGGCGTCGGGGCGGTGTTTCACACCGCGCAGGTGGAGCCGGGCAGCACGGTGGCGGTGATCGGGTGCGGCGGCATCGGCCTGTCCGCCATCAACGGCGCAGCCATCGCCGGCGCCGCGCGGATCATCGCCGTCGACATGGTGCCGAGCAAGCTCGAGCTGGCGCGCAAGTTCGGCGCCACCGACGTGGTGAATGCCGCGGAGGACGACGCCGTGGGCACCGTCGTGGAGATGACCGGTGGCGGTGTGCACTACTCCTTCGAGGCCATCGGACTCAAGCAGACGGCGGAGCAGGCGTTCTCGATGCTCGCCCGCGGCGGCACCGCGACGATCATCGGCATGATCCCCGTGGGCACGCAGATCGAGCTGCACGGTGTCGAGTTCCTCTTCGAGCGGAAGATTCAGGGCTCCAACATGGGCTCGAACCGCTTCCGCGTGGACATGCCGCGGTTCGTGGAGTTCTACCTGCAGGGCCGCCTGCACCTCGACGACATGATTTCTCGGCGCATCCGGCTCGAAGACGTGAACGAAGGCATGGAAGCCCTCAAGTCCGGCGAAGTGGCCCGCAGCGTCATCATGTTCGACTGAGGCGCAGCGTCGATCGTGGCCGCTCCTCAGCGGATCGCCACGTAACCGAACCGGCCGGAGCGGTAGACTCGCAGCAGGAGCTGCCGCTCGGCCCGCGCCGCACCTTCCCGCAACCCCCCCAGGTCCTTCACCGGGTGGCGGTTGGCCGCCACGATCACGTCCCCCGGGCGCAGGCCGTGGCGCCAGGCGCGACTGTCCTCCGCCACCTTCGTGACCAGCACACCGGCGCCGGGATCATCGTCTTCCCGATCGCGGAAATTTTGCAGCGCGGTGCCCGCGAGCCGGGGATCCAGGCGGGCCCCGTCGATTTTCTCCTCGTGGTCCTCGAGGATCTCGAGCTCCAGGCGGTGTCGCTCGCCGTCGCGCAGCACCTCCATCGCCACCTCGTCGCCGATGAAGATGACCGCCGTCTGACTGTGGTAATCCGTGATCCGGCGGATCCGCCGGTCGCCGATGCGCACGATGACGTCGCCCGTGCGCACCCCCGCACGGGCCGCGGCGCCGTCCGGCTCCACTTCCACCACCACCACGCCCTCGTGACGCTCCAGTCCGAACGCCTGCGCCAGCTCCACGTTCAACGGCTGCACCGAAAGCCCCGGATGACCACGCCGGACCTCGCCGTGGCTGATGAGCTGCGACATGATCGCGGCGACCATGTTCGCGGGAATGGCGAAGCCGATGCCTACGTTGCCCCCGCCCGGCGCCAGAATGGCTGTGTTGATACCCACCAGCCGGCCGGCGAGGTCCACCAGGGCGCCGCCGGAGTTACCCGGGTTGATCGAGGCATCGGTCTGAATGAAGTCCTCGTAGCCTTCGATGCCGAGGCCGCTGCGACCGAGGGCGCTGACGATACCGCTGGTCACGGTCTGGTTGAGCCCGAAGGGGTTGCCGATGGCCACCACGAAATCCCCTACCCGCAGGGCGGCCGAATCGGCAAACCGGATCTCGCTCAGGTTCTCCGGCGGGACCTCGAGCACCGCCAGATCCACCTGGGGGTCCACGCCCACCAGCTCGGCGGCCAGGGTACGGCCGTCCGACAGGGTCACGGTAATCTCGTCCGCGCGGTGAATCACGTGATTGTTGGTGATGACGTAGCCGCGCTCCGCATCCACCACGACCCCGGAGCCCGCGCTCCGGGTGCGGCGGTAGCGCCGTCCTCGCTCCTCCGGAACGTCGAAAAAGCGCCGAAAGAACGGATCCTCCAGGAGCGGATTGCGCACCTGCACGGTCGTGTAGGTGGCGATGTTCACCACCGCCGGGGTGGTGCGCTCGAGCATGGGCGCGAGACTCGGCAACGGCTCCCCGTCCGCCGTGCGGGCGGGGAGCGCTGCCGCATTGCCGGCGAGCATCACACACAGAAGCAGACACGACCGCAAACCCATCAGGTACTCCCGATCAATGGCCGGCACGCCGCGCCGCATCGCCCGGTTCGGGCAGCCGCGGCCGCGGACCGGCGGCGAGCATCAGCATGAAGGCCAGCACCGAGGCCCCGGCTCCCACGGCGTACGCGGGGGCGTAGCCGAACGTGTCGAAGACCACACCGAGCACCGTGGGGCCCGCGGCGATCCCGAACACGGAAACGGCATTCGACAACGAGAAGATCCTGGCATAAGCGTAACCCCCGAACGCGTCCGCCAGCCACAGGGGGTGCAGCATCACCAGATTGCCCACCGTAGCACCCAGCACCGCCGCGCCGAGCAGCACCTGCGCGTTCCCTTGGGCCGTGGCGATGAGCGTCATGCCGAGGCACTGCCCTACCAGATTTCCCAGGGTGAAGGGCCGGATCGCGATCCGCGTCACCAGCCAGCCGCCGGCAAAGCGGCCCAGGATGCTCGCCACCGTGAGCACCTGCACGGCAACAGCGGCGATCCGGTAGTCGGAGACGTGATCCACCCGGTTGTAGAGGTGCGAGATGCCCCCGACCTGGACCCCCAGACAGACCACGAATCCGAGCGTCACCAGAAGGAAGAAGCGGCTGCGGACCGCTTCCCGGTACGGCCAGGGCCGCCCTTCGGCGCCTGCGGGACCCTGTGAGCGAGCGTGCTCGGGCGGCCGTCCGCGTACCACCCACAGCGCCACGGGCACCACCAGCAGGAAGAACAGCGCGCCGAACCAGGGGAACGCGGCCTCGATCCCCCAGAGGTTGAGGACACGCGCCGATGCCGGTGTAACGGCGATTCCACCGGCAGACAAGCCGGTGGACGCCACGGAAAGCGCCACCGCCCGGTCCGAGCCGGGAAACCAGCGGGTGACCAGCGTGGTGGCGGTGACGATGGAGATGGCGCTGTTGCCCAGCCCGAATACCGTGAACAGCACGTACACCTGCCACAGCGCCTGCGCATGGCCCACTACGCCGAGCGCCGCGCCGCCGAGGGCGGCACCGCCGATCATGACCCAGCGCACGTCATGGCGCTCGATCAGGCGGGCCACCCACATGCCGCCGACACCGCCGATGACGAAGAACAGACTCACCGCCAGCGACACTTCGGAAACGGAAAAGCCCCGCGCCGACGAGAGCACGTTGATGTACACCGAGAGGTTGTAGAAACCGAAGCCGGAGGAAACCGTGAGCACCAGGAACACCCCGGCCACGACCCACCAGCCTTCGTGGACGCGCGCTGCCACCAGGCCCCCTTTTTTGAGGGCGCATTGTACGGAAGTTGACAGCGCCCCGCGGCCGGGGAATGCTGCCCGCCCCACCGCCACGGGAAGAACCGATGCCCCAGGCGCTGATCCGCCACGCGGCCACAGATTGCTGGCTGGCTTTCGCCCGGCCCGTGGGCGTGCTGGAGGCGGATGCGCCGGAGGCGGTCCCGAGGCTGCTCGAGCAGGTGGAACGGCGTGTCCGCGCCCAAGGCCTGTATGCCGTGGGCTGGGTGAGTTACGAAGCCGCTCCCGGCCTCGAGGTCAAACTCCCGACGCATCCGCCGGGGCGGCTGGCCCCGGCCTGGTTCGCTCTGTTCGACCGGGCGCGGCGGGTCCCCGCACCCGTGCCGGAATCCGGCCCGCTCGACCTTCACTGGCAACCGAGCATCGACGCGGCCGGCTACCGCGAGGCACTGGCACGCATCCACGACTACATCGGCGCCGGCGACACCTACCAGGTGAACTTCAGCTACCGGCTTCGCGCCGCCACCCCCGGAGACGACCACACCGCCTGGCGGCTGTTCCGGCACATGATCGCGCGCCAGCCGGCGGGTCACGGCGCCTACATCGACGCCGGCGCGCGCACCGTGTGCTCCGCATCCCACGAATTGTTTTTCGCCCGCCGCGGGCGGCAACTGGTGTCACGGCCCATGAAAGGCACCGCGCCCCGCGGCGCAACACCGGACGAGGACGCCGCCCGCGCGCGCTGGCTGTGCCGGTCGCTGAAGAACCGGGCGGAGAACCTGATGATCACCGACATGGTGCGCAACGACCTCGGCCGCCTCGCCCGGGTAGGCACTGTGCGCACGGAGTCGCTATTCCGTCTCGAGCCGTATCCCACCCTGTGGCAACTCACCAGCACGGTCACGGGGGAAACCGACGCCGGTCTGGCGGAGATCTTTCGCGCGCTGTTCCCCGCGGCTTCCATCACCGGGGCGCCGAAGCGCCGAACCATGGAGATCATCCGCGAGCTCGAGGATCAGCCGAGGGAAATCTACACCGGCACGGTGGGTCTGCTCACCCCCGACGGCGACGCCGAGTTCAACGTCGCCATTCGCACGGCGCTGGTGGACCAGGAAGCGGCCACGGCGGAGTACGGCATCGGTGGCGGTATCCTCTGGGATTCCGACGCCGGGGAAGAGTACGAGGAGACGCGGACCAAGGCCCGGATTCTCAACGACGCACAGCCCCCCGCGAGCACCGGCTTCGCGCTGCTCGAAACCCTGCTCTGGGAGCCGGACGACGGCTACTATCTGCTCGACGCGCACCTCGAGCGGTTGACCCGCAGCGCCCGTGCGCTTTGTCGTCCGGTGGACGCAGCCCGGGTCGCGCAGCGCCTTGCGGAACGGGCGAGCAGTCTGCCGCCGCAGCCACACCGGGTGCGCTTGCAGGTCCACCACGACGGGCGCGTGGAGGTGGAGGCGGCCGTCCTCGACCCCGACCAGCGGCCGAGGCGCGTGGCCATTGCCCCCGGCTACCGCCCCGTGCTCGACAACCCGTTCGTGGCCCACAAGACGACCCATCGCGACGTGTACGACCGGGCCCGGCACGATGCCCGCGCACACCTGCCGGAAGCGGAAGACGTGCTGCTGGTGAACGAGCGCGGCGAGCTCACGGAGTCCACCATCGCCAACCTGGTGGTGGAGCTCGACGGCGAGCTCGTCACCCCGGCGGCCGCCTCCGGGCTGCTGCCGGGCGTGTACCGGCAGATGCTGCTGGACTCCGGCGCCGTCGTGGAGCGCGTCCTGCGCCCCGCCGACCTCGAGGCTGCCGACCGCGTCTATCTCGCCAACTCCGTGCGCGGACTGTGGGCCGTGACGCTGATCGACAGGGGCGCGGCGTCATGAGCTGGCGTAGCGGCTTCCGCTTCTCGAGCAGCGCGCTCGAGCGCGAGTATCAGGCGCGGCTCGTGGGCGAAAAGGTCCGTCTGACCCGGATCCTCACGCTGCTCGCCCTCCTCCTCAACGTCGCGTTCGCCGTCCTGGATCTCTGGGCCATGCCCTCTGCGGTGGCGCAGGCGTGGATGATCCGGGGGCTCATGTGCGGGGCGCTGGTGCTGACCTTCCTGAGCACCTGGTCGGGCGTGTTCAACGCCTTGTACACGTACGTGATCATGTTCGTGTTCAGCGCCCTGGCACTGGGCATCAGCGCCATCATCGTGCTCGCCGAGGAGAGCGAGATCGCCAAGAGCGTCTACTACGGCGGCCTGCTCCTGATCATCATGGGGGTCTATTCCCTCACCTACGTGAACCCGTACCTGTCGGGCCTGCTGTCGCTGGTCGTCATGCTGGGCTATCTGGTGATCATCACCGCCGTCCACGGTCAGGTGGGCGGCGCGGAAGGCGTGCTCACGGTGGCGCACCTGTACTTCTTCGTCTCCACCGCGCTGATCGGCATGGCGGCCCAGAGCCTGCGGGACCGCTACTCCCGGGAGAACTATCTGCTGCGCCATTCCCTGCAACGCGACGTCGAGGTGAAGGACGAAGAGACGCGCCGAGCCTCGTACCTGGCCGAGCACGATCCGCTGACCGGGCTCGCCAACCGGATGCGCTTCGAGCACGACGCCCGCACCATGATGGCGCGCACACACGACTCGAGCGCCGGCTTCGTGGTCCTGTTCATCGATCTTGACGGCTTCAAGCCCATCAACGACCGCCACGGCCACGCCGTCGGAGACCGCGCCCTGAAGGTGATCGCCGAACGCATCCGTCGCACCGTGCGCCAGGAAGACGTGGTGGCCCGGATCGGCGGCGACGAGTTCGTCGTGGGCATGGTGGTCCCGGATGGGGACGAGCACGTGCCGAACGCCACCGCCGAGCGCGTGATCGCCGCCATCGGCAACGGGATCGAGGTGCGCGGCGATCAGCTTCGCGTCACCGCCTGCGTGGGCATCGCCGGATACCCCGACGACGGCCACGATCTGGATGCCGTGCTGCGCGCCGCGGACGAGCAGATGTATCGGGTGAAGAAGGCCGGGAAATCCGGGATCGCCGTGACCCCCGCTCGCGATCGATCGACGGCAACCAATTGACGACGCAGCCGCCCCGGCCGTCGGACCCAACGTGTCGCCGCCGCCGGGGTCGGGTGTCGAGACTTTTGACGCCCGGGAGCCGCATCACCGGCAGCGCCGTCGACACGTTTAACACTCATATCTCCTTACATCCATAACTTTTTGTTTTTTCTAGATTTTTAAGGTTGGCACGCATCTGGCTTGATACAGCGCAGGGTAGCAATGAGTCGCTGCCGTATGTCAGGCGACGAGCAACGGGTCTCATGAAGAGCGTGTTGCTGTAAGGATCCAAAGGAGATGAAGTTGAACAGACTCACCACAACCATCGCGGGCGCCGCCCTGTCGCTGGTTTCCGCAGCGGCACTGGCCACGCCCCAGTACAACGGAAGCACCACCGCCACCGGTGGCCTGGCGCTCGACCACGGCCCCGGGTACTACATCTGGAACGACGCCGACGACCAGTCGAGCTGGAGCATTCGCTGGACGGCCGGGGGCGCCGAGCAGGAGATCGTCGATTGGTTCGGGTCCATCGAGTTCGAGAACTCGCGTCTGGGCGCGTACACCGAGGTCCTGTTCGAGCCCAACGACGATCCCTTGACCGAAACGAACCTGCCCGGCATCCATGCGCTGTCCTGGGTGAACCTCACCGACAACGTGCCCGGCCATTACGACGGTATCGACTTCGTGCTGGAGGACGGCTACGAGTTGTTGCAGTTCACGCTGGGATCCTCGCTGTTCGCGGATCTCGAGCTGGCCGGCAGCGACCCCGGCGTCCCCTCCACCGGCATCTTCATCGGCGAGGACTATTCGCCCACCAACGTGCTGGTGACCAGCGGTGATCTCGGCAAGTATCAGCAGTTCGAGGTACCCGTCTCCGAGCCGGGCACGCTGGCGCTGTTGGGTCTGGGCCTGCTGGGCGTGGTGGTTGCCCGCCGGCAACGCGCCTGAAACCCGCGCCCCATCGGGCACGAAAAAACCGGCAGCCGAGGCTGCCGGTTTTTTTTCGTCTCGAGCCAGGCGCTTGAATGGAGCGGGACACGGGACTCGAACCCGTCGCCTACAGCTTGGGAAGCTGTCGCTCTACCAGATGAGCTAGTCCCGCACGGACACCGCCATTATGACACTCCCGGCGCGCGCGATCATCCGGGAATGCGCACCGGCAGCTCGCGGATGCCGCGGATGAAGCTGGACTTCAGGTACACGGGGTCGCCCACGACCTCGATCTTCGGGAAGCGCTTCATGATTTCTTCCCACAGCACCCGCAGTTGCAGCTCACCGAGGCGGTTGCCCAGGCAACGGTGGATGCCGTAGCCGAACGAGAGGTGCCGGCGGGCATTGTCGCGGTCGATGACGAACTGATTCGCGTTGGCGATTCCCTCCTCGTCGCGGTTCCCCGAGACGTACCACATGGCCACCTTGTCGCCCTTGCGGATCTGCTTGCCGCCGAGCTCGGTATCTTCGAGCGCGGTGCGCGCCATGTGGGCCACCGGGGATTGCCAGCGGATGATCTCCGGCACCATGTTGGTGACCAGACCCGGATCATTCTTCAGCTTCTCGTACTCCGCCGGGTTCTCGTTCAGGGCGAGCACACCGCCCGAAATGGAGTTGCGGGTGGTGTCGTTGCCACCGACGATGAGCAACAGGATGTTGCCCAGGTACTCGTTGGGGGGCATGTCCCGGGTGGACTCGCCGTGCACCAGCATGGAGATGAGATCTTCCCCCGGTTCCTTCTGAGCCGCGCGCTCCTTCCACACCGCGTCGAAGTACTCCCAGCACTTCCACAGCTCCTGGAACCCCTCTTCCGGCGTCTCGAAGTACTCCGGGTTGCTGATGTTCTGCGTGGTGTCCGACCAGTGAATGAGCTTGTCCCGATCCTCCTGGGGAATGGCGAACAGGGTCGCCAGCATCCGCCCGGTGAGCTCCACGGACACTTCGCGCACCCAGTTGAAGGTCTCGTTGCGCGGCAGCCCGTCGAGGATCAGGGCGGCGCGCTCGCGGATCAGCCCTTCGAGCTCGGCGATGCGGCGCGGCGAGAACATGGGTGCGACAACCTTGCGCTGCTCGTCGTGCTTGGGCGGATCCTCCATGATGAACATGGGCAGGTGGAACACGGGATCCGGGTCCGGGTCCGCCTGACCGCCGAGCTGGATGCCGCCGACCCGGGAATCGGACGAGAAGATCTGGTGGTGGGTGTCCACGTAGACGATGTCGTGGTATTTGGTCACCGACCAGTACGGCCCGAACTGGCTGTCCTCGGTGTAGTTGACCGGATCCTCCTTGCGCAACCGCTCGAAGTACGGGAGCACCGTGTTCGCCTCGAACAGATCGGGATGCCCCGGATTCATGCGGTTCAAGGGCAGGGAATAGGGATCCTGATGGACGTCGATGGCCCACTGCTCGGAGAGCTCCCGGTTGGACCGGCGCATGTTCTCGCGGCGGGTGCTGGCGGATTGTTCGGCTTCACTCATGGGTCGTCTCCTTGACGCTCGCCTCGAGGCAATGATTTCGCGAATCCGGCGTCAAGAGTAGCGCGTCGGGCGCATCTTGTCAGTGACAGGGTGGATATCATTGTCCGCGGCGAGCCGGATCACCGGAGCCTGATGTGAGCGCTCACTGACTTAGGGCCCGCGCCTCCCGCATGCGGCGCCGGGCACGGCGGGCCTCCCGGCGCTCGATCTGGGCCCGCACCCGCTCGCGCATGCGCCCCGCATCGGCGACGCTAGCACCGATGGCGCGGCAATAGGCCATCACCAGATCGCACCAATGGCCGTCGCGCATGTACTCGAGGTCCGCCGGATGCGAGCAGAGAATGCCCAGGTTCCGCTCACGAAAACGCCAGCGCAGGGGGCGCCGGAAGAAGCGCGTGTCCTGAACGTCGATGAGGCCCAGGCGGCCGTCCTCGAGCCGGATCACGTTGCCGAGATGCAGCCCGCGAAAATAGATCCCCGCCTCGTGGAGCCGGGCCACGAACCGGGCCAGAGCGTCGACGTCGAGCCCGCGTCCCAGCAGATCCCGCAGCGGCGTCCCGTCCAGCGCCTCGTAGATCACGAAGCGGGCACCGGCGCCGGGCACCCGGCCGTGGGCGCGGTAGCGGGGCGTGGGCACGCCCAGACGCTCGAGCGTGGCCAGCGACCGCAGAAAGCGCCCATGGTAGGGGCGGAGCAGGTCCGAGGTCCAAGTGGCACGACGCCGCCAGATCTTGGTGATGAGCGGCTGCCCCTCGCTGTCCCGGTGCGCCAGAACCGCGGGTGCCCCGCCCTTCACCACGAGGACCGTGGCCTCACGGCAATGCGCCTCCAGCTCCCTGGGGGAAAGGGTCAGCGCGCCGCGGCGATCGCCGAGCTCCACGCTCGCGCCGCCGCCGGGCTGGCCACCGTCATCGGACAATGCGGGCGGGCTCTTGCAACGTTGGCGGGATACTAGACACACCGCGCCCGGGAATCAAAGCTCAATGCCTCGGCCGCATGAACAGCGCCAGGTGATCGAGAAAGTATCGCCGAGGACGCTCCAGGAACGCCGCGTGATCGCCACCCGGGATCACCACCCAGGCCTTGTCGTGGGTGTCCAGGCGCGCGAACAGCTCGGCGTGCACGTCGTCCCGAGCCAGCGGGTCGTGGTAAGCCTCGAGCAGCAGGGTCGGCACCCGGACCTCGGCGCCGTCCAGCCGGCGCCACTGCTCGAGACGGCGCCAGTCGGCGCGCACCGGATCGGCCTCGAGGGCGGCAGCGACGAAGGCATCCACCGCATCCCGGCTGATGGCGCCCGGCAGCACGAAATCGGCATCAGCCGCCTCGGCCGTGGTCGCTTCCTTCGGCGGCTCACCGTCGCGGCCCGCAACGGGGTCGTCGATACCCGGGCGCACCGGATAGCCGAAAAGAACCAGCCCCGACACCAGCTCCGGGCGCGCCTGCGCCACCAGTTGCGCCACCATGGCGCCGTACGACCAGCCGAACAGATACGGCCGCGGCCGGTCCGGATCCCGCGCACGCAGCCACTCGAGGACCCGCGCCACGTCGGCGACGGCGCGCTCGGGGGTCAGCCACCCGGAATCGTCGCGCGGGGTCTCGCCGTAGCCGCGCAGATCCACCCCGAACGCGGCAATGTCGCGGGCCACCAGCCCGTCCATGAGCGAACGGTCCTCCCCGGAAACCTGCAGATCGAAATCCGGCAGCGTGCTCCAGGTACGGCCGTGGACGAGCAGTATCCGGGCGCGCGGCGCCTCCGGCGCCTTCTCCCAGACCCGCAACGGGTGGCCGTCCACCACCACCTCATGCGCGCGTGGCGGCTCACCCGCGGCTTCCAGCGCGAGCAGCCAAAGGCCCGCGGCTACGGCGGTGATGCAGATACGAGCCAAAGGCGGCATCAGGGTCTCGCGCTCAACGACAG
>JBMCWS010000068.1:0-14773 GCA_048621375.1 Pseudomonadota bacterium | reverse complement strand
ATGCGCAGGCGGGCGCTGGCCATTCAGCGTGGGTTTCCGCGCGGGGTCACCAGCCCCGCCACTCTGCGAAGCGCGCGGCGCCAGCGTTTCCGGTGGCGACCGCCGTCATGGCTCCGCCGGCGGTCGCCACCGATGCCGTCACGCCGGGCGCGCACCTCGAACCACCCCTGGGCGTTGCGCCGTCGGTCGCCGCCGTGCCGGCGGTCGGCGCCCTCTGGACATGCGTGACCTTCCATCTCAGCCGCCATCGATGCAGGTGGCCGGAACTATAGCCGCGCGCCGGGTGGCTGAAAAGCGCCCGTCAGGCGCCGGTCAGACGCCGGGCCTGCTCGATCCAGCGGTCGCGAACGATCCGCGCGCGGTGCGCATGGAGGGGGTGCCCGGGGTCCTCGAGCGCCGTCAGGTCCAGCCCGGCGATCTGCTGCAGCCGGCGGTAGCCGAGATCCTCGAGTTGAGTTGCCAGCTTGCTGCCCACCCCGTGGATGCGGGTCAGATCCTCGTCGGCCACCGGCCGCTCGGCCAGTTGCGCCTCGAGCTCGCGGATCCGCTCCCGCAGCTCACCGATCTTCGTCTCCTTCTCCGCCAACGCTGCCTGGCGCTCGGTCCGGCACTCTGCCAGTTCCCGGTCCAGGGCGTGCAGGTGCGCCTTGTGCCGCTCGGCGTCGGCGCGCAGGGTCTCCAGGAATCCGGTGAGCGAGGCGATCTGTCGCTCCGCGATCTGGGCCGTCTCCAGCATCTGATCGTTACGCTCGCGCAGTTCCTCGTTTTCCTGCGCGAGCCGGTGGTGGTGATCCCGCGCTTCCTCCAGCTCGGTCTCGAGCTGACCGATCCGCGCCTCCCGGGCACGGACGTGCGCCACGGCGGCGAGCGGGTCCTCCTCGCCGCGAAGGCGCTCGATCTCGGTGCGCAGGCCCTCCACCTCCGTGGCCCGCTGACGCAGCGCCGCGGCCAGCTTTGGCACCCGCTCCCGCCACTTCGCGAGCTCCGCTTTCAGCGCGTCGAGGTCCGTTTCGGCGGGGTCGGGTGATGACATCCGTTTCTGCATGAGGGTCGGTTCCGTTGCCGGAAGCTAGCTGAAAAGCGCCCGGGAAAGTGTGACCCGGCTCCGATTCTTCCGGCGGGCGGCGGCCGTCTTGCCGCCAGCCGCCCGCCGTGCAGAATAAGCAGCCCATCGTCTAGAACCTCCGGCGTCGGGGCAGGTCCAATCCCGCGACGCCACTACCCGGAATCCGTTAGAGAAGAAGATGCGCATACTGCTGTTCCTCGGTACCAACCTGGCCATCATCGTCGTCGCCAGCATCACCTTCCGGCTGCTCGGCTTCGAGAGCATTCTGCAGGACAACGGCGTGAATCTGGACCTCACCGCACTGCTGGTGTTCTGCGCCCTCATCGGCTTCGGCGGCTCGCTCGTCTCGCTGCTGATCTCGAAAAAGATCGCCAAGTGGTCCACCCGGGCCCAGGTCATCGAACAGCCGGGCAACGATGCCGAGCGCTGGCTGCTCTCCACGGTGGCACGTCTGGCGGCCAAGGCGGGTATCGCCACCCCCGAGGTGGCGGTGTTCCCCTCCAACGAACCCAATGCCTTCGCCACCGGCGCCAATCGCAACAAGGCCCTGGTGGCGGTCAGCGTCGGGCTGATGGAAAGCATGCGCCCGGACGAGGTCGAGGCAGTGCTCGGCCACGAGATCGGGCACGTGGCCAACGGCGACATGATCACGCTGGCCCTGATTCAGGGCGTGGTGAACACGTTCGTGCTGTTCCTGGCCCGGCTGGTGGGCTTCTTCGTCGACCGGGTGGTGCTGAAGACCGAGCAGGGGCTCGGCATCGGCTACTGGGTCACCACCATCATCGCCGAGATCGTGCTGGGCATTCTCGCCAGCGCCATCGTCATGTGGTTCTCACGCTACCGGGAATTCCGGGCCGATGCCGCCGGCGCCGAGCTGGCCGGGCGCGAGAACATGATCGCAGCCCTGGAGCGGTTGAAACGCGCCCAGGAGATGCCGAGCACCATGCCGGAGAGCCTGCAGGCGTTCGGCATCCGCCAGGGCATGCGTCAGGGCCTGCGCGCCATGTTCTCTTCCCATCCGCCGCTCGACGCGCGCATCGCCGCGCTGCGCGGCGCCGCGGCCTGAGGCGGGCGGCGTGGCGCTGAAACGCCCGAGCTGGCCGGAAGGCGAGGTGGTGGTGCTGGAGCACCACTCACGCATCCTCGCCGACAACCCGCTGGGCGACCCGCACGTGCGACGCTTTCCGGTCTGGCTGCCGCCGGCGTACTCACGGGGGCCGGCCAAGCGCCGGTTCCCGGTGCTGTTCGACCTCACCGGCTACACCAGCTCCGGCTGGGGCCACGTCAACTGGCGCAACTTCGAGGAGAACGTCCCGGAACGGCTCGCCCGGCTGGTGCATCAGCGGCGCATGGCGCCGGCCATCGTGGTGTTTCCGGACTGCTTCACCGCGCTCGGCGGCAATCAGTACGTCAATTCCAGCGCCATCGGGCGCTACGCCGACTACCTGACCCGCGAGCTGATTCCCTTCGTCGACCGCGAGCTTCGCACGCGCGCGGACCGCGACCACCGCGGCTGCTTCGGCAAGTCCTCGGGGGGCTACGGGGCGATGATCCACGGCATGCGCTACGCGCGGTATTGGGGTGCCGTGGCCAATCATTCCGGCGACGCCCACTTCGATTTTCTCTACCGCACGGACTGGCCGAACACGCTGGACGAGCTCGCTCGCTACCGCCGCCCGCCCCGCAAGGCTGGGCCGGTGGACGTTCCGGCCGCCACCGGGCACCTAAAGCCGGGGCTCGACGACGGCCGCATCGCCCGCTTTCTCGACAGTGCGTGGCAACGCGAGCGGCTGACAGGCAGTGAGATCACGACGCTCATGAACCTGTGCATGGCGGCGAGCTACGACCCCGACCCAGCGGCGCCCAACGGCTTCCGCGTGCCCTTCGACCTCGACACCGGAGAGCTGATTCCGGCGCGCTGGCGCGCCTGGCTGCGCCACGACCCCATTCACCTGGTGGGCCGCTACCGGAACAACCTGCGCTCGCTTCGCGGCATCTACATGGACTGCGGCTGGAACGATCAGTACCACATCCACTACGGCACCCGGATTCTCTCCCGGGAGCTCACGCGCGCCGGGGTGGAGTACCGTTACGAGGAATTCCCCGGCACGCACTCGGGCATCGATCACCGCATGGACCAGAGCCTGCCTTTCCTGACCCGGGCGCTCCGGTGATGGCGCAGCGGCGTCACCGGCGCATCACCCACTCGAGGACGGCGTCCTCGAAGTCTTCGCCGAGGCCGCGGTGGGCCTCGGCGGCGTTCACCAGCACCACCACCAGCAGCCGCTCCCCGGAACGCGACTGCGCGTAGCCGGCGACGGCGGAGACGTCGTTCAGGCTGCCCGTCTTCAGGTGCATGTGGCCCTGGGCGGCGGTGCCGCCCAGGCGTTGCCGCAGGGTGCCGTCCAGGCCGGCGATGGCAAGGGAGGAGACGAACTCCGGCATGAACGGGCTGTGCCAGGCCGCCTTCAGCACGGACGCGAGCTGCCGCGCGCTGAGTCGCGAATCCCGGGACAGCCCCGCGCTGTTGCTGATCAACACGCCGTCCGCGCTGATACCCCGCTCCGCCAGCGTCTCGCGGATCGCGCTGAGCCCCTTCGACGCCGTGGCCGGCGCGCCGTACACGTGCGCGCCGAGGGTCAACGCCAGATTCCGCGTCATGACGTTGTTGCTGTGCTTGTTCACCAGCCGCAGCACCTCGGCCAGGGGCGGGGATCGATGCACCAGAAACGGCTCCCCGTCCGCCTCCGGCACCGTCCCGGTGCGCCAGCGCCCGGTGATCTCGCCGCCGAGCTGCTGCCAGTAGAGCTCGAACAGACCGAAGGCATAGCTTTCCGGGCGCAGCACCGTGCGGGTGAGGGCGTAACGCTTGCACCCGGCGGGAAAGCGCCCCTCGAGCCGTACCCGGGCGCGTTCCGCCGGATCCGCCATGGCCAGCGCGACGCCGCGCTGGTAGCCCCCGCAGGGGGCCTGGCGCAGCCGCAGGCGGTTGTCGAGCTCGAGGTTCGGCAGCGGCGGGTCGGCGCGCACGCGCACCGCCCGGCCGTCGGCCCCGGGGCGCACCAGGAAACGCACGGCGTTGAAATTCACCAGCAGCGGATGCGGCGGCAGGTTGTAGACCCGGTTGGGCCGGTTGTCGAAGGCCCCCGGATCCTCCGCCGCCACCTCGAAGTAGGAGTTGTCGAACACCAGATCGCCGTCGATGCGTTCGACCCCGCGCTTGCGCAGCGCACCGGCGAGCTTCCAGTATTCCTCCGCCACCAGATACGGGTCGCCGGTGCCCCGGAGCCAGACGTCGCCGGCCACCGCGCCGTCCCGGGGCGGCTGCGCCAGGTGCACCTCGGTGCGCCAGCGGAAAGCGGGCCCGAGCCGCTCGAGCGCGGCGAACGTGGTCAACAGCTTCATGGTGGAGGCGGGATTGCGCGGGGTATCCGGATTCACCGCCAGCAGCGGCTCCGCCGCTTCCAGCTTCTGCACCCACACGCTGATGGCGTCCTCCGGCATCCCCAGCGCACGGGCCGCCTGCGCCACCGGCTCGGGCAGGCGCGTGTCCGGCTCCGCCGCGGCGCCGGTGGCCGCCAGGGTCGCGCAGAGCAGGATCAGGTGGGCGAGTCTCACCTTCGGAAGTAAAACCGAGCAGCAGCAGCCGGTCAATCGACGGGCGCGGCGGGGCCCCGCAGACAGCGGGCGAGGGTCGCGTCCAGGGGGGTGAGAGTCATCCCCAGCGCCGCGGCGGCCGGCGCCGGGTCGATGTGATCATCGTGATCGAGCACGCCGAGCATGGCGCGGGTCACCGGCGGCTGGTCGCTCAGCCGTTCCAGCGCCCAGGCCGCCGCGAGACCGGCGACCAGCGGCACCGACACCACTCGGGTGCGCCGCCCGAGCACCCCCGCTGCCCGGCGAATGAGCGCGGCGCGCGGCAGCGACTCCGGCCCCGCCAGCTCGTACAACGGGGCGGGGCTGGTGAGGTCGAGCACGGCGCGCACCGCCGTCACCACGTCGCCGGCGTAAATGGGCTGCTCCAGGCTCGCCCCGCGCAGCACCAGATTGACCCGGCGCCGGGCGCGCGCCGCCAGCGCCCGAGCGGCGAAGTCCCCTTCACCCAGCACCATGGGCAACCGCAAGACCGAGGCGGGCACCGCGCCTTCATGCAGCAGGCGCTCGGCGGCCCCCTTCGAAGCGAGACAGGCGTTCAACGACTCCGGGTTCGCTCCGTGAATGCTCGTATACACCACCCGCCGAACGCCGGCCCGGGCCGCACCGTCCGCCAGCGCCCGGCAGGCGCGCTCGTGGGCATCGGTGAACCGGTTGTTCCGCGACTCCCGGATGATGCCCGGCAGATGCACCACCGCCGCGCAGCCGGCCAGGGCCGCCGCCAGGTCGTCCCCCGCGCGGTAATCGACCACGCGGGTCTCTACGCGGGATCCGAGCGCCAGGCGCGCCACCGCGTCCCGGGCGCGGCTCGACCGCACCAGCGCCCGCACCGGCTGCCGCGGCGCCAGAGCGCACAGCAACCGTTGCCCGAGCTGACCGTTGGCACCGGTGACCGCGAGCATTCAGCGGCGGGCCGGGGTTCTGCGGTATGCTCGCGGTGCCATGCAGAGGCCTCCATCCATCGTTCCAGACAAGCTCTACCACGGGCATTCTCGCCCATGTGGCTGACCTGGGCCAACGGGATTACCGGCGTGCGCGCGCTGCTCGCGCCAGCGTGCGCGTGGCTGGTGCTAGACGACCACTGGCCCGCGGCCGCAGCGCTGCTCACGCTGGCCATCGCCAGCGACTTCCTCGACGGCGCGCTGGCGCGCCGTCTGTCCCAGGCATCGCCGCTCGGCGGGCTCGTGGACCACGCCACCGACGCGGCGTTCGTCACCCTGCTGCTCGCCGCGCTGTGGCGGCAGGGCTACCTGCCGGGGGCGCTGCCGGTGCTGGTGGCAGCTGCCTTCGTGCAATACGTGATCGACTCCGACGCCCTGCGGGGGCGCAGCCTGCGGACGAGCTGGCTGGGCCGGGCCAACGGCATCGGCTATTTCGCGGTCGCCGGCGCCTTCGTCTACCGTAACGCCCTGGGCTGGCCCTGGCCGCCGGACGCGCTGCTCCGCGCCGTTGGCTGGCTACTGGTGCTCGCTACCCTGATCTCCATGCTCGACCGCTACCGCGTCCGGTGCACCGCCGAATAGCTCCCGGTTCGCCCGGGGCAGGAACACGAGCCCGATCCCGGCGTTGAACAGCACGAAGAAGGTGTGCATGACCAGACTGAAGGCGCCCACCTCGGGAAATTCCGGGAACAGCACCGTCCACAGCAGCAGCGCACCGGCGTGGAACGGCAGCGGCAGCGCCGCGGCCAGGAAGATCACCGGCAGGAACGCCAGCATCTGCGCCAGGCTGACGTCGACGTTGAACAGATCCAGCGCCAGCGTGTAGACGACGACGGCGCCGAGCAGGTTCGGCGCCTTGAACAGCAGCAGCAACAGATAGTGCAGCGGCCGCGCCTCGCGAAACGCCCGCACCAGGGGCTGGTGCCGCAGCCGCGTGCGCGGCGCCAGATGACCGCGAAAATAGGCGATGTGCAGCGGCAGATACACGACGGCGCCGGCGAACACCGCCGGCAGAATGACGTCCAGCGGTAGTTTCCGCGAGGCCGCCTGCACCACGTGGTAACCGCTGATCACCCCCACCGAAGAAAAGAACAGGAGCTGATAGATCTCCACCAGCCCGAGCATGAGCATGGAAGAGATGGCTTCCAGCGCGGGTACGCGGTAGCGCCGCAGCAGATACAGCGAGATCGCGCCCTTGCCCACCTGCTCGTTCACGAGCGAAAGGATGTAAGCGCTGCCGCGTATGGGCAGCATGTCGGTGAATCGGAGCGCCGGGGCGTTGAACCAGCGCACCACACGCCAGGTGGCGTGGGAATCCACCAGAAAGAAGAACACCGAGTAGGGGATCATCAACGCCAGCCAGGCGAGCCAGTCGGCCTCGCCGAAGAACCGCACCAGGTATTCCACCACGGTCACCCCCTCACGGGCGGCCGCCCCTTCGGTGCGTCGATAGACCAGATAGAAGCAGGCGAACGCCAGCAGCCACGTCGCGGCCCGGTACAGCCGGTTGGACCACGTCCGCCCGGAAGGCGCCGGCGCCATCGCCTAGCCCAGCTTCTCGTAAACCATGCGCTTGAAGTCGTGGCTGAAGGGGTGCCAGAACCCGGGCATGCGCTGAGTCATGCACACGCCGCAGATGTCCGCCCGGGGCGCCATCCAGGTGTGCGTGCCGGCCATACCGCCCCAGTGGTACTCGTCGGTGGCGGTCTCCGGCTCGTCCGGCCCCGGGGCCTGCTTGAGCGCGAACCCGAGACCGAACGCCGTGCCCGGCATCTCCCACATGGGAAACTGCACCCCGACCCCGTCCGGCAACTGATTGGTGCGCATGAGCATGAGCGTCTCCGGCCGCAGCAGCCGCACACCGTTCCATTCGCCGCCGTTGATGATGGCGCGCAGAAAGGTCACGTAGTCCGCCACCGTGGACACCAGGCCGCCGCCGCCGGAGAGAAAGGTCGGCGGGCGGCTGTAGGCGCCGTCGGCCGGATCATCGGATTTCACCAGCCCGCCCTTCATGGGCGCGAACACGTCAACGGGCGCGTACATGGTGGTGAAGCGGCCGTGCTTCTCCGCCGGCACGTGGAATGCGGTATCGGTCATGCCCAGCGGGCCGAGAATGTTCGCCTCGAGAAACGCGTCGAACCGCTGCCCCGAAAGTACCTCGATCACCCGGGCCAGGACGTCCGTCGCCAGGCTGTAGCGCCAGGACGTTCCCGGCTGATAGGCCAGCGGCATGGTGGCCAGCTTGTCGCACAGCGAGGCCAGCGTCAGCCCTTCAGTGGCCATGGCGCTCACCCCCGCCGCGGCGTAGGCCCGGTCGATGATCGAGCCGGGCTCGATGAAGCCGTAGGAGAAGCCGGCGCTGTGACTCATGACGTGCCGCATGAGGATGGGGGCCGCCAGGGGCTCCACGTCCGAGGCCGATGATGCCTCCGGCCGCAACACCGGCGGCTCGGCGAACGCCGGCAGGAACTTCGACAGCGGATCATCGAGGCTGAACGCCCCCTGCTCGTAGAGCATCATCGCCGCCACCGAGGTGACGAGCTTGGTGTTGGAGTACATCCGGAAGATGGCGTCGTGCTCGAGCGGCCGCTTCGACTCCAGATCCATGTAGCCGAACGTCCGGTAGTCGACCACGTCCGTGCCCCGCATCACCAGGGTCACGCAGCAGGAGAGGATCTCGTGATCCACGTACCACTGCATACGCTCATGGAGATCGGAGAAGTCCGCGTCCGTGGCGACGATGTCGATGTCGTTGATGGCGGCGCCCTCCCGCAGCGAAAACCGACTAATACTACGGCCGTGGCGCCGTTGTCCAACCCTCAGCCGAGCAGCTCGAAGGTCACGCCGGCGTGCAGCGGCAGCCGCGACAGCAGCGGGTCCGCCATGGCGGTGGCCGGCGTGAGCACGCCGCCGGGCGAGTCGAGCGCGTCCTTCGCGAGACAGACCGCCGCCTCGCCGAGCATCTTCGACGTGGACCCGTAGCCGGGATCCCGGTCGCCCTGGATCCGCACCTTGAGGTTCTTCGTCCAGTCGTCCGGATGTTTACCGAGGAGATCGATGACGTAGAAACCGGACTCGCGGGTCCGCCGGGACGGCCCCTCACCGGAGCTCGGCAACAGCCGCGTCAGATTGCGCCGCACCACCCGCGCCGATGCAGCCAGCGACACCGCCGCGGTGCCGGCGCTGATCCCCGCCGCCAGCGGCAGCCCCCAGGCGCCGAAGGGCATGACCATGCCTTCCTCGTAGCGGAAATCGCGGCCGTAGGGAAACGCGCCAAGCGCGTTGCTGCGGCGGACAACCTTGCTGTTGATGGCGCCCATGATGAAAGGGGTCACCCACGCCTGAAAATCGTCGTCGTACTCCGGAACCTTGCGCTCCGGGCCGTCGAGCCCGTGGCGCTCGCCCTCGGGATTGAGCGCATAGGGATCCTCGAGCAGATGCCGGACCGCGGGATCCCGCTGCGCCTCTTCGAGCATGTTGAGCATGCTGGACATGGTGCCGCCGCTCATGCCGCCACGGAGCTCGCGCACGCGGAACTTGACCGACCGGCACACGGTGCCGTGGCGCCGCTGCATCTCGCGCTGCAGATACGCTACCCCGAGATCCGAGGGGATGCTGTCGAAGCCGCAGGTATGCACGATGCGCGCGCCCGTCTCCCGGGCGCGCTGATGGTGGAGGTCGATCATGCGGCGCATCCAGTGCACTTCGCCGGTGAGGTCGCAGTAGTGGGTTCCCTGCGCCACGCACGCCGCCACCAGGTGCGATCCGTACAGCGCGTAGGGGCCCACGGTGCTGCAGATCACGGTGGTTCGCGCGGCCATGCGCTCGAGACTCGCCGGGTCGTCGGCGTCCCCGAGCACCAGCGGCACACTGTCGGCGCGTTCCCCGAGCCCGCGCCGTACGTCCTCGAGCTTGCGCTCGCTGCGCCCGGCGAGGGCCCAGCGCAGCTCACCGCCGGCGCCGTAGCGCTGCATCAGGTGCTCCGCCACCAGCCGACCGGTGAATCCGGTGGCGCCCCAGACGATGACGTCGAACTCGCGTTCGTTCACGTCGCTCTCCCGATGACGAGGGTTTGCAAAATCAGTTTACCCGCGCCGGGGATTCCGCGCTAATGTGTCCGGTCGAATCCACGCATACCGGTGCCCATGACCCGACTCCTCGGCCTTCTGCTCCCCTTCGTGCTGCTCTCCGGCTGCAGCGAGCCATTCACCGTGTTCCCCGGCGGAGAGCTCTCGGGCGAGGTGGCCGCACCCCCGCAGGAGTGGTCCGATCTGCGCGCCGAGGAGACGTTTCAGCTGGAAACCCGCCCCGACGACCCCTATTCCGTGAACATCTGGGCCGTGGGTATCGGCGCCGACGTCTACATCGGCACGGGGCCGGACGGCACCCGGTGGAGCGAATACGTTCTCGACGATCCGCGGGTTCGGCTGCGCGTGGGCGAGACCCTGTACCCGCTGGAGGCGCGCCCGGTCACCGACATCGCCGAGCGCCGCAAGGTGGCCCGAGCGTACGCCGAGAAGTACGACCTCGACAGTGACGAGAACTGGGTGGCGAACGCCCGGGTGTTCCGGCTCGACCGCCGCTGACGCGCCCGGCCATGCCCGAAGAGCGCTTCAGCCCGCGCACCGCCACGGCCGTGGTGGTGGCCAACATGATCGGCACCGGGGTCTTCACCAGCCTCGGCTTCCAGCTGCTCGACATCGAGTCGCCCTTCGTGCTGATGATGCTGTGGCTGGTCGGGGGCCTGACGGCCCTGTGCGGTGCCCTGTGCTACGCCGAGCTGGGCGCCGCCCTGCCCCGCTCCGGCGGCGAATACAACTTCCTCACCGAGATTTATCATCCCGCCGCCGGCTACGTCTCGGGCTGGGTGTCGGCCACCATCGGCTTCGCCGCCCCGACGGCCCTGGCCGCCATCACCTTCGGCACCTACACCAGCTCGGTGTTCCCCGCCTTGTCGCCGACCTGGCTGGCGTGCGCGCTGGTGCTGGCGCTCACCGCGGTGCACGCCAGCACCCGGCGCAGCAGCGGCGGCGTGCAACGCGCGTTCACCGCCTTGAAAGTGCTGCTGATCCTCGGCTTCTGCGCGTTGGCGTGGTTGTGGGTGGAAACGCCTCAGAAGGTGCGCCTGCTGCCGGCAGCCGGTGACGGCGCCCTGCTCACCAGCGGCGCGTTCGCCGTGGCGCTGATCTACGTCAACTACGCCTACACCGGCTGGAACGCCGCCACCTATCTCACCAGCGAGTTGGAGGACCCGCGCCGGAACCTCTCCCGGGTGCTGTTGCTCGGTACCGGCGCGGTATTGCTGCTCTACCTGCTGCTCAACTTCACGTTCCTCTACGTCGCACCACCGTCGGCCATGGCGGGTCGCATCGAGATCGGCTACGTCGCCGCGCAGCACGCCTTCGGCCCCCGGGGCGCCGAGGCCATGGGGCTGGTGCTGGCCGTGCTGCTCATTTCCACCGTGTCGGCCATGGTGATGGCGGGCCCGCGGGTGCTGCAGGTGATCGGCCAGGACTTCCCCGCGTTCCGGCTGCTGGCGCGCACCAACGGCCACGGCGTGCCCCACGTGGCAATCGCCCTGCAATCGCTGCTCACCCTCGCGTTCATCGCGAGCGCCTCGTTCGAGTCGATCCTGGTGTTCGCCGGGTTCACCCTGGGTCTCAACACGTTCGCCACCGTGGCCGGCGTGTTCGTGCTGCGCTGGCGCCGGGGCGGCCTGCCGCGGCCCTACCGGGCGCCGCTGCAGCCGCTGCCGGCGCTGGTATACCTCGGCGTCACCGCGTGGACCCTCGGATACATCCTGACGCAGCGGCCCCTGGAGGGGCTAATGGGTCTGGCCATCGTGGCGAGCGGCGGCGTGGCCTATCTGCTCACGCTGTGGCTGGGCGGCCCGCGGACGGTATCGACGCGGTAGCGAACGGGGCCCGCCGGGCCCCGTCCGCGCCGTGGCCGCGCCTACAGATTCATGCTGTAGCGCAGATACCAGATCGCGCCCCGCGGGTCGTGGGTGAACGGATCGAACAGGCCGTCCACATTCACCCGCGGCGGGGTGCGGTTGAAGACGTTGTAGCCGCCGATGGAAATGCTGCTGCCCTCTTCCTGAATGCCCATCTCCGGCAACTCATAGGTGTACTGCACGTCCACCGTGGTGAAGCTGTTGATGCGGCGGTCGAGGGCCTCTTCGCTCTCGGCGATGTTGCCCTGCATGCCGGTGGCGAAGGCGCGCAGGCACGAGCCGAGGCAGTAGGCGTCGTCGTTGGGATTCTCCACCGACTGATTGTCCTCGTAGGCGTCGATGTAGCGTACCAGCACGAACGCCGAATGCCGGTCCATGAGCCAGTTGAGCCCCAGATTCACCTTCCACTCGGGCAGGGAGCGGCCGATGGTGGTCCCGAAATTGCGGCTGCCCACGCCGTCGATGGTCACACCGTCCGCCCGGGTGAGGTCCCACTCCCGGGCCCAGCTCCCCGTGAGGCTGGTGTTCAGCAGGCCGAGGTCGCCGAGCTCCCAGTCGTAGCCGATGGTGAAATCGAGCCCCGAGACCTCGAGCTCCTGCGCATTGGAGTAGGTGGGCTCCACCCGCAGCAGCTGCAGGTCCCCCGGGTTGCGGACCACCTGATCCGGAATTCCCTCGCCCAGGGAGATGATGCTGCCGTCGTCCTGCAGCCCGCAGTCGGGAACGTCGTTGGTGGGGTCGTCGTCCAGCCCCTGCGGGCAACGCAGGGCGGCGTCCCGGGCGACGAGGTCGGCCGGCCCCTCCAGGGTAATGAGATCGTCGTAGTCGTAGTCGTAGTAGTCGAGGTCCACCGAGAAGCCCTGAAGCGCGCCCTCCTCCGGCGCCCAGGAGAGCCCCACGTTCCAGGTGGTGGCTTCTTCCGGGGAGACGTCCGGATTGCCGAAGCCGATCTGCGGGCGGAACGCGAGCCCGGAGCCGCTGAACGGGTCGGCGATGTTGATGAGCTGGGTGGACTGGCCGAAACGCTGCAGCAGCGAGCCGACCCGGAACGACGTGCCCGCCGACGCCCGCAGCGTGAGCGCATCCGTGGCCCGGAACATGCCGGTGATCTTGGGATCGAACGTGGTCTCGTCGTTCTCCTCGAAATCCTCCACGCGGCCGGCGAGCTGCACGTCCAGGCGGTCGGTCACGGGAATGCCCAGCTCCACGAACCCGGCCAGCACATCCTCCCGGGCCTGATAGTCGGCGGCGCCGAAGATGAACGAGTAGTTGTTGGCGTTGGAGTCGGAATCCACGTTGACATCGATCTCGTTGCGGCGGAACTGCACCCCGAACGCCAGCCCCAGGGGCCCCGCCGGCATGTCCACCAGATCGCCGGTGAAGACCGCGTCCACCACCGTGAGGGTCTCCTCCACGTCGGTCATGATCTCGCCCACCATCCAGTTCAAAAGCTCTGGCGAGTTGGCGAGCTCGGGGTCGGTCTGCGGCGAGCCGTCCGGCTGAAAGTAGCCGCTGAAGAAGGGGTTCCAGTACTCGCAACCGCCTTCCCCCGGAGTCGCCGCGTCGGGGTCGCCCGGGTCCAGGGCCAGCCCGGTGAGATCGCAGTTCGGCCCGCCGAGGCCCTGCAACGCGAGCAGCAGATTCTGCTGTTTGGTGTCGGTGTTGCGGGTGGATTCGTCGTGCTCGCTGTAGGTGAACGCGGCGTCGAACGTCCAGTTGTTTCCGAACGGCAGATCGCCCCGCAGCCCGACCACGGTGCGGTGTTGCTCGATGAACTCGGTGGTGTCCGTGTCCACCGGGCGGACCCGGGAATCGGGGCCCTCATCGGGGGTGAAGCCCAGCACCCGGCCGAAGAACGTGGTAGGGACCGGCGGAATGGCGGACGGATCCCCCGTCAGCGCCTCGCTGCGCCGGGCGAAATCGTTCACCAGCCCCGGGTTGTCCGCGGGAATGGTGGGGAAGCGCACCAGCGGGAACAGCGAGTTGCCGCGGCGGAACTCCTGATCGGAGAAACCGAACTCCGCGTAGGTCTCCAGCGTATCCGTCAGCTCGTAGCGGGCGTTGACCAGCGACAGCAGCCGATCCTCCTCGCCCACGATGTTGAACATCGGCGCGAAGTCGTAGATGCAGGCGCCCAGACTTTCCAGAGCACCGGCGAAAGGCGTACCGAACGACGGTGCCCGAAAGCTCTGCCGGTGCAGTGAGTCCGCCAGTTCGCAATCGATGTCACCCGCCACCGGAACGGTCGGCCCGAGCCCCGTGGCCGCACCGCCACCGACCAGATAGGCACCCAACACGGCGTCATCCTCGGGGACGAACGTGCCCGGATTGCCGAGCGTCGACACCCCGGAAAGCCCGTAATCATCGTAGCGGTCGTCGATCTGCAGCCCCTCGCGGTCGAGGTACTCCGCGGAGACGACGATACTGCCGCGGTCGCTGTTGGCGCCCCAGATGCCGGAGAGGGTCAGGTCGTCCTGCTCCCAGGATTCCTGGTCGCTGGCGAACTTCGCCTGAAACTCGGCGCCCTCGAAGTCGTCGCGGGTGATGAAGTTGACCACGCCGGCGACGGCGTCGGAGCCGTACAGCGCCGACGCCCCGTCCTTGACCACCTCCACCCGTTCCAGGGCGATGGTGGGCATGAGGATGGACGTGCTCACATAGGCGTTGCCGCCGGAATCGTTGTTGGCCGGCACACTGCGACGCCCGTTCAGCAGCACCAGCGTCGAGCCGAGCCCGAGGTTTCGCAGGTTGATGTTGGTCTCGCCGGTGGAGTTGTCGTCACCGCTGAAGGCGTTGGTGACGTTGGTGGAGCCGGCGTTGTACGTCATCCGATTGACGATGTCGGCGACCTCCGTGGCTCCGATGTTCTCGATCTGAGCCCGGTCGATCACCGACAGCGGCGACGGTGAGTCGGCGGTCGTACGCCGGATGTAGGAGCCGGTGACCACGACCTCCTCGATCACCTGCTCCTCCGCAATGGTCGCGCCGGGGGCCAGCCACAGACACGACGCTGCTGCAGCGACGAGCGCCGCGCGCCCTCGCATACGAGGTTTGAACATAGCTCTCTCTCCCCTGAGTCCCTGTTTGCCCGGCCCCGCACTGCAAACCGGGCAGGCCCATTATCATCGTGCGCGCGCCACGTGCAATACCTTGTCC
>JBMCWS010000067.1:0-14965 GCA_048621375.1 Pseudomonadota bacterium | reverse complement strand
GACGCATGCCCTGTCCGATCGAGAGGGTCACGCCGGCAGTGATGATCAGGGCGATGCTCGCCAGAACTGCCTGGGGCAGATAGGGCCGAAGAAACGCGAGTGCGGGCTTCAGGTTCCTGATGTCGCGTGACGGGGGGCGGTTCGACTCGTCATCCATGAGACGATTATCTCACGGCGCTCATCCCGCTGACATCGACCGCGGCACCGGGGCGGTTCGAGCATTGCATTCGTGCAGGGAAGTTGATCAACTTCCTCGCCATGAGCCAACTACTGGAATGTCTGGAGGTGGAGCCTGGCGGCGACGCGGCGGGCGCGGTGATCTGGATGCACGGCCTCGGCGCCAACGCCAGCGATTTCGAGCCCATCGTGCCCCTGCTGCGGCTACCCGTGCCGGTGCGGTTCGTCTTCCCGGAGGCGCCCAAGCGCCCGATCACCATCAACGGCGGCATGCGCATGCAGGCATGGTACGACATCGACCCGGCCTCGCCCCTGTCCGGCGATTCGGAGATCCGTGAGTCCGCCGCACAGGTCGAGCAGCTCGTGGAGCGGGAGATCGAGCGCGGCGTGCCGGCTGAGCGCATCGTTCTGGCCGGGTTCTCCCAGGGCGGCGTGATAGCGTTGCATCTAGGGCTGCGCCAGGCCCGCGCAATCGCCGGCATCATGGCGCTCTCGACCTACGTTCATGACCCCGAGGGCCTGCCCGGCGAGGTGGGTCCGGCCAGCACCGACGTGCCCATCTTCATGGCTCACGGCCTGCAGGACCCGATGATCCCCATCACCCGCGCCGTCGCCTCGCGGGAGACGCTCCACGACCTCGGCTACACCGTGGAGTGGCACGAGTACGCCATGGGGCACGAGGTCTGCCCCCAGGAGATCGACGACATCGCCCGCTGGCTCGCCGGCGTGTTCGCCGGGGGGCAGGCATGAACCTCCCGCAGAACCCGGATCTGGCGTGGGATCTGGAGGCGTTCAGCCACCGCGACCGCGCCATGGAGTTCGTCCGCCAGTTCGAGACCACCATGTGCGTGTACTCGTCGTCGGTGGAGCAGCTCTACACCAACTACAGCATGTATTTCCCCCAGGAGTGGGAACGCAAGCTGGTGATCCTTCCTGATCCACTGGCGTATCACGACACGTTCTTCCACATTCAGCCGGAGGCCGTGGTGGCCACGGGGCTGCACATCATTCCCGGCGAACTGGTGGGCAAGACCGGCTTGCACCTGGCGAACGTCCGCCAGGACCGAACCCTGAGCCAGCGGCAGGTGCCCTTCGAGGCCGGTGTGCGGGCGATCAAGCGCAAGCGCCCCGTCGGCGACCCCTTCCTGCCGGTGCTGGCCAAGGGCGATCTGCGCGAATTCGAGGAGTCATGGCCCGTGCTTCACCTGCATCGGGTAAAGCCCCAGGCGCTGGAGCGGATCTCGGAGCTCGACCGCGGCTCGCTGGCGAACGTGATCGACGAGAAGCTCGAGACCCTGTTTCTGAGCCGGCGCAAGGCCGGCTCGACCGGCTTCGTTGACTGACGACGCCCGGCAATCGCGGCCGCGCGAATCGCGCGCGCGCGATTCGCGCGCGCGCGCCGATCTTCTGCGGCGCGCCCTGGGGAGCCTGGCCCTGCTCCTCGCGGTGACGTTATCCTGGACGTATGCCCTGGACCGGGCCGGCACGGAGCGCACCCAAGCCACCTTCACCCGGGCATTGGCGGCCTTCGCCGTCGCGCGTGGGCTGAACGGGGTGATCTCGGTGGCGCAGGGCACCGAGTTGGCCGTGCAGCCCGTCGGCGTGGGCGTCACCCTCACCGTAGGCGAGGTGCTGGACCCGCTGAACGATCTGGTGGAGCGATTCTCGTGGCTCGCGCTGCTCGCCTGCGTCTCGCTGGGCACGCAGATGCTCCTGGCGGAGATCACGGCCAACGCCTGGATGAACGGCCTGCTCTCCGTCGCCGCCGCGGCCTGCGTGGCGGCGCTGTGGTTTCCGGGCGCCGCCCTGGCGCGGCGCGTGCTGCTGCGCGCGGTCACCCTGCTCGTGGTGTTCCGGTTCCTGTTCCCGCTGGTGACCCTGGCCACCGGCTGGGTGGACGAGACGGTGCTGGCGCACCGCCAGGCGGCCGCCATCGAGAAGATCGAGCTGACCCGGGAACGCATCGAGGAACTGCGCGAAGAGACGGCGCCGGAGGCCGCCGCTGCCGGCGCCGACAGCGATGGCTCCGTGCTCGGCCGTCTCGGCGCTTTCCTCGACGATCAGCGCGGGACCTTCGACGTCAAGGCCGGGCTCGACGCCCTCGCGGAGCGGGTGGAAAGCACCATTTCCGAGATCGTCAAGCTGATCATCGTGTTCACGGTGCAGACCATCCTGGTGCCGGTGGCCGCCCTGTTACTTGCCTACTGGGCCTTCGGCGCGCTGTGGCGCGCTTCCTGGCGCCGTTGACGTCCCCGCCGGGCGCGCTCGCGGGCTGGGACAGCGGCCGATTTTTCACCTAGAATGCCGCGCCTGCGTCATGAACGAAGCCACGCTTTGACGAAAGTCTTCATAGATGGAGAAGCCGGTACGACGGGGCTGTTACTGGCCGAACGGCTGCGCGGCCGCGACGACCTCACCCTGCTCAGGATCGACCCGGCCCGGCGCAAGGATGCCGAGGCCCGCGCGCGCCTGCTCGAAGAGGCGGACGTGGCCATACTCTGTCTCCCGGACGATGCCGCCCGTGAGGCGGTGGCGCTGGCCGGTCCCGACTGCCGCATCCTCGACGCCAGCACCGCGCACCGGGTCGCGAACGGCTGGGAGTACGGGCTGCCGGAGCTCGACCCCGGCGCCCGGGCCCGCATCGCCGGTGCCCGGCGGGTCGCCAATCCGGGGTGCTATCCGCAGGGCTACGTGCTGCTGGTGCGGCCCCTGGTGGACGCGGGCCTGCTGCCGCCCGGCCTGCCGCTTCGCGTGCACGGCGTTTCCGGCTACTCCGGCGGCGGCCGCGCCCTGATCGATGCCTGCGAGAGCCTGGACGACGCCGAGCGCGAGCGGCTGAACACCCGCCTCTACGCCCTCGGGCTCGAGCACAAGCACGTCCCGGAGATGCACCGCTACTCCGGATGCGAGCTGGCGCCGCTGTTCGCGCCGTCCATCGGCCACTACCACCAGGGCATGCTGGTTCAGGTTGGGGTGTTCTCCCGCGAGCTGAACGGCAGCCCCACGCCCGAGGATCTCCAGCGGGTGCTCGCCGAGCGCTACCGCGACGAGCCGTTCGTGGACGTGTTGCCCCCGTACGCGGAAGAAGCCCTGGAAGGCGGTTTCCTCAACCCCACCGCTCTGAACGGCACCAATCGCATCCAGCTCATGGTATTCGGACACGCGGCCCAGTCGTTGCTGGTGGCGCGTTACGACAACCTCGGCAAGGGCGCCTCGGGCGCTGCCGTGCAGAATCTCAATCTGATGATCGGCGTCGACGAAACCACCGGACTTCAGCCATGACCAAGCTCATCGACCACGACCTCGACGCGCTGCGGGCCCTGGAAAGCAGACTCGATTCCGAGTATCAGCGGCAGACGAGCAATCGCGTCGGGCTCGACCTGACCCGCGGCAAGCCCGCAGCGGACCAGCTCGCGCTGTCGGCGCCCATGGAAGACGTGCTCAATGGCGACTATCTGGCCGCGGACGGCACCGACAGCCGCAACTACGGCACGCTGCGGGGCCTGCCGGAAGCACGGGCGCTGGGTGGCGAGTTGCTGGAGGTGGATCCCGCGCAGGTGATCTGTTTCGGCAACTCGAGCCTTTGGCTCATGCACCTGGTCGCCGATACGGCGCTTCGCCACGGGCTCTGGAACGACCACCGGAGCTGGAGCCGCGCGCCGCGCCCGCGGATGCTCGCGCCGGTACCCGGCTACGACCGCCATTTCACACTCGCGGACGCCCTGGGGATCGAGCTGGTGCCGCTGCCGATGCTCGACGACGGCCCGGACATGGACCGCGCGGAGGAACTGGCGCGGTCGGCGCCGGACATCAAGGGCATCTGGTGTGTTCCCAAGTACTCGAATCCCACCGGCTGCATCTACTCCGACCCAGTGGTAGAGCGTATGGCGCGGCTGCCGGAGGCGGCGGCCGCCGACGACTTCGTGGTGTTCTGGGACAACGCCTACGCCGTCCACGACTTCGAGTTCCCGCGCGCGCCGCTGGCGCCGCTGCTGACCCTGGCAAACCGGTCCGGCACCGCCGATCACGTGGTGATGTTCGGCTCCACCTCGAAGGTCACCTATGCCAGCGGCGGGCTCGGCTTTCTCGCCGCGAGCGAGCGAGTGCTCGATGTCCTCGAGCAGCGCCTGAGCCTGCAGAGCATCGGTCCGGACAAGGTGAATCAGTTGCGACACGCGCGTTTCCTCGGCGGCCGCCTGGAGGCGCACATGGCCGAGCACGCGAAGCTGGTGAAACCCAAGTTCGACGCCGTGGACCAGGCCCTCGAGGACGCCCTCGGCGAGCTCGACGTGGCGCGCTGGACACGCCCGCGGGGCGGCTACTTCGTATCGCTCGATACCCGTCCCGGGCTGGCCGGCCGGGTGGCCGACCTCGCTGCGGGAGCCGGGCTGACGTTGACCCCGCCCGGCGCCACCTTCCCCTACGGGGAAGACCCCCAGGACGCCAATCTGCGTATCGCACCCACCTTTGCCAGCCTCGACGAGGTGAAGGTGGCGATGGACATCCTGGTGCTGTGCATCAAGCTGGCCAGCGTGCGCGACGAAATTTCCCAACGCGCGGAACAGCAATAGGATCATTGTGACTGACTGGAAACCATCCGATTTCGACGTACCCGAGGACCCGGACAAAGACCGGTTCCACGATTTCGCGCTGCCGGTGCCGCTGATGCACGCCATCGCCGACCTCGGCTTCGCCTACTGCACCCCCATCCAGAGCGGTGTGCTGCCGTTCAGCCTCTCCGACTACGACGTCACCGGGCAGGCCCAGACCGGCACCGGCAAGACCGCCGCGTTTCTGATCACCATCCTCACCCGGCTGTGGGAAAACCCGGATCAGACCCACCGGCCGCCCGGCACGCCCCGGGCGCTGGTGCTCGCGCCCACGCGCGAGCTGGCGCTGCAGATCGAGAACGACGCCCACGACCTCGCCAAGTACATGGATACGGGCATCTCCTGCGTCGTCGGCGGCATGGATTTCCAGAAGCAGCTCGAACGCATCAAATCCGGGCGCCTGGACCTGCTCATCGCCACCCCGGGCCGGCTGCTCGACTTCATCAACCGGCGCCAGCTCAACCTCAAGCAGGCGGAAGTGCTGGTCATCGACGAAGCCGACCGCATGCTCGACATGGGTTTCATTCCCGACGTGCGCCGCATCGTCTACCAGACACCGCACAAGCGCACCCGGCAGACGCTGTTCTTCAGCGCCACCTTCAACGACGCCGTCATGCGGCTGGCGAGATCCTGGACCCTGGCGCCGGAGCACGTCGCCATCACGCCGGAAACGGTCGCCACCGACACCGTGGCCCAGGAGTTCTGGCTGGTGAGCACGCAGGAGAAGGCCAAGGTGCTGGCCAGCTTCCTCAGCACCGAGCAGCCCGAACGCGCCCTCATTTTCGCCAACCGGCGCGATCAGACCCACCGGCTGGTGAGCTACCTCACCAAGAAGGGGATGAACGCGGAGGGCCTGGCCGGCGACATTCCGCAGCGCAAGCGACTTTCCACGCTGACGCGCTTCAAGGAAGGCAGCATTCCCTACGTGGTGGCCACGGACGTGGCCGGCCGGGGCATTCACGTGGAGGGCATCAGCCACGTGATCAACTTCGATCTTCCGGAGGATCCGGAGGACTACGTGCACCGCATCGGCCGCACCGGCCGCGCCGGCGCCGAAGGGATCAGCATCAGCTTCGTCTCCGAGGACGACGCCTTCAATCTCCCCGGCCTCGAGGAATACCTCGGCACCAAGGTTACCTGCGTCCAGCCCCGGACCGACGGGTGAGCTACGAGCGCGACAACATCCGCCGGATGCAGGGCTACGCCTGGGGGGAGCAACCGGACGACGGCGACACCATCAAGCTCAACACCAACGAGAACCCGTACCCGCCGTCCCCCCGTGTCCGGGCCGCCCTCGCCGCCTTCGATACCGACCTGCTGCGCCGCTACCCGCAACCCACCGCCGATCCGCTGCGCGACCGCCTGGCGGATCTCCACGAGCTCGAGCGGGCGCACGTCGTGGTCACTCACGGCGGCGACGAGGCCCTGCGCCTGGCCATGACCACGTTCGTCGACCCCGGGGCCACCTTCACCATGGCCGAGCCCAGCTACTCGCTCTACCCGGTGCTGGCGCAGGTTCAGGATGCGCGCACGTTCACCCTGCCCCTCGACGCGCGCTGGCGCCTGCCCGGCGAGGCCGCCAGCCGCCTGAACGAGGCCGGCGCGCGCCTGACCTGTCTGGTGAATCCCCACGCGCCGTCCGGCACCCTCAGCAGCGCTGCCGACATCGCCGCGCTCGCCCGGGCCCTCGACGGCGTGCTGCTGGTGGACGAAGCCTACGTGGACTTCGTGGACCCGGAGCTCGGACACGACCTGACGCCTCTGGTGCGCCGTCTTCCCAACCTGCTGCTGCTGCGCACCTTCAGCAAGGGCTACGGGCTCGCGGGGCTGCGACTGGGCTACCTGCTGGGGGCGCCTTCGCTCATCGCGCCCATCATCACCAAAACCCGCGACAGCTACAACGTGGACGCCATCAGCCAGGCTCTCGGCGAAGCCGCGCTCGAGGACCGCGCCCATGCCGAGGAAACCTGGCGCAGCGTGCGCGCCAGCCGGGCCGTCCTGGCACAGCGGCTGGCGCGTCTCGGACTCGAGGTCACGCCGTCCCAGGCCAATTTCCTGCTGGCCCGGGTACCCGATAGTACCCGCGCCACCGCCGCCGGGTTGTACCGGCATCTCAAGGCCCGGGGCGTGCTGGTACGCTACTTCGACGTTCCGGGATTGGACGATAGACTGCGCATCAGCGTGGGCAGCGAGTCCGAGAACCGGCGGCTCATCGACGTGCTCGCGGAAGCGCTGAAGGCCTGACCCGCCCCCGGCCGGCGGCCCGGGGGCGTTCGAGTTGCAGCGCGCCCGCGCCCCGGTGACACTGACCCAAGCGGCGGCCCACGGGCCGTCACCCGAGGTTGTCCGTGTGTTCCCCATCAGCGACGACAATCCGCGCGCCCACGTTCCGGTGGCCACCATCGTCATCATCGCGCTCAACGTGCTGGTGTGGGCGCTGGTGCAGGGCCTGGGCGATCCGCGCGCGCTGGCGGAATCCCTGTGCCACTATGCGCTGGTTCCCGGCGAGCTCTTCGGATACGTGGAACCGGGTACCCGGATCGCCGTGAGCGAGAGCCTGGCGTGCCAGTTCGACGGCGAGCCCAATCACCTCTCGCTGTTCAGCTCCATGTTCATGCACGGAAGCTGGTTCCACCTCATCGGCAACATGTGGTTTCTGTGGGTATTCGGCGACAACGTCGAAGACGAGATGGGCCCCGTGCGCTTCTCACTGTTCTATCTCGCCTGCGGGCTCGCCGCGGCGTTCGCCCAGATCGTCACCAATCCCGCCAGCACCGTGCCCATGGTGGGTGCCTCCGGCGCCATCGGCGGGGTCATGGGCGCCTACGCCCTGCTGTTCCCCAGGGTCCGCGTGAACCTGTTGATCATCCTCGGCTTCTACGTCACCACCGTCGCGGTGCCGGCCATCTTCATGCTCGGCTACTGGTTCGTGCTGCAATTGCTCCAGGGGCTGCCGGCGCTCGGCTCCGAAGGCGGCGGGGTCGCATTCTGGGCCCACGTCGGCGGATTCGTCGCCGGCCTCGGCCTGGTCTGGGTGTTCCGTCATCCCGGCCGCGGTGCGCCACCCGGTCCCCAGGCGCGCCGCCCCCGGAGCCGCAGCCACCACGACGGCCGCTGGTTCTGACGCACGTTGCCAACGGCCGCGGAATCCGCGACGCTGGGTGCCGAGCACGAGGAAACGAGGGATACATGACGACACAGATGCCCGCAGTCAGCTTGGCGGCCGTGCCCGGGCGCCGCAATACCATCATCGAGCTGGCGCAGGAAATCGAGCGGCGCGGCTTTGCCGGTATCTACTGCCCCAGCCTGGGCGACAATCTGGCATTGTGCGAAGCCATCGCCCTGGTGACGCGGGAGATACCCTTCGGCACCAGCATCACCCCCATCTACACCCGCAACGTCAGCGACTTCGCCGGCACCGCCGGCTTCATTCACGAGATCTCCGGCGGGCGCTTTCGATTCGGCGTGGGCGTGAGCCACGTTCCCGCCATGAGCCGGCTCGGCATCACGCCGGGCAAACCGCTCTCGGACATGCGCCGGTTCGTGGAAGAGCTGAAATCCACCCCGCGGGTCGGCGAGCTGCCGCCGCTGGTGCTCGCGACCCTGCGGCAACGCATGATCCGACTCGCCGAGGAGATCGCCGACGGGATGGTCTTCGCCAACGGCGCCCGCTCGCACATGCAGCAGTCGCTGTCGGCACTCGGCGCCGGGGCGCGCGACAGCGCGTCGTTCTTCATCGGCAACATGATTCCCACCTGCATCAGCGACGACGAACAGGCTGCCAAAACGGTGAATCGCCGCACGCTTACCGGCTACGCCATGCTGCCCAACTACCGCAACTACTGGAAGGAAGCCGGCTACGAGGAAGAAATGGCCGCCGTGGAGGCGGCCATCGAGGCGAACGACCTCGACCGCGTTCCGGAATGCCTCTCGGACCGCTGGCTCGCCGACACCACCCTGTTCGGTCCGCCGGCGAAAGTGCGCGAGGGCATCGACGCGTGGTTCGACGCGGGGGTCAAATCCCCGATCATCGTCCCGTCGTCGGCCCGGGGGAACCAGTTGAACGCGCTCGAGGAACTGTTCGCCCTCTGGGACTGACGCGGCGCCTCAGCCGCGCCAGTGCCCGCGGCCACGCCCCCGGCGGTGCTTGCCGTGGCGGTCACTGAAGCCGCGTCGCGCCTTCAGTGCCCGGCCTGGTGGCGGCCGCGCTCGGCGCCACCGTCACCCCCGCCACGAGAATTCCCGCACCGAGCAGTGCCGTCGTCACCTTCGTCATGGCTCGCCTCCTCCTGCTGTCGGCGGATTCCACGCTAGTGTTGCGGGGATGAATCACCACTGGACCCCGGCTAGACTCGCCGTCATGAAACTCTGGCTGATCCGTCACGCTGAAGCGGCGCCGGGGGCGGGCCGGGGCGATTCCCAGCGACCGCTCGATCTCGAGGGCGAGCGCGAGGCAGCGCGCATGACCGACTGGCTGGCACGGCAGCGCCATGCGGCCGAATGGGTCTGGAGCAGCGAGGCCATGCGCGCCCGCGCGACCGCCGACTTCGTGGCGCGGGGGTTCGCCGCCGCCGCGCCCGAGGTGGTGACCGACCCCCGGCTCTACCTGGCCAACCCGGAGCAGCTTCTCGCGGTGCTGCGCGAGACCCCGGCGGATACCGCCACCGCGGCCCTCGTCGGCCACAATCCGGGGATCAGTCAGCTGCTCCATCTGCTCGCGCACGAACCGGCGGGCCCGACGCTCCCCACCTTCGGGGTGGCCTGCCTGGAGGTGGGGGATTCCTGGGCGGGGCTCGCCCCCGGCGCCGCCGCCTGCGAGCTGCTGGCCTCGCCAGATGACGTGGGGCCACCCGCCCCGGCGGCGCCCTGATCGCCCATGTGTCACTGGACGCCGGCACGAGCACAGGTATAAGTTACCCGCAGAAACCATCGGAGAATGAGTGCATGGGCTTCTTTTCCTTTCTCGTCCTGCTCGCCATCGCCTATCTGCTATGGCGGGTGACGGATCAGCTACCCGACCTGATCTTCCGCTTGAGCGAGATTCAGCGCGACGTGGCGGAAATCCGGCGCCGGACCCTGGAGCCGGAGCGCGAGAGTGAGCTCGCCGGCACCGCCGATGCCACCCACACCGGCCCCGTCGGCGGCGAAACGGGCGCGAACTACACCGGGAGCTGACCGGCCGGGACATGCTCGCTTTCGCCAACTGGCGCGTCTGGCTCGGGCTCGGGCTTACCGCCGCCTGGCTTTTGCTCGGCATTTTCTACATCAGCACGAACATCGGTTGGGGCCGGTTCATCTATCTGCCCGCGGACCGTCTGGGCAATTTCTTCGAGGGGGCGTTCGCGCCGCTGGCGTTTCTGTGGTTGGTGATCGGCTATTTTCTGCAGAAGAAGGAACTCGAGCAGAACACCCAGGCGCTGCGGGCCCAGGCGGAGGAGATTCAGCGACAGTCGGAGCAGGCGGTAATTCAGTCCGAGAAGCTGGCCGCCTCGGAAACCCATGCCCGCCAGGAAGTCTTCCTGCAGATCGCGCGCAATGTGCGCAATCAGCTCGGCACCATCGGCGGCCTGCTGTTTCTCTCCAGCCAGGGCGCGGCCGCCGGCGACGGCAACGTCAGCCCGGAGCAGATGAGCCGGCTGTTCGCACGCAGCGCCGCCCAGGACCCGGAGCTGTTCTCGCGGATGCTGCTCGAGATCCACACCCGCATGGAGACAACGCACGAATCCCAGTTCGAGCTGTTCTACGGCACCCCCGTGCGAGCCCGACATTCGAACAACTTCATCTTCACCTTCGAGCGCTTGATGCGTAAGGCCGAGGAAGTGGATCCGGACTTCATCATCCGCGACGCCCTGGCCGCGAGCAGCCACGGCCTGTGCTACCGGCTGGCCAAGCGCCACCAGGCGAACGCGCCCGCGGACCTGGCCGATCCGGCGCGCACCGGCCTTCACCTGCACTTCTGATCCGCACGAGACCATGCCCCACGCCGCCGATCGTAATCCGCTGGAGTTGCTGGCCGCCGACCGCGAGCAGGCGCGGGCACGGCAGGATCCCTGCGCCAACCTCTGCACGCTGGCCACCGTGGACACGGGGGGCCACCCCCAGGCCCGCACCCTGGCCCTGCGCGACCTCCAGGGGCGGCTGGCCGTTTTCCTGAACGAGACCAGCCCAAAGTGGCGCCAGCTCCAAGCATCCGCCTCCGCCGCCGTCGTGGTCTGGCTGCCGAGCCTCGAGGTCCAGTATCGGCTGCAATGCGACACCCGCCCGGTAGTCCGGACCGACGTCCACGAAAGCTGGAAGCTGCGGCCCGACACACCGAAGCGCCTGGACTGGTTCTATACGCGCGTGCAGCCGCAGAGCTCACCGCTTTCGGGGCGCGAGCTGCTCGAGCGGCACCTGAGCACGCTCGCGCTGCGGGAGCCGCTGGTGGCGCCGCGCACCGCGGCCGGGGTGTACCTCGAGCCGTTCCGGATCGAGCGGCTCGACCTCACCATGCCGGACGGCCTCCACGATCGGCGCAGCTTCGAGCGCCACAGCCGCGGCTGGCATGAGACGGTGCTGGTGCCGTAAGCCGGCTCAATCCGAGTCGGCGGTGACGATACCCACCAGATTGTCGAAACAGGTCTGCTTCGCCACCTTCACGAAGCCCTGAATGAACGGCGCCGCCTTCTGGTCTTCGCGCACGGCGGCGTACAGGGTCGGCCAGACGCCCTCCTCACCGAGGGATTTCACCACCACGTAATCCCGGGTCAGATACTCGTGCAGCGCCCAGTTCGGCAGGCAGACGACGCCCCGACCGCTGGCCACGAGCTGGACCATCATGGTGGTGAGCTCGGCATTGCGGATGCGGCGCGGCTCGACACCGGCCGGATCCAGGAAGCTCTTGAAAATGTCCAGACGATCACGATCCACGGGATAGCTGATCAACGTCTCCCGGGCCAGATCTTCGGGCTCCACCCACGGCTTGCCCGCCAACGGATGATCCCGGGCCACTGCGAGCTGAGCCTCATAGCTGAACAGGGGAAGGTAGGCCAGCCCCGGGTCGTCGATGGGATCGGCGGTGATCACCAAGTCGAGATCGCCGCGTGCGAGTGCGGGCAGCGGCGCGAAGTGGAAGCCGCTGGCGATGTCGAGCTCGACGTCGCTCCACGCCTCCCGGTAGCGGTCGATGGCGGGCAGCAGCCATTCGAAGCAGCTGTGACACTCGATGGCCATGAAGATCCGACCGGCCTCGCCGCCGGCCAGACGGCCGAGATCCTGCTCGGCCCCGTACACCAGCGGCAGCACCTCGTCGGCCAGCTTCAACAGTCTTTGTCCCGCGGTGGTGAAGCGGACCGGCCGGGTCTTGCGGATGAACAGCGCACAGCCGAGCCGGCCTTCGAGGTCCTTGATCTGGTGGGACAGAGCCGACTGCGTGAGGTAGACCTGCTCGGCGGCCTCCACCAAGCTCCCGGAGTCCCGCAGTGCCACCAGGGTTCGCAGGTGCCGCAGCTCGATGGCCATGAATGATGTTCACTCGGACGGCGGAGGAACGTGCATGATATTCATGTGAAAGAATCGTGTCATGCCTCCGTGACAGCGCGGCGAACTGTGGAACAACGCACGACCGAGCTCGTTCGATGGGCATAGAATTCCCGGCATCTGATCAGGCCGTTCTTTATGTTCGACGCCAATCAAGTGCTCATCGATGCGTTCATCGACCACGCCAAAGGCATGTTCAGACGGCTCTATCCCGAGCTCGAGCCCCATCTGGAAGCCGGCCTCGACCGTGCCGCTCGCACCGCGCTGACGATCCTGCGCCGCTGCGACTGCCCCTATCACGACCTGGAACACACCCTGCTGGTCACCGAAGCCGGTATGGACATTCTCCAGGGGCGACAACTGTACCGGGGTGATCTGCCGCCGGTGACCTGGCTCCACGCGGTGGTGGCGCTGCTGTTCCACGACATCGGCTACCTGCGCGGCCTGCTGCGCGACGACCGCGAAGGCGCCTATCTGGCGGACGCCACCGGCCGACGCGTGGCACCGCCGAGCGGCACCACGGACGCCTACCTGATGCCGTATCACGTCGCCCGCGGCAGCATGTTCGTAATGGAACGCTTCGCCGCGGATCCGGTGATCGACGGCGCGGTGGTGGCCACCTATGTGGAAATGACTCGATTTCCGGTGCCGGAGGAGGCGTTCTACCAGCAGATCGACAGCGTCGGGGCGCTGGTGCGCGCCGCCGACCTGATCGGCCAGATGGGCGACCCGGGCTACACCCGCAAGCAGTCGCGGCTGTTCGCCGAGTTTCGCGAGACCGGCGAGGCGGACCGGCTGGGGTACGGGGACGCCAGCGCGCTCCACCACGATTTCCCGGCGTTCTTCTACAACCAGGTGTACCCGTACCTGCCGGCGGCGCTGGACTACCTGCAGCGCACGCCCGACGGAGGACGGTGGATTGCCAACCTGGCGCACCACCTTGGCGGCGACTGTCTGAGCGGGCAACCGGCACTCTCTCTGCCGAACGTCAGCCCGGACGAGTTGCCTGGCGCGGGAGTGGCCATCGCCCCGGGCAAGCCGCAGATCGCGGTGAGCAATCACTGAACGCCCGCTCGGCGGCGGTTGGCCATTTGCAGTCGGGGTCATTAAACTTTACGACTTTTGCCCCGAGGCGAGATGTCCGAGCCGGCGTTCAGCCCACCCGAAGCGTCCGCTGCGCCGCTGCGCATCGCGCTGCTCGGCTATCGCAGTAATCCCTACAGCGGCGGCCAGGGGGTCTACCTCAAATACCTCTCCCGCGCCCTGGTGGATGCCGGGCACCGCGTCGACGTCATCTCCGGGCAACCCTACCCGGAGCTGGACCCGCGCGTGGGGCTGGTGCCGCTCCCCGGCCTGAATCTCTACGCCGCGCCCAACCACGTTACCGCGCTGCGCCCCCGGCACCTGCTCTCGGCCACTGACACCTTCGAGTGGGCCTCCATGCTCACCGGCGGGTTCCCCGAGCCCTACACCTTCGGCCGGCGGCTCACCCGCCATTTCACCGAGCTGGCGCGCCGCGGCGAGCGCTACGACATCGTCCACGACAACCAGTGCCTCTCGTGGGGCACCCTGGCGCTGCAGCAGCGGGGGCTACCGCTGGTGACCACCATTCACCATCCCATCCACTGGGACCGGGCCATCGCCGTCGCCCACGCCAGAAACCGCCGCCACCGGCTGCTGATCCGGCGCTGGCACAACTTTCTGCGCATGCAGACGCGGGTGGCGGGCCGGCTCCGCCATATCGTCACGGTGAGCGAACGCTCGAAACGCGACATCTGCGAGGCCTTCGGCATTCCCTCCGAACGGGTGCAGGTCATCCACAACGGTATCGACACCGCTGCTTTCCGGCCCGAGCCGGAGGTGGTGCGCGAATCCCGGCTGCTCATCACCACCGCCAGCGCCGATCAGCCGCTGAAGGGCGCCCAGCACCTGCTGCCGGCGTTCGCGACGCTGGTTCAGCAGTTTCCCGATCTGCGGCTGGTGTTCGTGGGCAAGCCGAAGCCCGGTGGCGCCACCGCGCGGCTGATCCGGCGGCTCGACCTCGCGGACCGCATCGAGTTCCTCCATGGCGTTTCCGCCGACGAGTTTCGCCGACTCTATGCCCGGGCCACACTGGCCGTGGTGCCCTCGGAGTACGAAGGGTTCGGGCTGCCGGCGGGCGAGGCGATGGCCTGCGGCACGCCCGTGGTGAGCACCGACGGCGGCGCCCTGCCCGAGGTGGTGGGGGACGCGGGACGCATCGTCCCCGCCCGCAACCCCGCCGCCCTGGCTCAGGCCATCGGCGAGTTGCTCCGCGACGGCGCCGCCCGGGAAACGCTGGGGCGCCAGGGTCGCCAGCGCATGCAGGAGCGCTTCTCCTGGGAGCGGGCCGCCACGGCGCTCACCGACTACTACCGGCGGGTCATCGCGGACACGGCGGTCCCGGCGTGAGCCTCACCACGGTGGATTTCGATCGCCTCTACCTGGCACCGGGGCATCGGGTTCTGGACCTCGGCTGCGGCGAGGGCCGCCACGCCATCACCGCCTGGTTGACGGCACCGGTGGACGTGGTGGGATTCGATCTGGCGGCCGCGGACCTGGCCACCGCCCGGGGCCGCGCAGCGGAAATCACCCACGACCCCGCGGCGGCGGAGCGTCGCCCCCCGGACTGGGTCCAGGGC
>JBMCWS010000066.1:0-15867 GCA_048621375.1 Pseudomonadota bacterium | reverse complement strand
GAATGGGCCCTGGTATACGACGACTACGACCCCGCCGAGGAGGGCCGCCGCGAGGCACTGTGCGCGCTGGGTAACGGCTATTTCGTCACCCGCGCCGCGGCGCCGGACAGTGCGGCCGACGCCGTGCACTACCCGGGCACCTATGTCGCCGGCGGGTACAACCGCCTGGTGAGCGACGTCGCCGGGGCGCAGATCGAGAACGAAGACCTCGTCAACCTGCCCAACCACCTGCTGCTCACGATCCGCATCGACGACGGTGACTGGATTCGCGGTCACGACCTGGGGCTGCTCGAATATCATCAGGAGCTCGATCTCCGCACCGGCGTGCTGCTGCGCACGCTGCGGCTCGAAGATCAGCGCGGCCGGATCATCATCTGGCGCGAGCAGCGCATTGTCAGCATGGCCGACCGCAACGTCGCCGCACTGGCGGTGACGGTGACGGCAGAGAATTTCTCCGGCCGGCTCACCGTGCGCTCCGGCATCGACGGCAACGTGGTGAACGCAGGCGTGGCGCGCTACCGCGATTTCGACGGCCGGCACCTGGAGCTCGTGACGACGGCGCAGCCGCACCCGCAGACCGTTCTCCTGCACACGCGGATGACGCAGTCCCGGCGCGAGATCGCCCAGGCGGCGCGCACCCGGTTCTTTCTCGGCGACCTGGAGCTCGAGCCGGACCGGAACGTCGAGACGCACGGCGCGCTGGTGGCCCAGGAGGCGGTCATCGACGTCGCCCCGGGCGATGCGCTCACGATCGAGAAATCCATCACCCTCTATACCTCCGCCGAACCCGCCATCTCGGAGCCGGCCCTCGAAGCCGGGCACAAGGCGGCGCGCCTCGGCCGTTTCCGCGAGCTGCTCCAGCCCCACCGGCAGGCGTGGCAGCAACTCTGGGAACGCTGCGATCTCGACCTGCGCACGGCGCAGGCCCGCGGTGTCAATGCCACCCTCCGGCTGCACGTCTTTCACCTGCTGCAGACGGTTTCGGCGCACACTTCCGAGCTCGACGTCGGCGTGCCGCCGCGCGGCTGGCACGGCGAAGCGTACCGGGGGCACATCTTCTGGGACGAGTTGTTCATCTTCCCCTACCTCAACCTGCGGATGCCGGAGCTCACCCGCGAGTTGCTGCGGTATCGCTACCGGCGCCTGCCGGCGGCCCGCCGGGCAGCGGCCGAGGCGGGTTACCGGGGCGCCATGTTCCCCTGGCAGAGTGGCAGCAACGGCCGCGAGGAAAGTCAGCGCGTCCACCTGAATCCCGCCTCCGGACGCTGGCTGCCGGACAACTCCCGCCGCCAGCGCCACATCGGCGCGGCCATCGCCTACAACGTCTGGCAGTACTACCAGGTCACCGACGACCAGGAGTTCATGTACTGCTACGGCGTCGAGTTGCTGGCGGAGATCGCCCGGTTCTGGGCCAGCATTGCCTCCTACGATGCCACCGACGACCGTTACGACATCCGCGGCGTGATGGGGCCCGACGAGTTTCACACCGCGTATCCCGGCCAGGACCCCACCGCCGAAGGTGGTCTGGACAACAACGCCTACACCAACGTCCTCGCCTCCTGGGTGCTGGCCCGAGCCATGGACGCCATGGCCCTGCTGCCGGACCAGCAGCACCGCCACCTGCGCGAGCGACTGGGCCTGGCCGACGACGAGATCGACGGTTGGGACACCATCAGCCGCAAGCTCCGGGTCCCGTTCCACGACCACGACATCATCAGTCAGTTCGAAGGCTACGAGCGGCTGCAAGAGCTCGACTGGGCGGGGCTGCGCGAGCGCCACGGCAACATCCAGCGGCTCGATCGGGTGCTGGAAGCGGAAGGCGACGACCCCAACCGCTACAAGGCGTCGAAGCAGGCCGACGCGCTGATGCTCTTCTACCTGTTCTCCGCCGACGAGCTGCGCCAGATCTTCGAGCGCCTCGGCTATGCCTTCGATCACGCGCTCATCACCCGGAACATCGACTATTACCTGACGCGGACCTCCCACGGTTCCACACTGAGCTGGGTAGTGCACTCCTGGCTGCTGGCCCGGGCCAACCGCGCGCAATCCTGGAGCATGTTCTGCAACGCCCTGCGCAGCGACGTCGCGGACATCCAGGACGGCACCACGCCCGAGGGCATCCACCTGGGGGCCATGGCGGGCACGGTGGACATCATGCAACGCTGCTACACGGGCATCGAGACCCGCGAGAACGCGCTGCACCTGGATCCGAGCCTGCCCGACGAGCTCGAGTGCCTGAGAACCGAGGTTCGCTACCGGGGTCAGGTGCTCGATCTCGTGATCGATCACGAGACCCTCGAAGTGAGCAGCCGGCCGTTCACCGCCATGCCGGTGGCCGTGGTCTACCGAGGTCACCTGCGCCAGATCAGCCCGGGGCAGACGCACCGATTCCGGCTCGTGAAACCACCCCACCAGCGCACCCCGCCCGGGCCGGCATAGCCGCGAAATGGCACGGAAGCTGCAGAACAACGCCCATTCGAAGGCGGTATTCATGCGTTACGAATTGCCCCCCCTACCCTACGACGTTCACGCGCTGGAGCCTCATGTCTCCGCCGAGACGCTGGCGTATCACCACGGGGAGCACCACCGGGAGTACGTGGACAAGCTCAACACCCTGGTGCGGGGCACCGGCTTCGAAGGCCGGGCGCTGGACGACATCGTCGCCCATGCCGGTGACGGGCCGCTGTACGACAACGCCGCGGAGGTCTGGAACCACACCTTTTTCTGGGAATGCATGAGCCCCCGGGGGGGCGGCTATCCGGACGGCGAGCTCGGCGAGGCGATCAACGCGAGCTTCGGCTCGTTCGCGGCATTCAAGCGGGCGTTCGAGGACGTGGCCCTCCACATGTTCGGCTCCGGGTGGCTGTGGCTGGTGAAGACCACGCCGGATACGGTGAACATCCAGCCCACCAAGGATGCCTACAACCCGATCCGGCACGGCCGCATCGTCCTGCTCACCTGCGATCTGTGGGAGCATGCGTACTACATCGACCACCGCAACGACCGCTCCGCCTACCTGGCGGCATTCTGGGAGGTGGTAAACTGGGATTTCGCCAACCAGCGCATGCACGACACCCGCTTTTGATCCATGGCATCAGCGTTGCAGATCATCGTTGCAGGCGCCGCGGCACCACTGAGGAGAACAGCGTGACGGATTCACCGATCGTGTGGCTCGAGAACCTCAGGCGCGACGACGTCGCCACGGTGGGGGGCAAGAACGCATCTCTCGGTGAAATGATCCGCGGCCTGCGCGATCAGGGCGTCCGGGTTCCGGGCGGGTTCGCCACCACCGCCGACGCCTACCGCGAGTTCCTGCGCCACAACGAACTCGACGCCCACCTCGCGGATCAGCTCGCGCGCCTCGAGCGGGGTGCGCAGTCTCTGGAGCGGACGGGCGACGCCATCCGCCGCGCCATTCGCCGCGGCAGCTTTCCCGACGCCACGGCCCGGGCCATCCGCGAGGCTTACGCGGAGCTCTCGCGGCGCCACGACGTCGACGAGCTCTCGGTGGCCGTGCGCAGCAGCGCCACGGCGGAGGATCTGCCGGAAGCCAGCTTCGCCGGCCAGCAGGAGACGTATCTGAACGTCCGCGGCGCCGAGGAGCTGCTCGACGCCTGCCGCGACTGTTACGCCTCGCTGTTCACGGACCGCGCCATCAACTACCGGGAAAGCCGTGGCTTCGATCATCTCAAGGTGGCGCTCTCCATCGGCGTCCAGCAGATGGTGCGCTCGGACCGCGCCGGCGCCGGGGTCATGTTCTCGCTGGACACGGACAGCGGCTTTCCCGACGTGGTGGTGATCAACGCCGCGTGGGGCCTCGGCGAGACCGTGGTACAGGGCAGCGTCGACCCGGACGAGTACCGTGTCTTCAAGCCCCGGCTCGACGAGCCGGAGCTGGTGCCCATTCTCTCGCGGACCATCGGCCGCAAGGAGAAGATGATGGTCTACGCGCGGGGGGGCGCCACCGCCACCACCCGCACCCGCAGCACGCCGCCGGCGGATCAACGCCGCGCCGTGCTCGAGAACGACGAGATCCTCACCCTGGCGCGCTGGGCGAAAGCCATCGAGCAGCACTACGGCTGCCCCATGGACATGGAGTGGGCCAAGGACGGAGAGACCGGGGCGCTCTACTGCGTGCAGGCGCGGCCGGAGACCGTGCACGCGCACACCCAGCCGGATGCGCTGCGCACCTATCGGCTCGAAGAGGACGGCGAGGTGCTCGTCACCGGCGTCGCCATCGGCGAGGCCATCGCCGCCGGGCGCGTGAAGATCCTGCATCGTCCGGACGAGATGCACCGATTCGAAGACGGCGACGTGCTCGTCACCGAGCGCACCGACCCCGACTGGGGACCGATCATGAAGCGGGCCGCCGCCATCGTCACCGATCACGGCGGCCGCACCAGCCACGCCGCCATCGTCAGCCGTGAGCTGGGGGTGCCGGCCGTGGTCGGCGCCGAGACCGCCACGCGCGAGCTCGAGGACGGCCAGGACGTCACGGTCTCGTGCGCGGAAGGCAGCGAGGGCCGCATCTACCGGGGCAGCCTGCGGTATCAGGCTCACGAGGTGGACCTCGCGGAGCTCCCGGAGCCGCCGGTGCGGCTCATGATCAACCTCGCCTCGCCCGGGGCCGCGTTCCGCTGGTGGCGGCTACCGGTGCACGGCGTGGGCCTGGCGCGGATGGAATTCATCATCAACAACGCCATCAAGATCCATCCCCTGGCGCTGTGCCGGTTCGACACGCTTAAGGACCGCCAGGCGCGCAAGGAAATCGAAGCGCTCACCGCCGGTTACCCGGACAAGAGCGCGTACTTCGTGGAGCACCTGGCCCGGGGCATCGCCACCATCGCCGCATCCCAGTATCCGGATCCCGTGATCGTGCGCACCAGCGACTTCAAGACCAACGAGTACGCCCAGCTCATCGGCGGCCGCCAGTTCGAGCCCGTGGAGGAGAACCCAATGCTCGGCTTCCGCGGCGCGGCCCGCTACTACAGCGACCGCTATCGCGACGGATTCGCGCTGGAATGCCGGGCGCTGCGCATGGCGCGGGAGGAGATCGGGCTCGACAACATCGTGGTGATGATCCCGTTCGTCCGCTCGCCCCGGGAAGCGGACCGGGTGATCGAGGAGCTGGCCCGGAACGGCCTCGAGCGCGGCCGCGACGGTCTCGAGTTGTACATGATGACCGAGATTCCCGCCAACGTGTTTCTCGCCGACGAGTTCGCGGAACGCTTCGACGGCTTTTCCATCGGCAGCAACGACCTGACCCAGCTCGTTCTCGGCGTGGACCGGGATTCCGACCTGCTCGCCGAGCAATTCGACGAGCGCAACGAGGCGGTTAAACGCGCCATCAGCCACGTGATCGAGCGGGCCCACCACGCGGGGCGCAAGATCGGAATCTGCGGACAGGCCCCCAGCGACCATCCCGATTTCGCGCGCTTTCTGGTGGATGCGGGCATCGACACCATCTCACTGAATCCGGACAGCGTGCTCGACGTGATACGTAACCTGAGCGAGAAGTAGATGTCGGCGCTCACCATTACCCTGAACCCCACCATCGACAAGACGTTCGACGTGGAACGGGTCGTGGCCGAGCGCAAGCTCACGGCGAGCAACATTAAGTATTTTCCCGGCGGCGGCGGCATCAACGTCGCCCGCGTGGTGCACCGGCTGGGGGCGGAAGCCTGCGCGCTGTGGAGCTGCGGCGGCGACACCGGCGCGCACCTCTCCCGCATGCTCGACGCCGAGGGCGTCTCGCACGTCCCCATTGCCATCACCGACAGCACCCGCGAGAACCTGATCGTCCACGATCTATCCTGCGATCAGCAGTACCGGTTCGGCATGCCGGGCCCGGACCTCACGCCCCACGAGCGGGACGAATGGGAGCGGCGCATCCGCGATCAGATGCCGCACGCCCAATACGCCGTGTTCAGCGGCAGCCTGTCGTCGCAGGCGCAGCTCGACTGGTTCAGCGAGATGCTGCGCGCCGCCGCCGGCACCCGGCTCATCGTCGACACCAAGCATCACGCGCTGATGCGGGCGCTGGAAGTGGGCGTCTATCTGGTGAAGCCCAACGTCCACGAGCTCGAGGAGCTGCTCCACCGGGAGCTGATGGACGAGGACGACATCGCCGCGGCCTGCCGCGAGCTGATCGACCGGGGCGCCGCGGAAGTGGTGCTGGTGTCGCTGGGTCAGGGGGGCGCCATGCTGGTCACCGGGGAGCGCAGCCGGCGCTTTCCCGCCCCCACCGTGCACGAGCGCAGCCGCGTGGGGGCCGGGGACAGCATGGTGGGCGGGTTGCTCACCGGGCTGCTGCAGGGGCGCTCGCTCACGGAGTCCGCCAGGCTCGGGGTCGCGGCCGGGGCCGCCGCGGTGATGACCGTCGGCACGGAGCTCGGCCGCGCCGACGACACCTGGCGCCTGTTGCCGCTCGTGGCGGAGCCGGAGCCCGTGACGTGAGCCGGTCGCACCCCTTCGAGGCGGTGGTCACCGACATGGACGGTGTCCTCACGCGCACCGCGGACATCCACGAGCGCGCCTGGAAACGGGTTTTCGATGAGGTCCTCCGGGCGCACGCCGGCGACGGCTTCGAGCCGTTCTCCGGCGCCGATTACCGCCGCCACGTGGACGGCAAGCCCCGTTACGACGGGGTCGCCGATTTCCTCGCGGCCCGCGGGCTGGCGCTGGACCGGGGCACGCCCTCGGACCCGCCGGAAGCCGACACCATCTGCGGTATCGGCAACCGCAAGAACCGCCTGTTTCTCGAGCTGCTCGAGTGCGAAGGGGTCCGGGTCTTCGACGACGCGGTGGCGGCCCTGCACCGCTGGCGACGCGGTGGCCTCCCCCTCGCGATCATCTCCGGCAGCCGCAACTGCCGGGAGATCCTCGCCGCTGCCGGCCTCGAGGATGCGGCGGACGTGGTGGTGGACGGCGTCCTCGCGGAGGCGCTCGAGCTCGGCGGCAAGGCCGGCATTCTGCGCGAGGCCGCCCGGCGCCTCGACGTCGCCCCCGGCGATGCCGTGGTATTCGAGGACGCCACCAGTGGCGTGCGCGCCGCCCGCGAGACCGGTTTCGGCCGGATCTTCGGCGTATCCCGCAACCGGCACGAGCAGGCGCTGCGGGACGCGGGTGCCGACGCGGTCGTGGAGCGGCTCGATTGCGCCCGCTTCGTCCGCCGGGTACCGCCGCTGCTCGCGCGGCTCCCGGAATGGTCCCGGTGGCAGGGGGATCGCTGCGCGGCGCTGTTTCTGGATTTCGACGGCACCCTGGCGCCCATCGTCGACGACCCCGGGGCGGCGCGAATGCCCGAGGCGACGCGTGCGGCCCTCGCCGCGCTGGCCCGGCGCGGCCCGGTGGCGATCATCAGTGGTCGCGACCGCGGCGACGTCTACGAGCGGGTGGACATGCCCGGACTGCTGTACGCCGGCAGCCACGGCTTCGACATCGAGGGCCGGGGCGTGCGAATGACGCTGCCGGAGGCGGAGGACGCCGTCGACGACGTTGCCCGTGCCGAGGACGCGCTCCGGCGCGAGCTGCACGGCATCGACGGAGTGATCCTGGAGCGCAAGCGGTTCTCCCTGGCCATCCACTACCGCCAGGTCCGGGACCCGGACGCCGTGGCGCGCGTTCGCCGGGTCGTCGAGGACGTGGGGGCGCGCACGCGCCTGCGCGGGCGGACCGGCAAGATGGTGCTGGAGCTGGAGCCGGCGGTGGCCTGGGACAAGGGCCGGGCCCTGCGCTGGATCATGGACGTCATGGAAATCGACCTCGCGCGGCATTTTCCCGCCTACATCGGCGACGACGTGACCGACGAGGACGCCTTCGCCGCGCTGGGAGGCGATGGCGCCGGCGTGCGCGTGGGCGACCCGGTCTCCGAGTCGCTGGCCGACTACAGCCTGGCAGACCCGGCGGAGGTGCGGGCGCTGCTCGAATGGCTGGGGCGGAACGGCTAGTCGTGCCGCATCCGCAGTGCATCGCGACCCACACGCGGCGGCCGCAGGTGGCGTACTTCTCCATGGAGATCGCCCTGCAGGACGACATTCCCACCTACGCAGGTGGCCTGGGCGTGCTGGCCGGCGACACCATGCGCTCCGCTGCGGACCTCGAGCTCCCCATCGTGGCGGTCACGCTGGCGAGCCGCGCGGGCTACTTCCGCCAGGTGCTCACCGTCGACGGCGCCCAGAGCGAGGAGCCGGACTACTGGCGGCCGGAGGACCACGCCACCGCCGCGGACGCCAAGATCGCGTTGCGCCTGGAGGGCCGCCGGGTCTGGGTGCAGGCCTGGGTCTACGAGGTCGCGAGCGAGCAACGGGGCACGGTCCCGGTCCTGCTTCTCGACACGGACGTGGCCGACAACACCATCGAGGACCGGGCCCTCACCCATCACCTCTACGGCGGCGACGACGCCTATCGGCTGAAACAGGAGGCCGTGCTGGGCATCGGCGGCGTGCGGATGCTCTACGCTCTGGGCTTCGAGATCCATCAGTACCACCTCAACGAAGGGCACGCGGCCCTGCTGGCACTGGAGCTGGCGCAACGCGAAGCACAGGTGCAACGGCGCAGCACCACGGACGCGTTCGACCTCGCCCGGGTTCGCGCGCAGTGCAACTTCACCACCCATACCCCGGTGGAAGCCGGCCACGATCAGTTCTCCTACGACCTGGTCGCCCGCGTGTTCGGCGATCGCCCGGAGCTCGCGGAGCTGCAGCGCTTCGGCGGTTACGAGCGACTGAACATGACCCGGCTGGCGCTCAACTTCAGCGACTACGTCAACGGCGTCGCCCGGCGCCACGCCGAAGTCTCGCGAACCATGTTTCCCGAGTACCGGGTGCACGCCATCAGCAACGGCGTCCACCCGGCGACCTGGACATCGGAGGGATTCGCCCGCATGTACGACCATCACCTGCCGGGCTGGTGCCACGAGCCCGACATGCTGGTGCGCGCGGATCAGATCGCCGACGGCGAGGTGTGGCACGCCCACCAGGACGCGAAACAGCTCCTGATCCATCGCATCCACGAGCGAACCGGGGCGCGCTTCGACCCGGGCGTGTTCACCATCGGCTTCGCGCGGCGCATGACCGCCTACAAACGGCCGGACCTGCTGTTCGCGGACCTCGCCGCCGTACGGCGTCTGGCCCGGACGCACCCCGTGCAGGTGGTGCTGGCGGGCAAAGCGCACCCGAAGGACGACGCCGGCAAACAGCTGATCGTGCGCCTGCACCAGATCGCCGCCGAGCTCACGGGTGCCGTACCCATGGTCTTCCTGAACGGCTACGACACGGCGCTGGCACGGTGGCTGGTGGCCGGCGTCGACCTCTGGCTGAACACGCCGCGTCCGCCGCTGGAGGCCTCCGGCACCAGCGGCATGAAGGCGAGCCTGAACGGCGTGCCCAGCTTGAGCTCCCTGGACGGCTGGTGGATCGAGGGCTGCGTACCCGGCGTCACCGGCTGGGCCATCGATCCCGCGGACGACGTGAGCGACGACGCCGCCGCGGCCTCCCTGTACCAGCGGCTGGAGGAAGACGTGCTGCCGTTGTACTACGACCACCGCCCCGGCTGGCTGGCGGTGATGAAGGGCGCCATCAGCAAGAACGGCTCTCGGTTCACCAGCCACCGGATGCTGCGCCACTACGTCAGCGACGCTTACTTCGGCTGACGCCGGAAATCCTACGCTGGCCCTACTCTTGCACCCGTCTCCATCGGGTTGCGCCCTCCGGACCGTCCCGGGAAGGGCGCGCGAAGTCCATTACTGCGTTCGTAGTCGTCGTATGTCGTTGTCGCCCGGCGCCGGAAATGAGCCCCACCCACCGCTGCGCCGGCTGCTGATCCGCAAGCTCCGGCGCGGCCGCCACCACCCCCGCCTGGGGAAACTGGTGGCGGCGGTGGAGCGCCGGCTGGGGCCGCTGGAGCACCGCTTGCCGGCACCGGTGTCGCCGAGCCTGAACCACGCGCTCGAGCGCCTGGCCGAGACCGCACCGGAAGCCACGGATGCGCCGGTGTTCGTGCTTTCCGCAGGCTGGCGCTCCGGCTCGACCCTGGTGCAACGCCTGATCATGTCCCGGGGCCAGGTGCTGCTGTGGGGCGAGCCCTGGAACCGCTGCGACCTCACCAACCGGCTGGCGGAATCCCTGCGCCCCATCGGCCCCGACTGGCCGTTCTCGAGCACCCTGTTTCCGGACTCCGTACGCGATAGCCGCATCGAGCGCACGTGGGTGGCGAACCTGTACCCGGGCCCGGCCGACCTCGTCGAAGCACACCGGGACCTGTTCCGGCGGCTGCTGGCCAGCCCAGCCCGTGAGCAGGGCTACCCGCACTGGGGCATGAAGGCCGTACGCCTGGGCGCCGGAGAGGCCGCTTACCTGCGCCTGCTGTTTCCGCGCGCCCGGCTGGTGCTGCTGTACCGCAATCCGCGCCACGCCTGGGCATCATACCGACAGAGCGGGCTGCACGCGTTCCGCCGCTGGCCCGAGTGCCCGGTGCGCACGGTGGGTGCATTCGCCCGCAACTGGGCGGATCTCACCGGCGGCTTCGTGGCGCAGTGGCGAGATCTGGATGCTTTCCTGGTGAGCTACGAAGCGTTGATCGGTGATGGAGCGACCCGCTGCGCCCTGGAGCGCTACCTCGGAACGCCCCTGGATCATCGCGCTCTCGACCACCGCGTGGGCGCGAGCGCGCCCCGGCGTTTGAGCTGGTACGAGCGCCGGCGCATCGATGCGATCGCCGGGCCGCTGGCGCGCGAGCTGGGCTACTGACCCGCCATGGCCGGGTTACCAGCGGGGCTTGTCGGCGTCCATGTCGATGATCTCGACGTTGGAGAGATCCAGATCCGACTCCACGGTCGCCGGATGATCCTTCAGGTACTCCATCGTCTCGGCGTAGGAATCCGCCTCCTTCTCCGCCGCCTCGCGGGTCGTGAACGGCCCGCGGAGCCCTTCCCGGGTCTTGACGAACCACGCCCCGTCCCGGGACACGACGCGATCGTTGCCGCGCGGATAGACCTTGGTGCTGTCGTCGGATTTACGCATCATTGTTCTACGTTGTTGTCGGCCGCTTGTTCCGCAGGACGGTACCACGCACGCCTGTCAAGCTCCTGGCCCCCTTTGTAATGGTTTGTGTAAAGCAAGACGACGGAACCGGCCCATGGAACCCCGCACCAGCGCGACCCACCCTCTGGACATTGCCACCGTGACCACCCCGCTCGGGGGCCGGCTCGGCATGACCCTGTGCCCCGGCAAGCGCGATCCAGCGGCCATGACCGGCGCCTGGCACCGGCACCTGGTCACCGACCTGCAGGCCATGATCGACTGGGGCGCCAGCACCGGCCGCTGATGCCGGAACGCGGGCCGATTCCTGATAAGCTGGCGGGTTCAATCGCTCGAGGACGACCGCATGCCTGCTCTCTCGATTCTCGATCTGGCGATGGTCCCCGAAGGCGGCACGCCGGCCGATGCCCTGGCCAACACCGTCGATCTCGCCAGGCACGCCGAAGGCTGGGGATACCGCCGCTTCTGGCTCGCCGAGCACCACAACATGGTGGGCATCGCCAGCGCCGCAACCTCGGTGGTGATCGGACACGTGGCCGGCGCCACCCACAGCATCCGCGTCGGCGCCGGCGGCATCATGCTGCCGAATCACGCCCCGCTGGTCATCGCCGAGCAGTTCGGGACCCTCGAGACGCTCTACCCCGGACGCATCGACCTGGGCCTCGGCCGGGCGCCGGGCACCGATCAGCGCACCCTGCAGGCGCTGCGGCGCGAGCCGGCGAGCGCCGAGTCCTTCCCCCAGGACGTGCTGGAGTTGCAGGCGCTCTTCGGTCCGCTGCGAAGCGACCAGAAGATTCAGGCGGTGCCCGGCACCGGGCTGCGGGTGCCCTTGTGGATCCTCGGCTCCAGCCTGTTCGGGGCGCAACTCGCGGCGATGCTGGGCCTGCCATACGCGTTCGCATCCCACTTCGCACCGGACGCGCTGATGCAGGCCCTGGAGACCTATCGGGCGAATTTCCGGCCCTCCGAGCAACTCGAGCACCCCTACGCGATGGTGGGCGCCAACGTCTTCGCCGCCGACACCGACGACGAGGCGCGCCGCCTGTTCACCTCGATCCAGCAGAGTTTCACCAACCTGGTCCGGGGCAGGCCCGGCAAGCTGCCGCCCCCCATCGACGACATCGACGCCCATTGGACCGCGACGGAGAAGGCCCACGCCGCGAGAATGCTGTCGTGCTCCGTGGTGGGCGCCCCGGACACGGTGCGCCGGGATCTGACCCGTCTCGTCGAGCGCACCAGCGCCGATGAGGTGATCGTCGCTGCGGCGATCCACGACCACCCGGCCCGGCTGCGCTCCTACGAGTTGCTCGCCGAGGCCATGGCTGCCTGAGGGATCGCCGCCCATGCCTGCACTCGAGATCGGCCCCTTCAGCCTGCCCGCCGGCTACGTGCTGCTGATGATCGCGTTCGTCGTCGCTCTGGTGGTGGGCGCGGTCACGGCCCGGCGCCAGGGCATGCCAGTCGCCGGAAAAACCGCCGATCTGCTGGTGATCGCGGTGCTGAGCGCGCGGGTGGGCTTCGTGGCCTTGTACTTCGAGCACTACCAGGGCGATGTGCTCGGCATGCTCGACATACGCGACGGTGGCTTCCACGTGCCCTCCGGCCTGCTGGGCTGCGTCGTCGTCGGGCTCTACTGGCTGTGGCGGCATCCCGCCCTGCGCCGCCCCCTGGGTTTCGCCCTGGCCGCCGGGCTAATCACCTGGGCCGGCGCCCGCACCGCGCTCACCATGCTGGAGAGCGAGGCCATGGGGATCCCCGACGTGGCGCTCGCGCAGCCGGACGGGACGCCGGTGACGCTGTCGTCGGTGGGGGACGGCGAGCCCCGGGTGGTGAATCTCTGGGCCACCTGGTGCCCCCCGTGCGTACGCGAGATGCCGCTGCTCGACGAGGCGGAGGAGCGCCACGACGGCGTCACCTTCGTGTTCGTCAATCAGGGCGAGCACGCGGACGTGGTCGACGGGTTTCTGGCCGAGCACGCGCTGTCGCTCGACCACGTGCTGCTCGATGCGCGCGGCGAACTCGGGCGCGCCACCGGCAGCCGGGCGCTGCCCACCACCCTGTTCTACGACGCCTCCGGACGCCTGGTGGACGCCCACCGCGGCGAGCTGTCCCGGGCCACGCTGGCCCGTGGCCTCGAGTCATTCGATCCAGAGCACGTCGCCGGCGACGCGCCGCCGTGACCGCTGCCCGCGGCGGGTTTCCGTCACCGGCGCTTTCCCGGCGATGGCGCGTATGTTATGAATGGCTCATGCGATTCAATGGGCCAGTGCTGTTTCCCCGTGCCGCCGGCGGCACCGCGGTCGCGCGCCGCCTCGCGGCCGTGCTCTCCACGGGCGGCTGAGGCGAAGTCGACGGGCCTCGGCCGCCCCTCTCCCGATTCGATTCCACAAGTGCCTGATTGAGGAGCTATATCGTGGCCCACCCCCGTTCCGTTCTGGTGGGCGAGCTCGACAACGCTCGCCTGCAAGCGCTCATGAAACAGCACGACCGGGAGGCCGTGGAGCTGCTGTTCGACGAGCTCGACGCCGCCACCGTGGTGCCCGACGGCGAGCTGCCGCCGGACGTGGTCGCCATGGGCTCCACCGTGACCTTCGTCGATACCGACTCAGGACGCGAGTCCACCGTGAGTCTCGTGTACCCGAAACAGGCGGACGCCACGGCGGGGGCCGTGTCGGTGCTCGCCCCGGTGGGGGCGGCGCTCATCGGCCTGCGCGAGGGCGAGACCATCGAATGGCCGATACCCAACGGCGCGCATCGCCGGCTTCGCGTCGTCAAGGTACGCCAGCAAGCCGCGGAGTGACGCGGGCGCCTGCGGTGGCGCCCTCCGGGCACGCCACGGTTCTTCAGCGCGATGCGCGCCAACGTCGCGTCTCTCCCCCCAGGGCGACGGTGCCGCTCATGGTCCCGTCCGCGGCCACCCGCCCGGAAAAGCTGGCTCGGAGGGCCGGGATCTCGAACGCGATGCTCCGCCCACTCAGGCGCACGTGGTCGAGAAAGCGGTACGGTCCCTCCGCCAGGCGCGCCAGCCCCTGAACCGTGGTCACGCGCTGCTCCAGCTCGAGGGCCACCGACCCGACCTCGAGGGCGGGGAACGTCTCGAGGGTCCAGGTGCCGCCCACCTCGGCGGGGACGCGGTAGAGGTAGAGGCTGGTTCGCGCCACGCCGGTGACCGCCACCTTGTCCGGGTGGTCGAGCTCGACCACACGCTCCGGCGCCCAGTGCTCGATGGGATAGTCGTGGGAGACCACCCGGGTGCCCGGCTCGAGCTCCGTCAGCAGCTTGCGGCGAAGCCGCCCCACGGCGTCGGGGAGCAGATACACGGTGACCACCGTCGCGGCGCTGATGTCCGTTTCGAACAGATCCTGCTGCACGAACCGCACCCGGTCCGAGACGCCCTGCTCCCACGCCGCCCGCCGGGAACGCGCCACCAGCGATTCACGAATCTCCACCCCCAGCCCGCGGGCACCAAAGCGCTCGGCCGCGGTGAGGACGATGCGGCCGTCGCCGGAACCCAGGTCGATGACGTAATCGTCCGGGCCCACGCCCGCCAGCCGGAGCATCTTCATGACGATGCCCGTGGGCGAGGGCACGAACGGCGCATCCTCCTCGGACTCGCGGGCGGCGCCCGCCGGCGCCAGGGCGAGCAGCAGACTGCACAGCGCCGCCCCCACCCGGCCCGGAGCGGCTGCCACCCTGCATCGGCGTTGGCCGGGAGCTGACCTCATGCTGGCCCGTCGTGCTTGTTACCCGCCCGGGGGCGCATTAAAGTGCCCCACTCGGGAGGAGGCCTGCCATGACGAATCCGCATCCCGCCGCGGTCTTTGCGACCCGGCGCTGGGTCACCGCGACCGCCGTCGCCATCGCCCTGGCGGCCATCGCCGGCTGCTCCGGCGAGTCGGTTTCCATCACCGGCTGCGAGCCGGCGGACGACATGGTGCCCGACTGCCGCTTCCACAATCCCGAGGATCTCGTCGTCAGCCCCACCGGCCGATTCATCATCGTCAGCCAGTTCGGCGGCATGGAGGCGGAGCACGCGGGCAGTCTGGCGGCGTACGCTCCGGGGCCGGGAGAGGTGGAGACGCTGTTTCCGGGTGCCGATGCCGACACCGGCGGCGGCGACGCCTGGGGCGACCCCGCGTGCCCGGCCCCGCCGACGGACGTGTTCTCGCCCCACGGCGTGGACATCGAGCGTCTCGACGACGGCCGCCACGCCCTGTACGCCGTCAATCACGGCGGCCGGGAATCCGTCGAGATGTTCGAGGTGCTCGACGACGAGGCGGGCATCCGCCTCGCCTGGCGCGGCTGCGCCCTCGCCCCGGAGGACGGCTACTTCAACGACGTCGTCATTCTGGAGAACGGCGATTTCTGGGTTTCCCACATGTTCCCGCGCGACGCCAGCGTGCTCTGGACGGCCCTGCGCATGAGCCTCACCGGCCATACGCCGGGGTACGTCTACCATTGGAGCCGAGCCGACGGATTCCGGCGGCTCCCCGGCACCAGCGCCAAGTTCGCCAACGGCGTGGAGAAATCCGCGGACGAGCGGTTTCTGTTTCTCAACAGTTATTTCGGCGATGCGGTGGTGAAAATCGACGTCGCCAGCGGCACGCCCGTGGGCCGGGCCGCGGTATCGAGCCCCGACAACCTCTCCTGGTCGCCCACCGGCGAGCTGCTGGCCGCCTCCCACGACGCCTCTCTCACCGACAGCCTGGCCTGCCAGCGCCTCACCGAGGGAAGCTGCGGCTTTCGCTTCGAGATCGTCGGCATCGAGCCTCGGACCATGGCGTCCCGGGTTCTGATGGCCAACGAAGGCGCGCCCATGGGCGGGGCG
>JBMCWS010000065.1:0-16003 GCA_048621375.1 Pseudomonadota bacterium | reverse complement strand
TCCTTGACCTCGCTGGCCAGCACGCCGGCCTGGATCGCCGCGCCGATCGCGACGGCCTCGTCCGGGTTCACGTCCTTGCGCGGCTCCTTGCCGAACAGCTCCTGCACCTTCTGCTGCACCTTCGGCATGCGCGTCTGACCGCCGACCAGGATCACGTCCGTGACGTCGTTGACCGTGAGCCCGGCATCGCTCAGCGCGGTCTTGCACGGCTCGATCGTGCGGTTGACCAGGTCCTCGACCAGCGACTCGAGCTTCGCGCGGGTCAGGCTGAGATTCAGGTGCTTCGGCCCGCTCGCGTCCGCCGTGATGTACGGCAGGTTGATATCGGTCTGCTGCCGCGACGAGAGCTCGATCTTCGCCTTCTCCGCGGCCTCCTTCAGCCGCTGCATCGCGAGCGGATCCTTCGTCACGTCGATTCCGCTCTCGCGCTCGAACTCCTTCGCCAGATACGTGATCACCTTGCTGTCGAAGTCCTCACCGCCGAGGAACGTATCGCCGTTCGTCGCGAGCACCTCGAACTGATGCTCGCCGTCGACCTCGGCGATCTCGATGATCGAGATGTCGAACGTCCCGCCACCGAGGTCGTACACGGCGATCTTGGTGTCGCCGCGCTTCTTGTCCATGCCGTAGGCCAGGGCGGCGGCGGTGGGCTCGTTGATGATCCGCTTCACCTCGAGCCCGGCGATCCGGCCGGCGTCCTTGGTGGCTTGGCGCTGGGAGTCGTCGAAGTACGCCGGCACGGTGATCACCGCCTCGGTGACGTCCTCGCCGAGATATTCCTCGGCGGTCTTTTTCATCTTTTTCAGCACTTCGGCCGACACCTGCGGCGGTGCCATCTTCTCGCCCTTCACCTCGATCCAGGCGTCGCCGTTGTTCGCCTCGGCGATCTTGTACGGCACCATGTCGATGTCTTTTTGCACCACGCTGTCGGAGAACTTGCGGCCGATGAGCCGCTTCACCGCGAACAGCGTGTTTGCCGGGTTGGTAACCGCCTGGCGCTTGGCGCTCTGACCGACCAGCGTCTCCCCATCATCGGTGTAGGCGACGATGGACGGCGTGGTGCGATCACCCTCGGCGTTTTCGATGACCTTGGCATCCTTTCCTTCCTGGATGGCCACGCACGAGTTCGTGGTGCCCAAATCGATACCGATGATCTTGCCCATGTCAGTCTTCTCCAGAATCTTGTCGCTTGCCGGGGCTGACCCCGGACCGTCGTTACCCGCAATATCTGTCCGCCCGCGGCGCTTTCAACCCCGCGGCACGGTTTTTTCCGCCCGGGTCACGCGTCCGGCGCCTTGGCCACCACCACCTTGGCAGCCCGCACCACGCGGCCATTGAGCAGGTAGCCCGCCTGCATGACCTCCACCACCGAGTTCGGCTCGGCCTCGCTGCTCGGCATCATGGTCATGGCCTCGTGCACCTGCGGGTCGAAAGGCTCGCCCGCGGGATCGATGCGCTCGATGCCGTGCTTCTCGAGCACCGACAGGAAGAGCTTCAACGACAGCTCCACCCCCTCGGCGATGGATTCCGCGCCGGAAGCCTCCGAGGCCGCCTCCACCGCCTTTTCCATGCTGTCGATCACCGGCAGGAGGTCGGCCGTGAACTTCTCCAGCGCGAACTTGTGCGCGTTCTCCACATCCCTGGCCGCGCGGCGGCGGGCGTTCTCGGCGTCCGCCTGGGCCCGCAGCGCTTGGTCCCGGAAAGCCTCTACCTGCTCGAGCGCCTCGTCGAGACGCGCGGCGAGATTCTCCTCGGAGCCCTCCGCCGTCTCGCGGGCCGCGGACTGCTCCGCGCCGGCCGCGTCACCTTGCTCCCCGGCGGGGTCGTTCGAGCGAGGATTGTTCTCTTCCGCCATGCTTCGTGCACTCCAGATTCGGATCCCATACAAGCGCCGGCTCGCCCCCGACACCTCGCCGGGCGCGCGCCGTTCGCTGCGTTTCTCGGGCCTATTTTGGGGACAGGCGAGAGATTTCAACCCCGCCAGAGCGGGCCCGCTCTGGCGGCCCCGGCTCAGGCGGAGTTCATCGCCGCGCTCAACACCCGCGCGGTGACGTCGACCACCGGGATCACTTCCTGATAATCCATGCGCGTGGGCCCGACCACTCCGAGCACGCCGGCCAGCCGGCCGTTCACCTCGTAGGACGACGTGACCAGGCTCAGCTCGTCGAGCAGGCGGTAGCCGGCCTCCTCGCCGATGAACAGCTGAATGCCTTCGCTGTCCAGGCACCGGTCGAGCAGGTGCAGGATACCACCCTTGCGGGAGAACGCCTCGAACAGCTCGCGCAGGTGCCCGGTGTCGGCCCCGAAATCCAGCAGATTGGTCTCGCCGGCCACCACCAGCTCGTTCGCGGCCCCGTCGCCCGGATCCTCGAACGCCCGGGCGGCCACGTCGAGCGCGGTCTGCATCAGGTTGTCCATGCGTTCCTTGTCGGCCTGCATGCTCGCGAGCAGCGCGTCGCGGATGCGCAGCAGCGACAGCCCGCCGAACTCGCGATTGATGAAGTTCGCGGCCTGATTGAGCTCGGTCTCGTCGTATTCGCGGTCAGTGTGGATCACCCGGTTCTGCACTTCCCGGTCGTTCAGCACCAGGATCACCAGCACCCGCCGGCCGGAGAGCGGCAGGAACTCGACGTGGCGGAGATCCACCTGATCGCGCCGCGGCAGGGTCACCACGCAGGTCATCTTGGTCAGATGCGAGAGAAGCTGCGTAGCGGATTCCGCGAGCTCCTTGGGTGCGAGGTCCGGGTTCAGCTCGCCCTGAAGCTGCATGACCTGGGCCTCGTCGAGGGGCTGTACCCGCAGAAAGCTGTCGACGAAGAAGCGCAGCCCCCGGTTGGTCGGTATCTTGCCTGCCGAGGTATGGGGCGAGCGCACCAGGCCCTGGTGCTCCAGGTCCGCCAGGATGTTGCGCACGGTGGCGGGGCTCACCTCGACCCCGGGCTGAGCCGCCAGCAACCGCGACGGCACCGGGGTTCCCTCGGCGATGTACTGCTCCACCAGCAATTTGAAGACGAACTGCGCACGCTCGTCGAGGGCTTCTTCTACTTGCTTTCTCATCGGTATTACAACTTAACTGTGCGCCTCCAGTATGATCCGGTCGATTGGGGAAACTTATGGACCAATACGGCCCTTAGTCAACTATGGCCCACGCGGTATTGAGAGCGCTCACCGTCCGCGACTTCGCGCTCGTACAGTCGTTGGACATCACATTCTCCGATGGGTTGACCGTCATCACCGGAGAATCCGGGGCCGGCAAGTCGATCCTGCTGAGCGCCCTGTCGCTGGTGCTCGGGGAGCGCGCCGCCAGCGACACCGTCCGGCCCGGCGCCACCCGGGCGGACGTCAGCGCGGAGTTCGATCTCGGCGGCCACCCGGCCTCACGGGACCGGCTCGAGGAGCAGGCATTGTCCGACCCGGACAGCCCGGATCGCTGCCTGGTCCGCCGGGTGGTGGGCACCGACGGCCGCTCCCGGGCCTTCGTCAACGGCTCCCCCGTTACCCTGCAGGTGCTGCGGGCGCTCGCCGGCGACCTGGTGGACGTCCACGGCCAGCACGAGAGTCAGCGCCTCGCCGAGCCGCGGGTGCAACTGGCGCTGCTGGACGACTACGGCGTCGACCCGGCGCTGCGGCGCGCCTGCCGCGACGCCTTCCGCGCGTGGAAACGCGCCGAGCAGGAAGCCGAGACCCTGGAGACGCGACTCGCAGAGCAAAGCGACCGCGCCAGTCTGCTGCGCTACCAGCTCGAGGAGCTGGAAGGCCTGGAGCTGGCCCCGGGGGAGCTCGAGGCCGTGGAAGCCGAGCACAAACGCTTGTCGCAGGCAGCGGATCTGCGGGCGGCCGTGGCCCACTGTCTCACCGCCCTGGAGGAGGAAAGCGCCGTGGGCGGCGTACTGCGCCGGCTCGACGGCTTGGACGACGACCACGAGCACCTGCGCTCGGCCCGGGAGACCCTCCATTCGGTGGACGACCTGGTGGCGGACGCCCTGCGCGATCTGCGCGCCTACGACGAATCCCTCGAGCTCGATCCGGAACGCCTGGCGGAGCTCGATGCGCGCCTGTCGACCATTCACGAGCTGGCCCGCAAGCACCGGGTGGCGCCCGAGCAACTCGCCGAGCACACCCGGGCGCTGGCCGAGGAGTTGGAGACGCTCTCCACCGATCACAGTGCCCTCGAGGACCTCAAAGCCGAGGCCGAGGCTCAGCGCGCCGCGTACCTGGAACACGCCTCCCGGCTCTCGGAGGCGCGCCGGCTCGCCTCCGACGAGTTCGCCCGGGCGGTGAGCGGCTGCCTGGGCACCCTGGGCATCAAGGGTGGGGCGTTGAGCCTGGAGTTCTCTCCCGCGGAAGCCGAGACGGGGCTCGAGAGCGTCGAGTTCCACGTTCAGACCAATCCCCGTTACCCCGCCGGCCCGCTCACCCGCATCGCGTCCGGTGGTGAGCAGGCACGCATCAGCCTGGCGATCCAGGTGGTGGCCGCGGAGAAATCGGCCATGCCGTGCCTGGTGCTCGACGAAGCGGACGTCGGGGTCGGCGGCACCACCGCCGACGTGGTGGGGCGGCTGCTGCGCTCGCTGGCGGATCGCACCCAGGTGATCTGCGTCACCCACGCGCCGCAGGTGGCTGCTCTGGGGCATCAGCACCTGTGCGTGCGCAAGGACGAGCAGCAGGAGACCCGCATCGAGCCGCTCGGGAGCGACAACCGGGTCGAGGAGCTGGCGCGGATGCTGGCCGGGGCGGACATCACCGAGAAATCCCGAGACTACGCGCGCACCCTGCTGCGCGAGGCCCAGGCGGAGGCGGTGCACTGACCCTTCATTCCCGGCGCGCTTGGCGCTACCATGCGGTGCTCGTTCACCGGCCCCCGTGGGACCCCATGCGCGCATTCGCCAGTCTCGCCATCGCCCTCGGCCTGCTCACGCTGACCGCCTGCAGCGTCCCCGGCCTGCCCCGGGTGCACAAAGTCACCGTGCAGCAGGGCAACGTCATCACCCAGGAGATGATCGACCGCCTGAAGCCCGGCATGAGCCGCGCCCAGGTGGCCTACGTGATGGGCGAGCCGGTTCATCGCAACCCCTTCGACCAGGAGCGCTGGGATTACGTCTACAGCCTCGAGGTCCCGGGGTACTACGACCAGCAGAAGATGGTGAGCCTGTACTTCGAGAACGACGTGCTCGCGTACTTCACCGGCGACTACGCCCCCAGCTCCGCCCAGGACGACGCGGCCGAGGTGGGGCAGGTCAGCGAGGGCTCCTAGCCGCGGCCGGCCCGTTTGCGCCGGGCCTCGCGCGGATCGATCCGCAGGGGCCGGTAGACCTCCACGCGATCCCCCGGGCACAGCACCCGGTCACGCTCGACCCGATCGCCGAACACGCCCACGGGCACCGCCTCAAGATCCAGCTCGTCGAACGGCGGCCGTTCCGCCACCCGGGCGAGGGCGTCCGCCACCGTGGCGCCCGCCGGAAGCTCCAGGGGCACCCGGTGCTGGCGTTCCCGGCGCGCGTAGACCACGTCCACCCGAACGGGCCCGTCATCGGCGGCGCGCATGCTCACCCCAGGACCTGGCGGGCGCGCTCGCAGAAGGCGTCCACCAGGCGGTCGGCCGCGCGCGCGAACACGCCGGAAAAGGCGCCGCCGAGCCAGGCGCGCGCTCCGGACAGGGCAAACTCGAGATCGAGCTCGACCTTGCAGCCGTCGTCCTCGCCCAGGCGCTTGAAGCGCCATTCCCCTTCGAACGACTTGAACGGGCCGGACACCAAGTGCAGCTCGATGCGCTCGTACGGGACCAGGACGTTGCGGGTGGTGAAGCCGGTTCGCACCCCTTGAAGGTCGAGCTCCAGCTCGGCGAGCAGCTCGTGGCTGCCCTCGTCGTGCACCACGGCGCGCCGGCACCCCGGCAGAAACTCCGGGTAGCTGCGCACGTCGGCGACGATGTCGAACACGGGCGCGACCGGGTAGGGCAACAGCGCGGTGCGATGAACCGTCTGCACCACGCTATCCGACCAGGGTGGCGACGAACACCACCAGCACCGCCAGTGGCGCGACCACACCGCAGAGCAGTTTCCACACCAGGTGGCCGCGCCCGCTGCCGAGGCCGAGCTGCCCGGCGATCACCGTCCTCGGCAGCGCCCAGGCCGCGAACAGCGCGATGAACAGCCCCCCCAGCGGCAGCATGATGTTCTGCGAGACGTAGTCGACGAAGTCGAAAAAGGTGAGCTCGCCGACGATGTGGTTGTCCGCCCAGACGTTGAACGAGAGCACGGTGCCCAGCCCCAGCAGCCAGCTTATGACCCCTAGGGTGATGGCCACACGGCCGCGCTTGGCGTTGTAGGTCTCCACCAGATAGGCCAGCGCCGGCTCGGCGATGGAGATGGCCGAGGTGATGGCGGCGAAGCTCACGAGCACGAAGAACAGCGTCCCGAACAGCGTCCCCAGCGGCATGTGTCCGAACGCCAGCGGCACGGTCACGAACATGAGCCCGGGGCCCTGTCCCGGCTCCAGGCCGTTGGCGAACACCACCGGGAAGATCGCCAGCCCGGCCGCCAACGCCACCAGGGTGTCGAGCCCGGCGATGATGCCCACGGTGCTGCCGATGGACGCGGAGCCGGGCACGTACGCGCCGTAGGCCATGATGGCCCCCATACCGAGGCTCAGGGTGAAGAACGCCTGCCCCATGGCGACGAGCACGGTCTCGCCGGTGACGTTCTCCCAGTTGAAGGCGAACATGAAATCCCAGCCGGCGGCGAAGCCGTCGGTGGAGATCGAATAGCCGAGCAGCACGAACAGCAGCACGAACAGCAGCGGCATGAACCAGCGGATGGCCGCCTCGAGCCCGCGCACCACGCCGCGGGCGATGATGAACACCGTCAACGCCATGAACAACGACTGCCAGAACACCAGTTTCCACGGGCTCGACAGAAAAGCATCGAACGTGCCGGCGGCGGCCTCGCCGCTGGCGCCTTCCAGAACGCCCCCGGCCATCTGCAGGATGTAGTAGAGGGCCCAGCCGGCGATGACGCCGTAATACGACAGGATGAGGAACCCCGCGAGCACGCCCATCCAGCCGATGAGGACCCACGCCGGGTGGCGGCGGTGCTGCTGCACCAGCGAGCGCATGGTGTTGATGGGGCTCTGTCGGCCCTCGCGGCCGAGGAGCACCTCACCCATCATGATCGGGACGCCGACGAAGGCCACGCACACCAGGTAGATGAGCACGAAAGCGCCGCCGCCGTTCTCACCGGCGATGTAGGGGAACTTCCAGATGTTGCCGAGCCCAACGGCGGAGCCCGCGGCTGCAAGTACGAACAGCCAGCGGCTCGACCACATACCGTGCCGCGACTCGGTGCTTCCAGCCATGCATCGTCCCCCGGAGCTGCAGCGTTGGCGGCGCATTTTGGCGTAACGGTATAACCGCCACAAGCATCGCCCCTATAATCCCGCCATGGCGAAAACCAAGGTCAAAAGCACCTCGCCCACCATCGCGCTCAACAAGCGCGCCCGGCACGACTATCACCTCGAGGAACGCTTCGAGGCGGGGATCGCGCTGGAAGGCTGGGAGGTCAAGAGCCTGCGCGCAGGCAAGGTGCAGCTCGTGGATTCCTACGTGCTGATCAAAAATGGTGAGGCGTGGCTGCTCGGTGCCAACATATCGCCGCTGACCAGCGCCTCGACCCACGTGGCGCCGGACCCCCAGCGCACCCGCAAGCTCCTGCTCCACGCGCGTGAGATCGCGCGCATCTACGCCGCCACCCAGCAGAAGGGCTACACCTGTGTCGCCACCGCCTTGTACTGGAAGGGCCCGCGAGTGAAATGCGAAGTCGCCCTGGCCAAGGGCAAGAAGCAGCACGACAAGCGGGCGACGGAAAAGGCGCGGGAGTGGAGCCGGCAGAAAGATCGGATTCTCAAGAACCGGTGAGGGGGCGGGATCCGCTGTCCGCTGTCCGCTGTCCGCTGTCCGCTGTCCGCTGTCCGCTGTATCCTGACGTCGTCGCCGACCCGGAGCACTCATGGCCAAGACCGCCGTCGATCTCAGCAATCTGCCCGTCGTCGAGACGCCGGGACGCATCGCCATCCTGCAGTCGAAATGGTATCCGGACATCGTCGGCAGTATGGGCTCGGTCTGCGAGTCGGTGCTGCGCGAGAAAGGCTATCGGGAGGTAGAGCGCCACACCCTCCCCGGCTCGTTGGAGCTGCCGCTGGCGGCGGCCGACCTGCTGGCCGCCGACGCCGGCGAGCGCATCGACGCCGTCATCTGCTTCGGCGTCATCCTCAAGGGCGAGACCCTGCATTTCGAGATGATCACCCACGAATGCATGCGCGGCCTCGGCGCGGTCGGCCTCGAATACCGGCGTCCCGTGGTCGTGGAGATCCTCCCCGTGCTGGACATCGAGCACGCGCGGGCGCGCGCTGCCGACGATGAGTTCAACAAGGGCTACGAAGCGGCAGCGGCGGCGCTGGAAATGATCGCGTGGCGCAGACGCGCGGGCGTTAGTCGGTAGCGCGCTTGCGCATGCGCAAGGGGGCGCTCGCGCGGCGAATTCGCGCGCGCCTAGAATCGGCGCATGAATCGACACGCCAACGCACGGGCGCGGTCGCAGGCGCGCGGCGCTCGTGATGGTCCGGCCTGGGGTAGCTGGGTCGGCATCGTCGCCGTGGTGCTGGGAATCCTGCTGGCGGCGGCGCACGCCACGGAGATCACCCGGCAGGGCGTGATGCTCACCGCGGCGCCGGCCGACACCCGAAGTCTGCCCGCCGCCGATTGCCCCGCCGACGAGCTCGAAGAAGAGGGGCTCACCCTCGCCGAATGCGAGCAGCTCGTCAGCGACGTGCGCAGCCAGGCGCTCTCTGCGCCGCCGTGGTACCCGACCGCTCAGTTCGCCATCGCCGGCACCGGCACCCTCTTGGCATTGCTGTCGGTGATCGCCGGCACGGCCCTGCTGGACCGTCGCCCCTGGGCGGGCGGCGCCGCGCTCGCCGCCTTCGTCGCGCTGGCCGCCGTCGATGTCGCCGGCTTCATCGCCGCCGTCAACGCCGGCCCCATCCTCCGCAGCGCCCGGCTCTGGCCCCTGGTGGTGTGGTTCACCCTGCACCTGATGCTGGCGACGGCTGCCGCCGCAGGCCGGCGCAGCGACGTCGCGGCGGAGACCGTGCCATGAGCCGGCGTTACCCCCGCAGCGCGGTGATCCTGCACGGCGTGCTGGCGGTGAGCGTGTTCTTCCTGTTCGCCTCGAGCTGGTGGATGCTGGCCCTGCCGCTGCCGTCCGAGACGTTCCGCTTCCGCGAGTTCCCCTTCCAGCTCCACAAGAACATCGGCATCACCCTGGTGCTGGTGGTGGCCGTACTCCTCTACGTGCGCCTGCGGCACCGGCCCGGCCCCGTGCACGGGCCCGGCGTCCGGCCGTGGATGCACCCGCTCGCGGTGATCGACCACGCGATCATCTATCTGCTGGTGCTCGCCGTGTGCGTGACCGGCTACCTGTCGTCGTCGTACAGCGGCTGGGGCACGACACTGTGGTGGCTGGTGGAGCTGCCGTACTGGGGCCACGAGGACGACGACCTGAACATGTTCTGGTCCGACCTGCACCTGTGGACGTGCTGGGCGCTGCTGGCCGCGGTAGCCGTTCACGTCGGCGGCGCGCTCTACCATGCCTTTGCCAACGACGGCGTGGTGCGCCGCATGCTGCACCTGTGAGGCCGTGGCACGAACGCTGCACACGACACTGCCCTGGAACACGCGTCCCGGCGCACGGAACGGGTGTCCCGGCAACAGCAGTAACCGTGTCAAGGAGGGCGCATGAGCCTCGACATATTCAAGGAGAAGGGCGTGCCGCTCGAGCAGCAGCAGTTCACGTGGCGCGACCTGGTTCAGGAACCCATCAGCAAGCTCGACAACGATGCATTCTCCCGGGTGCGGATCATCCTCATGAACGGCATCGAGCAGGAATCGAACCGGTTTTTGCACGCGTTCGCGCGCATGAACGGCAGCCTCCGCAAAGAGGCGGCGCTGGTGCGGCGGGCGGACCATCACCAGCAGACCCAGGTGAACTGGCTGCTGCCCGCGGACCAATCGCCGCTGGAGACCACCATCGGCTTCGAGCAAGTGGCCATCGAGGTCACCGCCAGCGTCGCGCAGTCGGAGCCGGACCCGTATCTGGCCCAGGTCTACCGCTTCGGCCTGCTGGAGGATTTCGACCACATGTACCGGTACTCGGCACTCATGGACCGCATGGAGGGCAAGGATGCCAACAACATTTTGCAGTCCTACACCGACATCCTGCCGGGGCGGCCTACGGTGGTGGAGCACCGGGCGCCGGAGGACGACCTGCGCCGCCCGTTCCAGCGGGAGCAGGCCGATCCCCTCAGCAAGATGAACGCCCTCACCATCATGGCGGGCGAGAACCAGACCCGGGACTTCTACATGACCATCGGGCCCATGTACTCCGACCCGGTGGCGCGCCAGCTCTACGCGGAGATCGCCTCGATCGAGGAGCAGCACGTCACCCAGTACGAGTCGCTGCTCGATCCCGCGCAGACCTGGCTGGAGAACTGGATGCTCCACGAGGCCAACGAGGCCTACAACTACTACAGCTGCGCCGAGTACGAGGACGACCCGCGGCTGAAGAGCCTGTGGGAGCGCTTCCTCGGCTACGAGCTCGGTCAGCTCCACTTCGTCATGGACCTGTTCCAGCGCATCGAGGGCCGCGATCCCGCCGAGATCCTGCCCCGGACCTTCCCCGAGCCCATCCACTACGAGAGCCACCGCGAGTACGTGCGTCAGGTCCTCGAGGACGAGGTGGACTACCGCGCCCGGGGGGAGGACATCGGCGCGCTGGAAGACACCCAGGCCACGGTCGCCTACCGCGACCACCTGAACAGCGAAGGATCGCCCTCGGAAACCATTGCCGAAGGCTACGTATGGACCCCGGGCACGGAGTTGATGCGCCAGGCCGGGTGAACCGGCGAACCGCTGGAAGCGCAGTAGCAGTCGAGGTGACACCATGAAATCAGCAGACACGATGACCCAGGGCGCCGGCACCAACCGCACGGGGATCGCCCTGTCCCAGCACGCCGATCAGATGCGCCAGGTGACGGGGATGACGCACCCCAGCGCCGACCACGGCGCACTGAAGCAGGCGCACGCGTTCTACCTCGAGCGAACCCATAGCGTCGGCTCCGTGCCGCCGCCCGGAACCGCCCGCGGCGCCCTCAAGACCGCCTGGGAAGCGGTGAAGGGCAACAAGGCCATCGCCCTGGTGGACAAATCGGCGGAACGCCTCGCCTTCGAGCGTACCGGGGTGCGTCTCTACGACGCGCTGCTCGAGAAGCTCGACGTGGCGCCTGCCTTCGCCGGGGGACCGGAGAAGAAGGCGGTACAGACCATCCGCGACGAAGAGCTCGAGCACGCGCGCATGCTGGCCGACACCATGGAGGAGCTGGGCGCGGATCCCACGGCGCTCACCCCCTCCGCCGATCTGGTGGCGGTGGAAAGCATGGGCCTGGGGACCGTGATGGGCGACCCCCGGACCTCGGTACCGCAATGCCTGCACGCCTTACTGGTGGCGGAGCTCGCGGACAACGAGGGCTGGAGCATGTTGCGAAGCCTGGCCGACGAGATGGGGCAGGAAGAGCTGGCGACGCGGTTCGCGCGGGCCGAGGCGGACGAGGACCGCCACCTCGAGCTGGTGCGCGGCTGGCTCAAGGCTCACGCCCGCGCCGAGGCCGAGATCGGCTGAGCGAGGCATGCCGGGGAAGCGATCCGCCAGCGCGCGCGCATTCCTTCCCCGGCTGCCGTTCGTAATGCCGTGGCTGCTCGCGGCCACGGCGCCGTGCGCCCTGGCAGGCACGGCCATCGAAGAGATCCGGGTCGTCGGCATCAGCCCCGCCGGCGGCGCCGAGCTTCCCGCCGCCAGGGTGCCGCGGCACGTGCAGACCCTCACCAGCGCCGACTTCGAGCGCGCCCAGAGTCTCGACGTCTCGGAGCTGCTGGCGCGCCGCCTGACCAGCGTCACCGTCAACGCCGCCCAGAACAATCCGCTGCAGCCGGACGTGCGCTACCGCGGCTACACCGCCTCGCCCCTGCTCGGCCTCGCCCAGGGAGTCGCCGTGTACGTGAACGGCGCGCGCGTGAACGAGCCCCTGGGCGATACTGTGAGCTGGGATCTGCTGCCGCAGTCCGCGGTGGCCGAGCTGGCGCTGACGGCGGGTGCCGATCCGCTCTTCGGCATGAACGCCCTCGGCGGCGCCCTGCAGGTGTCGATGAAGAACGGCTTCGATTTCCAGGCCCATCGGGGCGAAGTGTACGGCGGCTCCCACGACCGCTACGGCGGCACCCTCGAGAGCGGCAACGGCAACGACCGGCTCGCGTACTACGTCAACATCAGCCGGTTCGACGAGTCCGGCTGGCGGGATCTCTCGGATTCCGATGCCACCAATGCCTACGCGAGCCTCGGCTGGCGCGGCGCGCGCGCCGGCGTCGAGCTGGGCGCCTTGTACGGCGACAGCTTCCTCACCGGCAACGGCACCGTCCCCGTGGGGCTGGCCGCCCTGGACCGCAAAGCCATCTTCACCGCCCCGGACGTCACCGAGAACGAGCTCGCCATGGTGACGCTGGAGGCCGAGTACGCCCTGGCGGAGCGCACCAGCGTCTCCCTTGGCGCCTTTCACCGCAAGAACGATACCCACGCGTTCAACGGCGACGCCGCAGAGTACACGGTGTGCCGGCTGGGTGACGGCGATCACCTGCTCGACGGCCTGGAGGACGACGATGTCGAAGCGCTGGGCCTCGAGCTGGACGCGCTGTGCGGGGACCGGACGCTGCCGGACCTCGCCGCCCTGGAGGCCGCGCTCGCGCGGGCCGGGGGCGCGGTGGCGGCGGAGGATCTCACCGCCACGCTGTCCGGCAGCGGCCGCCTGGCCGGCGACGCCGTCAACAATCGCAGCAGCCGCGATCAAACGAGCCACGGTATGCATCTGCAACTGCTGCACGACGGCGCGCTGCTCGGCCGCGACAACCACCTGGTGGTGGGTGCGGCGCACTATCAGGGGGACTCCCGGTTCGCGGCCACGGTGGAGCTCGCCGAGCTCGACCCCGTAACCCGCAGCACCCGCGGGCTCGGCACAGGCACCTTCCTCGACGGCGCCGCCACTGCCGTCGACACCCGCACGCGCACCGCCAGCCTGTACGCGAGCGACACCCTCATGCTGGCGGATGCGCTGGCGCTCACCCTCGCCGGACGCTACGACCACACCACCGTAGCGGTCAGCGACCGCACCGGGCGGCAGCCGGAGCTCGAGGGTAACCACGACTTCCACCGCTTCAACCCGGCCGTGGGGCTGACGTGGCAGCCCGGTGATCGGCTCAACGTCTACGCCAGCTACGCCGAATCGTCCCGGGCACCCACGCCCATCGAGCTCACCTGCAACGAGGCGGTGTTCGAGCGCGCCCGGGCGCGCGCCGTGGAGAACGGCGAGAGCGCCGCCGGGACCGACTTCGAATGCCGGCTGCCCAACGCCTTCGTGGCCGACCCGCCGCTCGATCAGGTGGTGGCGCGGAGCGTCGAGCTGGGGCTCCGGGGCCGCGCCTTCGGCGGCCGCTGGCACCTCGGCGCGTTCCGCAGCGACAACCGCGACGACATTGTGTTTCAGTCCAGCGGCCGGGCAACGGGCGTGTTCGGCCAGGTGGACAGTACCCGCCGCCAGGGGCTGGAGGCCGCAGCCAACGGCCAGTGGGGCGCCTTGCGCTGGTTCACCAACTACACCTATCTGCGGGCCACCTTCGAGGACCATTTCGACGCCACCAGCCCGGCGCACCCGGGCGCGGATGCCGACGGGAACCTCGCGGTGCGTCCCGGCGACCGGATCCCCGCCACGCCCGCGCACCAGGTCAAGGTCGGCGCCGACTGGCAGGTGACGGAACGTCTCGCCATCGGCGGCGAGGGCATCTACAACGCCGGCCAGTACCTGCGCGGCGATCCGGCCAACCAGCTCGACCGGCTCGACGGCTACGCCGTGGTCAACCTGCGGCTCTGCTACGCCTGGTCGCCGCGTTATCGGGCATTCGCCCGCGTCGACAATGTGTTCGACGCCGAGTACGAGAATTTCGGCGTGCTGGCGGAGGACCCCGGCGAGGTCATCGACGATCTGCCCGACGAACGCCCACGCTACGTGGCGCCGGGCGCGCCCCGGGGGGCGTGGATCGGCTTGCGGGTCACGCTGTAGCCGCTGCCGGCCCACACCGGCATTGCCGGCGCTCAATGATGCCGCGCGGCGCAGTGCTCTAGCATCTTGCCGATACGTAGCAAGCGCCGCCACGGAGCGCACGTCGCCGTGCCCGTCCCGGCGGTTTCGACACGGCTCGCGAGGAGTGCCATGGAGGCGGTTCGGGACCCCATCCCAGACGACTCGAGCTACCAGCGGCACATGCTGCCCCGGGTCAGCCGAACCTTCGCCCTGACCGTCCCCCAGCTTCCGCGCCCCCTCGACACCATGGTCGGCAACGCCTACCTGTTGTGCCGCGTCGCCGACACGGTCGAGGACGACCCCGAGCTCGACGCCGGTGACAAGCGCGCGTTGCACGGGTTGTTGATGGACGCCATGGAGAGCGGTGCCGCCGCGCAGCGGTTCGCACGGCAGGCGGGCACGACGCTCGCGCCCGCCACGCCGCCGGACGAGCGTGATCTGGCCCTGAACCTGCCCCGGGTGGCACGCACCACACGCGCGCTGCCCCGCTCCGACCGCCAGGCCATCGGCCGCTGCCTGCAGCGCATGTGCAGCGGTATGGACAGTTTCGACGAGCGCCGGGAGCCGGGAACGCGCGACCTCGCCGACCTGCAGCGCTACTGCCACTACGTCGCCGGCGTCGTGGGCGAGATGCTCACCGAGCTGTTCTGCAATCACGGCACGGGAATGGCGCCGCGGCGCACCGAGATGCGGCGTTACGCGGAGTCGTTCGGGCAGGGGCTGCAGATGACGAACATACTCAAGGACGTGTGGGACGACCTGGAGCACGGGCGCTGCTGGCTGCCCCGGGCCGAATTCGAGCAGGCCGGCTACGACTTCGCGCGGCTGGCGCCGGAGCACGACCGGGCCGTGTTCAACCGGGTCATGACCGGGCTCGTGGCGCTGGCCCACGGGCAGCTCCGCAACGCGCTCCGTTACACCGAGCAGATCCCCACCGCCGAGCCGGGGATGCGCCGCTTCTGCCTGCTCTCCATCGGCCTCGCGCTGCTCACGCTGAAGCGCATCCACGACACGCCGGGCTACGCCACCGGCAGCGAGGTGAAGGTGTCGCGTCGGGCGGTCTCCGCCGTGCTCGCCTCGGCGCGGGTGGCCGCGCGCTTCGAGTCGGGCCCTGCCACCCTGGTCGAGCTGTGGTCGCGGGGCCTGCCGCTACACTCCGTGGCACCGTCGGAGGTCCGGGCTTGATTGCGACGACATGTCGAACGTAGTGCTGAAGGAGCCGGACGCAACCGCGGGCGCCGGCGCCGGGCACGGCGTGGCAGCGGCGGTGGCGCGGGCCCGGGACGCGCTGGCGCGGCGGCAGCAGGACGACGGCCACTGGATCTACGAGCTCGAGGCCGACTGCACCATCCCCGCCGAATACGTGCTGATGATGCACTTCGTCGACGAGATCGACACCGATCTCGAGGCGCGTCTGGCGCGCTACCTGCGGCGCCGGCAAACGGAAGAGGGCGGGTGGCCGCTCTATCACGGCGGCGCCGTGGACGTGAGTTGCAGCGTCAAAGCCTACTATGCGCTGAAGCTCGCGGGCGACGACGTCGACGCGCCGCACATGCGCGCGGCCCGGCGCGCCATCACCAACCGCGGCGGCGCCGCCCGCGCCAACGTGTTCACCCGCATCGTGCTGTACCAGTTCGGTCAACTGCCCTGGCGCGCCGTGCCCATGGTGCCCGCCGAGATCGTTCTGCTGCCGCGCTGGCTCCCGTTCCACCTCCACAAGATCGCCTACTGGTCACGCACCGTGGTGGTGCCCCTGGCGGTGCTGCTG
>JBMCWS010000064.1:0-16094 GCA_048621375.1 Pseudomonadota bacterium | reverse complement strand
TGCGGGGGGCCTGGCCCAGAACCTGGCGGCGCTGAGCGCCCTCTCCACCGACGGCATCCAGCAGAACCACATGACCCTGCATGCCCGCAGCGTCGCCAGCACCGCCGGCGTCCCGGCGGAGCATTTCGATGCCGTGGTGGAGGGCCTGATCGAGTCCGGTGAGATCAAGGTCTGGAAGGCCCGGGAAATCGCCAGGAACCTGTCCGTGAGCGCCGCCCGGCCCGGCACCGCGGAGCGCAGCTCCGCCTGCGGCAAAGTGATCCTGCTCGGCGAGCACGCCGTGGTGTACGGCCGCCCGGCGCTGGCGCTGCCCGTGCCGCTGGCGGTGGAGGCCGTGGTCCGCCAGAGCGGTGACGGCGTGAACCTGGTGATTCCCCGCTGGGGCCTCGAGCAGAAGATCCGCCCCGGAGGGGATCAGGGCCTGAGCGGAATCCTCTACAACATCCTCGAGGACCTGGGCCTGGCAGAGCGCGACATGACCATCGAGGTCATCCCGCACGTGCCCCGGGCCATGGGGCTGGGCGGCTCCGCCGCCCTGGCGGTAGCGGTGCTGCGGGCGCTCGACCGGGCGTACCGGCTCAACCTGGGCGACGCGGCCATCAACGACCGCGCTTTCGAATGCGAGAAGGCCGCCCACGGCACCCCGTCCGGGATCGACAATACCATCGCCACCTACGGGACCCCACTGATGTTCCAGCGCGAGGTGGCGGACCCGGGCGCCCCGGATGCTCCGGGTGCCCCCCGCTTCCACGAGCTGACCCCGGGAGCGCCGATTCCGCTGGTCATCGGCATCACCGGGCGCGAGAGCCTCACCGCCAATGCCGTGGCGCGGGTGCGCCGCGCCTGGCAGACCCACCAGGCGCGCTACGACACCATCTTCGACCAGATCGCCACACTCACCCGCGCCGGCGCCGAGGCGGTGCAGAGCGCCAACTTCGACGAGCTCGGCGAGCTCATGAATCTCTGTCAGGGCTATCTCAACGCCCTGCAGCTGTCGACGCCCGAGCTCGAAGAGCTCGTGCACCTGGCGCGGGAGCACGGCGCTGTCGGCGCGAAGCTGACCGGCGGCGGCGGTGGCGGGTCGATGGTGGCGCTGTGCCCGGACGCTCAGGACCGGGTGGCCGCCGCCATGGAGCAGGCGGGATACACGAGCCTCAAGGTCACTGTCGGCTGATCAGTTGCCGCCGGGCTCCGGCGCCAGCTCGAGGTGCGAGGTGTCGGGGGGCGCCGGCGGCTCACGGGCCCGGCGAGGCCCCAGGTCTTCGCCCACCTCGGCCACCGCGAACTCCGGGGCCGAGACGGCGGGCGGCGGTTCCGCCGCCACCCCAAGGTCCGCCCCGGCCTCGGCCAGGGACAGATGGGCCACGTCCGGCGCCGGCACAGCGGCGTGCCCGGATTCCGGCGCCGGCCGGGGTTCCGTTTCCTGCACCGCCAGACCGCTGGTGTCCACCTCGGGTGCCGCCACCACCGGACGCTCGTCCGCGCGCAGCACGTCGCTGCCCGGGGGCAGCAGCTCGAACCCCGGCGCGGTCGGGGCATCTTCCCCAGCGGCAACCGGCACCACCCGCAATCGGGCCCCGGCCTTCCGGAACACGGCCTGGTAGCGCGCGGCGGCGGCGCCGTCGGCGGCGCGCTTGAGCACCACCGACTTGCCGGAGAAGAGGGTGTCGAGCTGCGCCTCACCGAACGAGGCCAGCCGCGCCAGCCGCTTGCGCACCACGGCGGGGTGCTGCCCCTCGAGCACCTCGCCACGGAAGACCAGCCTGTAGACCTCGCTCATGATTGCAGGACGCCCGCGCCACCACGGCGCAATCGTTGCGTGAATGCTGCTGAGCGGTCAACATCGAGCGTCACAGTCCAGCAAAAGGGTGAGGTCATGGGAACCGCTGCGCGCGTGGTGGTGCTGCCACAGGAGACATCGGTGTTGAGGGTCGAGGAAGTCGAGCTGCCGGATCCCGGCCCCACTCAGGTGGTGGTCAAACAGTTCGCCTCCGGCATCTGCCACTCTCAGCTTCACCAGATGCACCGCCCGCGCGAGAGCCCGGTGATCCTCGGCCACGAGTCAACCGGCGTGGTCCTTGCCACCGGGCGCGACGTGGACCACGTCAAGGAAGGGGACACCGTGCTTGTCACCTGGGTCCCGCGCAATGCGGCGGCGGCGACGGAGCCGCCGGTGCGGGCCACGCTCCAGGTGAGCGACGGCCTGGCGGAGTCCGAGAACGTTTTCACCTGGGCCGATCACACCCTGGCGGATCAGCAGTACGTGGTGAAAGTCGACCCCAGCATACGCACGGACGTCAGCTCGATCATCGGCTGCGCCGTGATGACCGGCGCGGGTGCGGTGATCAACACGGCCAAAGTCCAGCCAGGCCAGAGTGTCGCCGTATTCGGCGCCGGTGGCGTGGGGCTGTCGGCCGTGGTGGGGGCCCGTATCGCCGGCGCCGACCCGATCATCGCCGTGGACCTCGACAACGACAAGCTCGCGTTCGCCCGGCGCTTCGGCGCCACCCACGGCGTCAACGCCAGCCGGGAGGATCCGGTGGCCGCCATCCACACCCTCACCGGCCGCGAGGGCGAGTACACGATCCTGCAAACGCCGGTGAGCGGCGTCGACTTCGCCTTCGACTGCATCGGCATCAAGACGACGATGGAACAGGTCGTGCCCGCCTGCCGCACCGGGCATTTCGGCGCCCGCGAAGGAGGCACCGCGGTCCTGGTCGGCGTGCCCACGACCAGCGTGGAGCTCAACGCCATCGACGTTCTCATCAACGAGAAGCATTTCATCGGCAGCATCGGCGGCTCGTGCGCCCCCGACCGGGACTTCCCGCGGTTTCTCGAATGGCACGAGAACGGCGAGCTCGATCTCGATGCGCTCGTGACCCAGCGCTACACCCTCGATCAGATCAACGAGGCGGCCCAGGCGCTCGAGCAGGGGCGGATCTCCGGCCGCGCCATCCTCGAGCTGAACTGATGTTCCGGAACGTGTGTGAGTCGACACGTCACGCCGCTTACACAATCACCACAACCGGATACAACCACGAATTCCTGTGGTATGGTCAGCTTTCGGTCATCAGCCAGACAAAGGGGCTCAATCGTGAAGAAATCAGCAATAGCTCTCATCGCCACTTTCGCCATTGCCGGATGCGCATCCGTTGATGGCAACCGCGTCGACAATCTGGAATCACGCCTGAGCGCTCTCGAGAATCAGGTGGAAGACGCCGCCAACGCTGCAGACCGGGCCGCGTCAGCGGCCAATCGCGCAAGCCAGGAGGCGAGCTCGGCGCAATCCGCCGCGCAGCGCGCCATGGACGCCGCGAATCAGGCGAACGAACGGGCGGAGCGTATCTCCGATACCTGCTGCGCGCAGAAGTAAGCCCTTACATTCGTGCTGGAATCCCGGTCGGGGATTCCAGCAGTTCCTCGACCCGCGCCCAGTCCACGACTGCGGCGCGGTTTTTCGTCGCCGACTCGATGCGGCGCGGCAATTCCTCGGGATCGGCTTCGTCATAGATGTCGGGATGCACTTCGACGAAGAGCTGATCGTCACGCCAGCCCACCTTGTACGGCTCGTTCACGATGTGCACGGGCGTATCCCTGCCGGTCAGTTCCGCCAGCGTGGCGATGTGCGGCTCATAGAGGCGGATGCAGCCGTGGCTCACCATCTGCCCCACCCCGAACGGCGTGTTGGTGCCGTGAATGAAATAACCCGGCATGTCGAGCTGCAGCGCCAGCGACCCCAGGGGGTTGTCCGGCCCCGGCGGCACCACCGCCGGGAGCGGGTCGCCACGCGCCTCGTGCTCCGCGCGTGACGCCGGCGTCGGGGTCCAGCTCGGGTCCTCGATGGCGGCGACGATGCGCGTGCTGCCTTGCGGCGTGCGAAACTCGTCGCGGCCGAGCCCGACCGGATAGGTCACTACGGTGTTCTCGTCGGGCGGGTAGTAGTACAGGCGGAACTCAGCGAGATTGATCACCACGCCCTCTCGGGGCGCGTCCGGCAGAACGTAGGCGGTCGGCAACACCACCTCCGTGCCCTCGCCCGGAATCCACGGGTCCACGCCGGGATTGGCCTCCACCACCTCGCGGTACCCCAGGCCGTACTTCTCGGCGATTACCGCCAGCGTGTCCTCGTAACGGGTACGGATGGTCGTCACGGCACCCACCACGTCGGCGTCGCCGTCGGCCAGCGAGTACGCCGCGGCACGGGCCTCGGCGCCCCCCAGCGCCAGGGCTGCCACCACGGCGACGACGGCCGAGCGCCGGGACACAAGGATGAGGCGGGTCAGGGGCATAGGCGTCTCGATTCACATCTCTTTGCACTTGATCGGGCCGGAGCACGCCGGCGGGAGCATCGAAGCACGACCGCAGCGGAATTTCCAGCGCCCGCGTGGCACACTCGCCGGCCATGAACACGCCACGCCATCAGCGCACGCCCGAGGCAGCCGAATACTACTTCGAGGAAGGCTGCTACATTCTCGAATACCTCAACGACCCGGACGATCTGCAGGCCTCCATCGCCCGGGCCCGCCTGCCCGAGGCCGGTGTCACGGACTGGCATCGCCTGATCGACACCACCGAGCGTTACCTGATCCTGGCCGGCGAGGGCCGGGCGGAAATCGGCCCAGAGACGTTCGAGGTACGCGCGGGCGACGTGGTGGTGATCCCGCCGGAGACGCCGCAGCGTATCGCCAATACCGGCACCGGCGATCTCACGTTCCTCGCGATCTGCACCCCGCGGTTCCGGCCGGAATGCTATCGCCGCGGCTGAGCCCGGAGATCAGGGGATGGGATGCTCGTCCCATTGCAGCGCCGCCTCGAAGGCTGCACCGGCGCGCAGCAGGGTCGGCTCACCCAGGGTGCGCCCCACGAGCTGAAACGCCTTGGGCAGCCGCCCACCGGCGAGCCCGGCGGGGAGGCTCAGGCACGGGTGGCCGGAATAGTCGAAGGGCGCGGTGAAGGTGATGAACTCCGCCCGGCCGGCATCCTCCTGGGCCTGAACGTTCATGGTCTCGAGGTCCGGCGGAAGCATCGGCATGCACGGCGCGATCATCATGTCGACGTCGGCGAGGAGCGCGTCGAACGCCTGGCGGAACTCCGCGCGGGTGCGCTCGAGACGCTGGTAGTCGGCGTCGCTCGCGCGCAGGCCGGTCTCGATCAGGCTGGCCAGCACGGGCCCGTACTCCTCTTTGCGCGCGGGGTAATACGCTGCGTGGGCCCGAGCACACTCCACCCCGCAGGTAATGCTCCACCCCTCCACCAGGGTTGCGGCGCTGGACGGCATGGTCACCTCGCGCACTTCCGCCCCTAGCTCCTCGAGCATGCCGAGTGCCTGACGGACCGTGTCGATCACGGTTTCATCCACGCCGTGACTCACGTAATCCCAATCGACGCCGATCCGCAGCCCCGACAGCCGATCGACGACCATGGCCGGGTAGTTGGGCACCGGCTCGCTCAGACTGGATGCGTCCTCGGGGTCGTGCCCGGCCAACACCTTCAGCAGCATGGCGGCGTCCGCCACGGTCCGGGTCATGGGCCCGATGTGATCCAGCGATTCCGCCAGGGGGAACGCGCCGTGGCGGCTGACCCGGCCGTAGGTGGGTTTCATCCCCACCAGACCGCAGCTCGCCGACGGGAAGCGGATGCTGCCGCCGGTATCGCTTCCCAGTGCCCCGTAGGCGAGTCCGGCCGCGACCGCCACCGCCGAACCCGACGACGACACGCCGCTCCAGTGGGCCCTGTTCCAGGGATTCACCGGAGCCGGAATCTCCGGGTGGTGCGCCCCGAAGGCACCCTCGGTGAGCTGCGTCTTGCCGACGATCACGGCGCCGGCTTCCTTCAACCGCCGCACCACGGTGGCATCCTGGTCGGGGATGAAGTCGCGCATGACCACGGTGCCGGACGCCGTGGGCACGCCCCGGGTGTAGAGGAGATCCTTCACGGCCACCGGCACACCGTGCAGCGGCGGCAATGGCTGCCCCGCGTGACGCTCCCTGTCCAGCCGCTCGGCGGTGGCGAGCGCCTGATCGTCGAGCACCCTGGCGAAGCTGTGAAGGTCCGCCTCGAGCTCGTGAATGCGGCGCAGACACGCCGCGGTGACCTCGGTGGCGGTCAGCTCACCGCTCTTGATCCGGGCGGCGATGTCACTGAGCGATTGGTAGTGCCAATCGGTCATGCGGCCTCCTCATCCGAAGCGGAGCGGGGATCGAAGATCTTGCCGGGATTCAGCAGGGCCTTGGGGTCGAGCGCCTGTTTCAGGGTACGCATGAGCTCGATCTCGACGGCGTTGCGCGAGATGGCCAGATACGGCTTCTTCTCGAGGCCCACGCCGTGCTCCGCCGAGATCGACCCGCCGAGGGACTCAAGCGGCTGATATACGCACGCCTCCACGTCGGCGCGCTGTTCCCGGAGGTTGCCGTCAACGCCCACCACCAGATGCAGGTTCCCGTCCCCCAGGTGGCCGAAGACGTAGCAGCGCCAGGACGGGAACGTCCGGGCGAGCCGCTCGCGAACCTCGGCGACGTAGGCTTCCATGTCGGAGATGCCGAGACTCACGTCGAAGGCGATGGTCGGGCCGTCGCGGAAACACTGCTCCACGTCGTCGCGCATGGCCCAGAGCTGCTGGCGCTGGCGCTGCGACTGAGCGAGGACGGCATCGTTGATCAGCGCGCTCTCGTAGGCCGCCGCCAGCGCCGCTTCCACGGCGGCGGAATCGGCCCCCATGGCCTCCACGAGCACGTAGTAGGGGTACTCCCGCGGTATCGGCGGCCGGCTCTTCGCCGGCTCGGTGGTGACGAGGGTATAGAAGTCGTCCCACATGACCTCGAACGCAGAGAGGGTCCCGCCGAGGGCGGCATCCATGTGCTTGAGCAGCGCCGGCAGCTTCTCGAATGCATCCACGGCGACCAGCAGCGTCGCCAGGTGCCGGGGCTGCTCGCGCAACCGCAGTACCGCGCGCGTCACGATCCCCAGGGTACCCTCGGTGCCGATGAACAACTGCTTGAGATCGTAACCGGCGTTGTTCTTGATCATGTGGTTCATGGTCGACAGCACGGTGCCATCCGCCAGCACGGCCTCGAGCCCCAGCACCATGTCGCGGGTCATGCCATAGCGGATCACCCGGTTACCGCCGGCGTTGGTGGCGATGTTGCCGCCGATGGTGCAACTGCCGCGGCCGCCCAGATCCAGCGGGAACAGCAGCCCGTGCGCCTCGGCGTGTTCCTGAACCGCCTGCAGCACCGCTCCGGCCTGCACCACCATGGTCCGGTCCATCGGCGCCACGGACTCCACGGCATTCATGCGCTCGAGCGATATCACCACGTCGTCGGCCTGCGTGAGCGCGCCGTTGACGAGCCCGGTGAGTCCGCCGTGGGTCACCACCGTCTGATCGAAGCGATGGCAGATCTGCATGGCGGTGCTGACCTCCGCCGTGTCCCGGGGCCGCACCAGCGCCTTGGCCTGAATCGTATCGCGCCGCCAGATGCCGGCGGCGCGCTGATGCACCAGCTCGCCGGTGAGCACGCAGTCTTCTCCGAGTGCATCGACGAGCGCTCGAACCACCTGAGTCATGAGTTCCTCCCACCGGGCCGCTACCCTGAGCGTTCAGATTCCCCGCTTCGAAGGCGCTCGTCAACGTCGCGATACGGTAACATCCGGCCCGTGCGCCGGCGATTCGACAAAGCCTACTACGACCGCTTCTATCGCGACCCCCGCACCCGCGCCGTGACACCGGCGGATTCCCGCCGCCAGGCGGCGTTCATCGCCGGCTACCTCGAGTATCTGCGCCTGCCCGTACGCCGCATCGTCGATCTGGGCTGCGGGACCGGCGCCACCCTGCGTGCCCTCGGCAGGCGCTTTCCCCGCGCCCGGCTCGAAGGCGTCGAGATCAGCGACTATCTGTGCCGGCGCTATGGCTGGCGGACCGGGTCGGTGGTGGACTACAGCACCGCCACCCCCTTCGATCTGGTGATCTGCAACGACGTGCTCGCCTATCTGGACGACCGCGACGGCGGACGCGCCATCGCCAACCTGGCGCGGCTGTGCCGCGGCGCCCTGTTCGTCGGCGTGCTCACGGCGGACGACCTGGCGCGCCACGACGGCGAACGCTCGGATCCGTACCAGTACCATCGTCCGGCGGCGTGGTACCGGCGCCGCCTGGGGCGGCATTTCCTCAGTGTGGGCGGCGGGCTGTACCTGAAGCGGCCCGTGGAGGTCACCGTGTGGGCACTGGAGCAGGGCTGACGCCGCGACACGGGCACCGACCGACGTCATTGTGCCCCGGCACCGATGGTTTCAGAATTTTGAGAGGTCTGCGCAACCGACGGCGGAACGGGCCATGAGCGATCCCCTCTTCGAAAGCGCCGGGTCCCTGGCGGCCGCCATGCGGAGCGGCAAGCTGGCCGCCGTGGACCTCATGAGCGCCTGCTTCGACCGCATCGAGCAGGTGAATCCCCGGCTCAACGCCATCGTCAATCTGCTGCCCCGGGAGCGGGCCCTCGAGCTGGCGCGCGGCGCCGATCGCGCACAAGCCCGCGGCGACCGGCTCGGCCCGCTGCACGGCCTGCCCATGGCGCCCAAGGACTCGGTGGCGGTGGCGGGCTTCCCCACCACCTTCGGGTTCGCGCCTTTCCGTGACCAGGTGGCTGCCGAGGACGACCCGGTTGCAGCACGGGAGCGCGCTGCCGGGGCGTTGTTCATCGGCAAGACCAACATGCCGGAGCTGGGTCTGGGTTCGCATACGTTCAATGCGCTGTTCGGTCTCACCGCCAATCCCTTTGCGCCGGAGCGCAGCGCCGGCGGCAGCAGCGGCGGCGCTGCCGTGGCGCTGGCCACGGGGATGACGCCCCTCGCCGACGGCAACGACATGGGCGGCTCGCTACGCAACCCGGCGTCGTTCTGCAACGTGGTGGGCATGCGCCCCTCCATCGGCCGGGTACCGGACCACAGCCCCATGGGCTGGCTGGCCCGGCTGGCCACGCCCGGCCCCATGGCCCGGAGCGTGGCCGACGCCGCGCTGCTGCTGTCGGTTCAGGCCGGACACTACCGCCCCGACCCGTTGTCGCTCGGCCAGCCCGGCCACGCCTTCGCCGGCACCCTCGGCCGCCGAACGCAGGGGCTGCGCATCGCCTGGACCCCGGATCTGGGCGGCCTCGTCCCGGTGGAAGACGCGGTCGTCGACGTGATCGAGCGGGCCGTTGGGGTGTTTCGCGACCTCGGTTGCGCGGTCGAGCAGGCGTGTCCGGATCTCGGCGACGCCATGGACGTCTTTCAGGTGCAGCGGGCGGCGGCCCTGGCCGTCTTCGGGCGAACGCTCGAGCGCAGCGTGCCGGCGTGGCGCGAGCACGCCAGAGACACGATGATCTGGAACATCGAGCGCGGCTTTGCCCTCACCGCCCGGGAGCTTCTGGACGCGGAAGTGACCCGGACCGACATCTACCGGCGGGCGATCGACTTCTTCGAGCGTTACGACGCCCTCCTGCTCCCAGCCGCCCAGGTCGCACCATTCCCGGCGCACTTCGACTGGGTTCGGGAGATCCAGGGGCAGGCGATGCCTACCTACATCGACTGGATGACCGTCTGCTGCGCGATCTCCGTCACCGGGCTGCCGGCCCTGTCGGTGCCGGCGGGGTTCACCGCCGCCGGTCTGCCGGTTGGCCTGCAGATGGTGGGCGGCCCCCACGACGACCTGGGGGTGCTGCAGCTCGCGCACGAGTTCGAACAGGTCACCCTGCACGCCCGGCGCCACCCGGATCTCGTGCTCTGAGCCGTTACCGCGCCGACACACGACGGTAACGTCGGCCTGCTATAATGCGCCCATCGTTTCCCGTCGAGCTCTCATGAAACGCCCGTACAAGACCGCACGCTGCATCCTCTATCGTGACGACCACTATCTCCTGGCCGTGCACAACCGCTACTGGGGCGGCCGCCAGCGCTGGGGCCTGCCAGGCGGCCAGGTCGAACGCGGGGAATCACCGCGGGCCGCTGCGGCCCGCGAGCTCAACGAGGAACTGCGGCTCCGTGATCCGAAGCTCGAGGAGGTAGGCGCCTACCGCTACAAGGGCGCGTTGCACATGGTGTACGCCGCGCCCCTGGCCGGCGACGTGCACGACTTCGACACGGTGGAGCTGTTGGACATCGGCTGGTTCACCGAGCCGGCGGTGGCCCGGCTGGGCGCCGAAGCACGCCTGCACGCACGATACGAGATCGACGCCATCCGCCGGCTGCGCGCTCAGCTCGAATGCGGCGCACCCCGCGCCGCGGCTTCGTTCTGAGACACGGCTCCGGCTAGCCCGCTTGATGGGCGCTCTGGAAGTCCGCGGTGGAATTCACCCGCGGATACGGCTCACCAGGCACTTCGCAGCCGAGAAACGCGCACAGCGGCTCCCAGCCCGCCGCCGGGTCGAAAATCAGCAGCTGATCCGCCGGCGCCTGTTTCTTCACGTACTCGTTGTGCGCCAGGTACACGTCGATGGCGTGCTCGCGGTCCTCGATCCGCCCGTGGAAGGTGCCGTCCCAGATCAGCTCGAACGCCATCTCCACCCAGGCTCGAACCGCCGGATCCTCGGAACTCTGCCGCGCCAGCGTCGCCGGATAGATGGTGCTCATCACGCTCTCGTACCACCGCTGCGGATCCCGCTCCGTGAGAATCACCCGGGCCTGCGGATAGCGGGCGAGCTGTAGCTCCCAGAAATTGCACGAGGGCCAGTCCACGGCCGCACGGTAGCCGGCAAAGAGCGCATCCCAATCCACGGGCTCGCCCCGGGTCGCCGCCTGCCAGCGCGCCACGTGGTCGTGATGCTGGAACACCTCGGTCATGTGGTAGCACTTCTCGAAGCCCAGTTTCTCCAGGGCCAGCTTCAAGGACAGCGTTCCGGTACGCCCGAAACCGGCGCCGATGACGTCGAGGCTCATGCTCGCTCCCGTTGATGCTCAGATTCTGTAGACATGCCGCGCCGTGTCGTGGAACAGCCGCTGCTTCTCGTGCTCGGAGCCATCCGCCACCAGCTTCTTGAACGCATTCCACAGCACCGGATACGCGCAGCTCTGGCGGTCCACCGGGAAATTGCTCTCGAACATGCACCGATCGGCGCCGAAGCAGTCGAGGGTATGGCGGTGGTAGGGGCCGGTCGCGGCCACGATCTCGTCCGACGCGGGCGGACGCTCACGCCGGTGGAAGCCGAAGCCGTTGATCGGCATCACCAGCCCGCCGAGCTTGGCGTAAACGTTCGGACAACGCGCCAGCTCGGCGATGTCGACGCGCCAGCGCTCGAAGATCTCCTCGCGACGCCCGGCATACGGGCCGATGCCCAGTGGCCCCCCGAAGTGGTCGAGAACGATGGTCACCTCCGGGCACGCCTGCGCGAGCTCCGTCAGCTCCGGAATCTGTGGATGATACAGCCACGCATCGAACGACAGGTCGCGGCGCCCGAGCTCCCGAAGGCCCTCGCGGAACCGCGGCTCACGCAACAGCTCGGGCGGCGGCGCGGTGTGCGAGTTGCGTACCCGCTCGTCCGCATCCCAACCGGCGGCATGGCGGATGCCGCGAAAACGGTCGCTGCGGGCGAGGTGCACGTCGAGCACCTCGCCCACGCCGGCGCCCAGAGTGAGATCCGCGAACCCCACGATGCCGGCACAGGCGCGGACGTCGCCGTAGGCGCCGCTCGCCGACATGGCGGCGACCCCGTTGACGAACTCGGTCTCGCCGACCGGCGCGAGCGCTTCCGGCCCCTCCGCCCGGTACATGCTCCCGCACTCCACGAACACAGTGGCCACCACGTTGTGACCACTGCGCAGATCGTGGAGCAGCTCGTCGAGCAGATACCGGCTCCCCGGATGGTCCCAGAGGTGGTGATGCGGATCGCAAACGGGACGGTCAGGGTCGATGATGTCTTCGGCGACCTGGTCGAGCCAGTGTTGTGGTTGCATGAGATGTCAGCTATCAGTGATCAGCTTTCAGTCGTCAGCCAGACGGCGTCCTGCCATGACGCCTGGTTACGAGTTTGATATCTCCCGCCCTCGGATGTCCACGTTCGGGAGCGCGCAGACCCGGCTCGATGCCGCGTCACCGCCGAATACCGGAGGGACGCCCTCCGGCTGACCGCTGACCGCTGACCGCTGACCGCTCCCTAGTACACCACCACCGAGCGAATGCTCTCACCCCGATGCATCAGCTCGAATCCCTCGTTGATGTCCTCGAGCTTCAAGGTGTGGGTGATCATATCGTCGATGTTGATCTTGCCGTCCATGTACCAGTCGACGATACGCGGCACGTCGGTTCGGCCCCGGGCGCCACCGAAGGCACTGCCGCGCCAGACCCGGCCGGTGACGAGCTGAAACGGGCGGGTGGCGATTTCCTCGCCGGCCCCGGCCACGCCGATGATGATGCTCTCGCCCCAGCCCTTGTGGCAGCACTCGAGCGCCTGGCGCATGACGTCCACGTTGCCGATGCATTCGAAGGAATAGTCCGCGCCGCCGTCGGTGAGCGAGACGATGGCGCCGACCACGTCGTCCACCTCGCTGGCGTCGATGAAGTCCGTCATCCCGAACTGCTCCGCCAGCGGCCGCTTCGCCGGGTTCAGGTCGATGCCGATGATGCGGTCCGCACCCACCAGACGGGCGCCCTGAACGACGTTCAACCCGATGCCCCCGAGCCCGAACACCGCCACGTTGGCCCCAGGTTCCACCTTCGCCGTATTGATCACCGCGCCGATGCCGGTGGTGACCCCGCAGCCGATGTAGCAGACCTTGTCGAAGGGGGCGTCCGGACGGATCTTCGCCAGGGCGATCTCCGGGATGACGGTGTGGTTCGAGAAAGTGGACGTCCCCATGTAGTGGTGCAACGGCTGGCCGTTCAGCGAGAAGCGGCTGGTGCCGTCGGGCATGAGCCCCTGCCCCTGGGTCTCGCGGATGGCGCCGCACAGGTTGGTCTTGCGCGAGAGGCAGAACTTGCACTGCCGGCATTCCGGCGTGTACAGGGGAATCACGTGATCGCCGGGCGCCACGCTCTCGACACCCGGTCCGACCTCCACCACCACCCCGGCGCCCTCGTGACCCAGCACGGTGGGGAACAGCCCCTCCGGATCGGCGCCGGAGAGCGTGAAGGCGTCGGTATGGCACAGGCCGGTGGCCCGGATCTCGACGAGAACCTCGCCGGCTTTCGGGCCTTCGAGGTCCACGGTCTCTATGGAAAGCGGTTGTCCCGGGCCCGTGGCCACGGCGGCTCGCGTCTGCATGGCGTTGCCCTCCCGATGCGATTGCTTGGCCGGTAACAGGTAGAATGCCTGACCCGGGCCAACGAATCACTCGCATTTGCCCTTGCAACTACGCCTCAGAAACTGGCGCAGCTACGTGCCCATCGTCGAGGCGCTCGAGCGCTACCGCCGCGACGATCTGAGCCACGATCTGGTGGCCGGCGTCGTGGTGTCGATCATCACCGTCCCCCAGGCCATCGCCTACGCCGTACTGGCCGGGCTGCCGCCCCAGGCCGGACTGTACGCGAGCCTGGTTCCCATGGTGGTCTACGCCGTGCTGGGGTCGTCGCGATACCTGGTTGTGGGGCCGGTGGCCATCACGGCGCTCATGGTGGCGACGGCGGTGGGGGAGTACGCGCCCCAGTATCAACAGAGCTATGTCGGCGTCACCACGGTCCTGTGCGTACAGGCCGGCATCATGCTGTGGCTGCTGCGACTCTCCCAGATGGGCGGACTGGTGAACCTGTTGAGCCTTCCGGTGATCACCGGCTTCGTCAACGCCGCCGCGCTGCTCATCGTCATCAGCCAGCTTCCGGCCCTCACGGGCGTCGGCACCGGCGAGGCGACCAATCCACTGGCTCAGCTGACCAGCCTCGTCGCCCACCTCGGTGAGCTCAATCCGGCTGCCATGATTACCGGCGCAGCCTGCCTGGCGGGCTTGTGGCTGGTACCTCGGTATGCCGCCGAGGCGCTCGGGCTGCTGGGCCGGGACGTGACGCCGGAGCATCCGGTGCGCCGCAGCGGCCCCATGATCGTGACCGTATTCGCGATCGTGGCGGTGGCGGTCTGGGATCTGGACCAGATCTTCGACCTCGCGGTGGTCGGGCACCTCCCTTCCGGCCTGCCGAGCTTCACCCTGCCGCCGTTCCACTGGCAGATGTGGGTGGACGTGGCGCCGGCGTCCGCGATGATCGCCGTGGTGTCCTACGTCGAGAGCTACTCCATCGGCGCCACCCTGGCGGCGCGCGAGCGCACCCGGGTCAACGCCCACCAGGAGCTCATCGCCCTTGGCGCGGCCAACGTCAGCGCCGCGTTCACGGGGGCGTACCCCGTGGCCGGCAGCTTCTCCCGCTCCAGCGTCAACTACCAGACCGGCGCACGCACCCAGGTCAGCGCGCTCGTGTGCATGGTCCTGATCGTTCTGACCCTGCTGTTCTTCACGCCGGCGTTCGCGAGCCTGCCGAACGCGGCGCTCGCCGCCATCGTCGTGGTCTCGGTGCTCGGCATCGTCGACGTGCACAGTATGCGCCGGCACTGGCGGGTGCACCGGGAAGACAGCATCACCGAGCTGGTGACTCTGGTGACGGTGCTCGCCTTCGGCGTGGAGGCGGGCCTGCTGACCGGGGTAGCGCTCTCCATCGCGTTTTTCGTGCGCACCTCGAGCCGGCCCCACATCGTCATGGTGGGCCGTGTTCCCCGTACCGAGCACTTCCGCTCCGCCACGCGTTACGACGTCGAGACGTTCCCGCACGTGGCTGCGATACGCATCGACGAGAACGTCAACTTCACCAACGCCAATCAGGTCGAGAACAAGCTCCTGAAGATCGTGCAGCGCCGCCCCGGCACCCGCCACGTGCTCCTGGTCTGCAGCGCCGTGAACATGATCGACATCAGCGGTCTGGAGATGCTGTATCGTCTGAACGCGCTCCTCGACAACATGGGCATCGAGCTGCACCTGTCGGACGTCAAAGGCCCGGTGATGCATCAGCTCGAGGCCACCGATTTCGTCATGCGCATGACCGGGAGCGTGTTCTTCACCACCGACCAGGCCATGCGCGATCTGGCCGAGCGGGCATAGCTGCGCTACCGTAGGCTCGCTCCCGTGGGAGGGGAGCTGCCACGTACAGCAAAACGGAGGAGGCGTGTCATGTATCCGGGAAAGTGGGCGGTGGAGTTCCCCGAGAAAGCAGCGGTCATTCATTCCGAGACCGGTGAGTCCATCAGCTACCGGATGCTGAACGACCGCTCCAACCAGCTCGCGCAGCTCATGTGGGACCGGGGGCTGCGTCCCGGCGATCACGTGGCCGCGTTCATGGAGAATCATCTGCGCTTCTTCGAGGTGGTGTGGGCGGCGTTGCGGTCCGGGCTCTATCTCACCACGATCAATCGGTACCTCACCGACGAGGAAGCGGGCTACATCCTCGACGACTGCGAGGCTCAGGTGCTCATCGCCTCCGGTCACCTCGCCGACGTGGCGCGCGAGCTGCCCCGGTTTGCGCCCGGGTGTCACACCCGGCTCATGATCGACGGCGAGGAGCCCGGATTCCAGGCCTACGAAGCGGCCATCGACGCCTACCCCGCAAAACCACTGCCCGACGAGCCCGCCGGCCAGTTCATGCTCTACAGCTCCGGCACCACCGGGCGGCCCAAAGGCATCGTCCGGCCCCTGACCGGCACGAAGATCCACGAGGACTCCGGCCCCGTAGGCGCCATGCAGAAAGCCCTGTGGGGCTTCGACGAGAACACCGTCTATCTCTCGCCCGCGCCGCTGTACCACTCCGCCCCCGCGGGATTCACCACCGCCACCCTGGCGTTGGGGGGCACCGTGGTGATGATGCCCCGCTTCGACGAGATCGGCGCGCTGCGCGCCATCGAACGCTATCGGGTGACCCACAGTCAGTGGGTACCCACCATGTTCACCCGCATGCTCAAGCTGCCGGAGGAGAACCGCTCGGGATTCGATCTATCGTCCCACCGGGTCGCCATTCACGCCGCCGCGCCCTGTCCGGCGGGTGTCAAGCAGCAGATGCTCGATTGGTGGGGGCCGATCCTTTACGAGTACTATGCCGGCACCGAGCTGAACGGCCTGACCCACTGCGGGCCGGAGGAATGGCTCGCGCACCCGGGCAC
>JBMCWS010000063.1:0-16172 GCA_048621375.1 Pseudomonadota bacterium | reverse complement strand
GGGCATGCGTCTGGTCATCGACCGGGGGCTCGCGGAGGGCTCCGGCGAAGTCCTGGTGCAGACGGTGGCGCTGTTCGCGGTGCTGATGGTGCTGCTCACCGCCGGCACGTTCATGCGGTTCTATTTCGTCTCGTGGGTGGGGGAGCGGGTGAGCGCGGACATCCGCGTGGCGGTGTTCGAGCACATCATCCGTCTGCATCCGGGATTCTTCGAGCGCAACGCGCCCACCGAGATCCAGTCGCGGATCACCACCGACACCACCTTGTTGCAGACGGTGATCGGGTCGTCGGTGTCCATCGCCCTGCGCAACGCGCTCATGTTCCTCGGCGGGCTGGTGCTGCTGTTCGTCACCAACGCCAAGCTGTCGCTGGTGGTGGTGGCGAGTGTGCCGTTCGTCGTCGCGCCCGTGATTCTGTTCGGGCGGCGGGTGCGCAACCTCTCCCGGCGCAGCCAGGACACCCTGGCCCAGGTGGGCAGCTACGTGGGCGAGGCGCTGCGTCACATCAAGGTGGTGCAGGCGTTCAATCACGAGCCGCGCGACGAGGCGGCGTTCTCCGCGCGGGTGGAGCGAGCGTTCGCGGTGGGCGTGCATCGCATCCGCCAGCGGGCGTTTCTGATCGCGTTGGTAATGCTGCTGGTGATGGCCGCCATCGCCACCATGCTGTGGATCGGCGGGCAGGATGTGCTCGCCGGCCGCATCACCCCCGGTGAGCTCGCCGCGTTCATCTTCTACGCCTTCATCGTTGCCGGCAGCGTGGGTGCCATCAGCGAGGTCTACAGCGATTTGCAGCGCGCCGCCGGGGCCACCGAGCGGCTCATGGAGCTGCTCGGCTCGCCTTCCGCCCTGGTCGAGCCGGCGGAGCCGGTGGCGTTGCCCGAGCAGGCGTGCGGTCACCTGGAGGTGCGCGACGTCAGCTTCGCCTATCCCACGCGGCCGGACCGGCCGGTGTTGAGCCACGTGAGCTTCTCGGTGGCCCCGGGCGAGATGGTGGCGGTGGTGGGGCCGTCCGGGGCGGGCAAGAGCACCCTTTTCGACCTGCTTCAGCGGTTCTACGACCCCACCGGCGGTGCCGTGCTCATCGACGGCGTGGACGCGCGGGACATGTCGCTTGCGACCCTGCGCCGGCACATCGGCTACGTCCCCCAGGATCCGGTGCTGTTCGCCGGCAGCGTGCGCGACAATCTCTGCTACGGCCGCCCGGACGCCGACGAGGCCGAGATCGTTCGCGCGCTCGAGCTCGCGCATGCCGAGGCGTTCGTGCGCGCGTTGCCCGAGGGGCTCGATACCGTCGTCGGCGAGGGCGGCAGCGGGTTGTCCGGCGGTCAGCGCCAGCGTCTGGCCATCGCCCGGGCGCTGCTCACGCGTCCGCGATTGCTGCTTCTGGACGAAGTCACCAGTGCCCTCGACGCGGAATCGGAGCAGAAGGTGCGGGACAGCATCGAAGCTCTGAAAGGCCGCTGCAGCATCCTCGCCATCGCGCACCGGCTTTCCACGGTGCGGCAGGCGAGTCGGATTCTGGTGCTCGAGGACGGCCGCCTGGTGACCAGCGGCGACCATGAGTCGCTGCTGCGCTCGAGCGCGCTGTACGCTCGCTTCGCCGCGATTCAGTTCGCTGGCGAGAGCGCCGATCGCGAGGCCGGACCGCGCGCCGGCATCGGCTGAGACCGTCGCCGACAATTTCCGTCGTCGGCAAAAGCCCGTTACACTTTCCGGTCCGGTTGTACTGCATTCATTTGGGGGTGACATGGGACCACTTTCGGGCTTTCGCATCATCGAGCTGGCCGGCATCGGCCCGGGCCCGTTCTGCGGCATGATGCTTTCGGACATGGGTGCGGAAGTGATCCGGATCGACCGAATCGGCGCCGGCGGCGGCAACACCAAGGACGTCCTGGCGCGCAATCGGCGATCGGTGGCCGTGGATCTCAAGCAGCCCGAAGGTGTGGAGACGGTGTTGCGTCTGGTGGAGACCGCGGATGCCCTGTTCGAAGGCTTCCGCCCCGGCGTCACCGAGCGTCTCGGTCTCGGCCCCGAGGACTGCATGGCCCGCAACCCGAAGCTCGTGTACGGGCGCATGACCGGCTGGGGGCAGGACGGCCCCATGGCTTCGGCAGCCGGGCACGACATCAACTACATCGGTCTGTCGGGGGCGCTGCACGCCATCGGGCGCGCCGGCGAGAAGCCCGTGCCGCCGCTGAATCTGGTCGGCGATTTCGGCGGCGGCGGCATGCTGCTCGCCTACGGCCTGGTGTGCGGCATGCTCGAGACCCAGAAATCCGGCAAGGGCCAGGTGGTGGACGCCGCCATGGTGGACGGCGCCGCGGCGCTCATGTCGATGTTCTTCACCATGGGCGCGGCGGGCATGTTCAAGGACGAGCGGGGCACCAACATGCTCGACGGTGGCGCCCACTTCTACGACACCTACGAGACCAAGGATGGCAAGTACGTCTGTATCGGCTCCATCGAGCCGCAGTTCTACGCCCTGCTGATCGAGAAAGCCGGTCTCGACGCGGACCGTTTCGCGCCACAGATGGACGCGAGCCAGTGGCCGGAGCTCAAGCGCGAGCTCACCGAGGTGTTCAAGACCCGGACCCGGGACGAATGGTGTGAGATCATGGAGGGGACGGACGTGTGCTTCGCCCCGGTGCTCTCCATTTTCGAAGCCCCCGAGCACCCGCACAACAAGGCCCGCAGCACGTTCCTCGAGATGGATGGCGTGACTCAGCCGGCGCCGGCACCGCGCTTTTCCCGCACCGCGCCTGCCGTGTCCCACTCGGCGCCGACGCCGGGACAGGACAGCGAGTCGGTGCTCGCGGGCAGCGGCTTCAGCGCCGACGAAATCGCCGGGCTGCGAAGCAAGGGGGTCATTCCGGCGCAGTAGTGTGAATTCCGCCTGGGGGAGGCGGTTGAGAGAGAAAACCAGGGAGGATTGGATGAGCGTCGAGCTACTTGATACGCCACGCTTCTACGGCTACCGGGTGCGCCGTCAGATTCAGGGGAAGACCTATCAGGAGTACTTTTCCCTGAAGGACGGCGGCAAGCGCTTGCGCGGCGAGCGGCGCGCACGGGTGAAGGGGCGCGCCGAGGCGCGCGACGCTGAGCTCGCGCGTCAGCAGGACAACCTGCAGCGCAAGCGCGCGAAGCAGGTGCGTGTCGACGAGCGGGGTCAGGTGCGCGGTATCCTGTGCCGGTTGAAGGCCGAGAAGAGCGGCAACCGGACCCCGGTGTTCCAGATCGGCGTCATGTCGCTGCTCGAGAACCGCATCGTCAACACCACGGTTTCCATCAACCGCTACGGGGTGGATGAAGCCTGGCGCCGGGCGGTGGAGTTCTACGCCAAGCACAAGCAGATCAGTAAACGCTCCGGCGCCTACCGCTCGCTGCTCGAGGCGCAGCCGAGCCGCGCCGAGGTCGACCGGATGGTGAACGGACGCAGCGCCAACCGCGCGGGTCCGGCCCGGGCCGGCCGGCGGGAGCGTTCCGGGAGGAGAAAGCGCGCGTGAGCTACGAGAGCGAGTACCGGCGTTCGCTCACCGATCCCGAGGGGTTCTGGGCCGAGCAGGCGCGGGATCTGCCGTGGGCGACGTTTCCGCCGCGTATACTCGGCCAGGACGAGCACGGGACGTGGCGCTGGTTTCCTGGCGGCAAGACCAATACCGCCTGGCTGGCGCTGGATCGTCACGTCGAGGCGGGGCACGGCGACCGGACCGCGTTGATCTACGATTCGCCGGTGACGGGCGTGGTCGAGCGCATCAGCTATCGGGCGCTGACCGACCGCGTCGCCCGGGTGGCGGGCGCTCTGCACGGCCTCGGCGTCGGCCGGGGTGATCGGGTGGTGATCTACATGCCCATGGTCCCCGAGGCGGTGGTGGCCATGCTGGCCTGCGCGCGGATCGGTGCCGTACATTCGGTGGTATTCGGCGGTTTCGCGGCTCCGGAGCTGGCCGCGCGCATCGACGACGCCGCGCCCAGGGTGATTCTCACCGCCTCGTGCGGCATCGAGTTCAGCAATGTAATTCCCTACAAGCCGCTGGTGGACCGCGCGGTGGAGCTCGCGTCGCAGGGCCCCGAGCACGTGGTGCTGTTGCAGCGGGATGAGGGCCCCGCCGACCTCGCCGGCAGCGGCTATCTGGACTGGCGGGAATGGGAAGCCGCCGCCGAGCCCGCGACCTGGGTGGCGCTCGAGGCTACCGACCCGCTGTACATCCTTTATACGTCCGGCACTACGGGGCGGCCCAAGGGCGTGCTGCGCGACCACGGGGGTCATGCGGTGGCGCTGCATTACAGCATGAAGGCGATCTACGACGTCGACCCCGGCGACGTCTTCTGGGCCGCCTCGGACGTGGGCTGGGTGGTCGGGCACAGCTACATCGTCTACGGCCCGTTGCTTAAGGGGTGCACCACGGTGCTCTACGAGGGCAAGCCGGTGCGGACGCCGGACGCCGGTGCCTTCTGGCGGGTGATTCAGGACCACGGGGTGAAGAGCTTCTTCACTGCGCCTACGGCGTTCCGGGCGATCCGCAAGGAAGATCCGGAGTGTGAGCACAAGCGCCACTACGACCTGTCGTCGCTCGAGTATCAGTTCGTCGCCGGTGAACGTCTCGATCCCGCCACCTATGCGTGGTTGCGCGAGCACCTGAGGATTCCTGTCATCGACCATTGGTGGCAGACCGAGACCGGGTGGTCCATCTGCGCCAACATGGCCGGCGTCGAGCTGCTGGAGACGCGCCCCGGGTCGCCCACGCTGCCGGTGCCCGGCTACGACCTGCGCGTGCTCGACGAGGCGGGCCACGAGCTGCCACCGGGGCGGGCGGGCGCCGTGGTGCTGAAAGCCCCGCTGCCGCCCGGCGCGCTGCCCACTGTGTGGGGCGACCATCAGCGCTACCTCGACGCCTACTGGTCCCAGTACCCCGGTTTCTACTTCACCGGAGACGAGGGCTACCGCGACGAGGACGGCTACGTCTACATCATGGGCCGCATGGACGACGTCATCAACGTGGCGGGCCATCGGCTCTCCACCGGAGAGATGGAGGCGGTGCTCGCCGAGCATCCGGCGGTGGCCGAGTGCGCCGTGGTGGGAATCGAGGACGAGGAAAAGGGGCAGGTGCCGCTGGGCCTGCTGCTGCTCAAGGACGGCGCCAACGAGGATCCCGTGGCGCTCGAGGCGGAGCTGGTGCGGAAGGTGCGCCAGGAGGTCGGCGCCTTCGCCAACTTCAAGCGTGCGGTGGTGGTGAAGCGGCTGCCCAAGACCCGCTCCGGCAAGATTCTGCGCCAGATCGTTCGGCGCATGGTGGACGGCCAGCCCTACACCACGCCTTCCACCATCGACGACCCGGAGATCCTGCCGGAGATCGGCGAAGCCTTGCGCGATCGCGGCATCATGTCCGGTTGAGCCGGCGCATGGCCACGCTCGCCACGGCGATGAGCGCTACGGCGAAGGCCGTCTCCCACAGCGCCAGGGTACGTTGATCGGCGGTGGCGGCCTCGAGCACCCCGTGCACGAAGTACAGCATCGACGCCAGAATCGTGTAGAAGTAGCCGCGGGACCCACCGCGCAGAACGCCGGGCAGCACGGCTACCAGCGGCAGCACCTGGATCGCGAACCACAGCACGTTGGTCGTCGAGGCGGCCAGGGGCTCGACGAAGAACTGGCGCAGCCCGGTCACGGCGAACAACGAGCCGATGAGCACGAGCGCGAGAAACTGCAGGCCTTTCATCGGTGGCTCAGAGGATCTCGAGCACCTGCTCGGGGGGGCGGCCGAGGGCCGCGCCCTTGGGGGTGACCACCACCGGGCGTTCCATGAGCACCGGGTTCGCCACCATGGCCGCGATCAGCTCGTCGTCGCTGCGCGCGGGATCGTCCAGGCCGAGCGCCTTGTACGGGGCTTCCTTCTTGCGCATGAGCTGGCGTGGCTCGAGCCCGAGCTGATCGAGCAGCCGGCGCAGGGTTACCGCATCCGGCGGATCGTCGAGATATTTCACCACACGGGGCTCGATGCCCCGTTCCTGAAGCATCGCCAGGGTCTCGCGCGACTTCGAGCAGCGCGGGTTGTGATAGATTGTGATGTCGTCGTTGTTCATGCGCGTCATGGTAGCGGAGCCCGCGGCGCGCCGCAGCATCTGCCGGATGCTACTGCATCCGGCGGATGCTGCTGCATCCGGCGGACGTTCACGAGGGTCAGGAGCGAGTACATGCGTCATGCCCGGGGATTCACCCCGTCGAAGTTCCGGTCGCGGCCGGCGGTGTTCAGCGTGGTGGTTCTGGCGTTGGTGGCCTGCGCGGATCCGCCGGACGTACGCTTCGCGGACGGCGGCGGCGCCGACTGGCAGGACTGGCGGGGCCAATGGGTGCTCGTCAACTACTGGGCGGAATGGTGCGGCCCGTGCCGGGAAGAGATTCCCGAGCTCAATCGGCTGAACGACGAACGCGCCGGGGTGCGGGTGCTGGGCGTGAACTTCGACGGCGTCGACGGGGCGGCGCTCGAGGCGCTCGCCGACGAGATGGGCATCGAGTTCCCGGTGCTGCTCGAAGACCCGCGGGAGCGTTGGGACGAGGCCCTGCCGAAAGTGCTCCCCACCACGTTCCTGGTGGATCCCGACGGCCGCCTGCACGACGTCCTGGTGGGGCCGCAGACCTTCGAGAGCCTGTCCCGGGCGATCGACGAAGCCTGACCCGGGGCGCTGCTAGCGGTACTTGCAGGCGGTGAGCGCGTACGACCGGCAGCCGGCCTCGAGCTGCGGCAACTCCGCGGCCGGTTTGTTCCGCCACACCCGGCGCCAGGCCGCCACCACGCGCTCGGGGTAGTTCAGCCTGCCGCGGCTGCCGTTGTACCGGGCGAGGGCATCCACCAGATCCCCCTCGCTCACTTCCAGGTAGTGGGCCAGTATCGTGGTGCCGTAGCGGACGTTGGTTTCCACCTCGGTGAGGTTGTCTCGTGGGCGGCCGATCTCTTCGCGCCAGAACGGCATCACCTGCATCAGCCCCTGCGCGCCCACGCGGGAGACCGCGAAGCGGTCGAAGGCGCTCTCCACCTGCATCACCGCCAGCACCAGGTCGGCGTCGAGGTCGTGGCGGCGAGCCTCGCGATAGACGGTGCGGAGCAGTTGCAGGCGCGCGTCGCGGTCCTCGATGTAGCGCGCGAGGCGCTGCTCGGACGCATGCAGCCACACCTCGGCCTCGAATCGGTCGCCTTGCTCGTGCTCGGTGGCGAGGCTTTCCGCCAGCTTCTCGATGAGCGTCGGATCGGCGCGCTCAGCGGCACCGGCGTCGAGCGGTAGAGTGCCCAGAGCCACCAGGAGCGCGGCCGCGGCGATGCGCGAGGCGCCATCACAGCGCGGATGCCGCAGCGGGCTCATGTCAGCCGCACAAGTGCTCGACTACGACGTCCGCGGCAATCTCCGAGGTAGCGCCGGAGGGCCGGTACAGGTACTCGTAAGCCCCGGCTTTGAGGCCGCGTTCGCCCACCGTGACGCGATGGGGGATGCCGATGAGGTCGGCGTCCGCGAACTTGACGCCGGGGCGCTCGTCGCGATCGTCGAGCAGCACACTGATGCCCCGCTCCGAGAGTGCCTGGTGCAGGGTGTCGGCCGCCGCGCGCACGGCCTCGGACTTGTGGTAGTTGAGCGCCACTACGTGCACGGTGAACGGAGCAATGGGCTCCGGCCAAGCGATTCCGGCGTCGTCGTGGTTCTGCTCGATGATCGCCGCGACCAGACGCGTGACCCCCATGCCGTAGCAGCCCATGATGGGCACGACGGTGCGACCCTCGCCGTCGAGCACGGTGGCATCCATGGGCGCGCTGTAGGCCTGGCCGAGCTGGAAGATGTGGCCGACCTCGATGCCGCGCAGGAACTCCAGGGTGCCGCGGCCTTCCGGGGCGGGATCGCCGGCCTTCACCGTGCGCAGGTCGACGACCCGCGCTTCGTCCACACCCACGTCGCGCGCCCAGTCGACGCCGGTGTGGTGCCGGCCGTCCTCGTTGGCGCCGCAGACGAAATCCGCCAGGGCATGGGCCTCGCGGTCGACGAATACCGGCAATGGCAGTCCCACCGGGCCGATGGACCCCGGGGCGCATCCGAGGGCGGCTTCGATCTCGGCGTCGCCGGCGAACGTCAACGGATCCCGCACGGCGGGGATCTTCGCCGCCTTGACCGGGTTCAGCTCGTCGTCCCCCTTGATCACCAGGGCGATGAGCCCTTCCTCGCCGTGAACCACCAGCGTCTTCACGCAGCGTGCGGCCGGAACGTCGAGAAAGCCGGCCACGTCGGCGATGGTGGTCTGCCCGGGCGTGTCTACCGTGGTCAGCGACTCCTTCGGCTCCGGGGGTGGGCCCGGCGGGGCGGACACCGCCTTTTCGAGGTTGGCGGCATAGCCGCCGTCGCTGGCGTAGGCGATGACGTCCTCCCCGGATTGCGCGAGGACGTGGAACTCGTGGCTGTTCGAGCCGCCGATGTTGCCGGTATCGGCTTCCACCGCGCGGAACTCGAGTCCCATCCGCGTGAGGATACGCCCGTAGCAGTCGTACATCTCGCGGTACGTGGTGTCGAAGCTCTCCTGGTCGAGATGGAATGAGTAGCCGTCCTTCATGGTGAACTCCCGCGCCCGCATGACGCCGAAGCGCGGGCGGATCTCGTCGCGGAATTTCGTCTGGATCTGGTAGAGGTTGCACGGCAATTGCCGGTAGCTGTGGATCTCGCGGCGGAAGAGGTCGGTGATCACTTCCTCGTGGGTGGGGCCGAGGCAGAAATCGCGCTCGTGGCGGTCTTTCAGCCGCAGCATCTCCGGCCCCATCTTGGTCCACCGCCCGGTTTCCTCCCAGAGCTCCGCCGGTTGCACCACCGGCATCAGCACTTCCTGGGCGCCGCTTCTGGCGAGCTCGTCGCGGATGATCATTTCGATGTTGCGGATGACGCGCAGCCCCAGGGGCAGCCAGGTGTAGAGGCCGGCGGCCACCTGGCGGATGAGGCCGGCGCGCAACATCAGCCGATGGCTGGCGACGTCGGCGTCCGCGGGGTTTTCCTTGATCGTCGGTATGAGTTGCTGGCTTTGGCGCATGGATGAAGCGTACTCGGAATTCGGTGATCAGCATTCAGCTTTGCGCGTCGTGCTGCAAGAGGGAGATGGCCTCTGCGTCGAACGGTCTCGACGCCGCGCGGGCAGGAAGGGCGCGCCGGCCGCCGGCTCGTGTCCGTCGACCGAGCGTCATCAACAAAGACGAAGGGCCGCGATGCGGCCCTTCGTCTTCCTCGTCACTGCGCCATTTCCTTCAGCCGCTTCAGCGGGGTGACCTTCACCTTGGTGCTGGCCGGCTTGGCAGGGATCTCGATCTGCTCCCCTGTGGCGGGATTGCGGCCCATCCGCTTCTTCTGGGCCGGCTTCTTCACGCTGCGGATCTTCAGCAGACCCGGCAGGGTGAACTCGCCCACCGCCCGCTTCTTCACGTGACGTTCGATCAGGGTCTCGAGCTCGTCGAGTACCGATTCTACCTGCTTGCGCGACAGGTCGGTACGACCGGCGATTTCGTTGAGGATCCCGGTTTTCGTCATCTTGGAACTGACGGCCGGCGCCTGCTTGGTGGGAGCAGCTTTTTTGGCCGGAGCCTTCTTGGCCGTGGATTTCTTGGCTGCCGCTTTCTTGGTGGCCGCTTTTTTCGCGGGTGCCTTCTTGGCCGGAGCCTTCTTGGCCGGAGCCTTGCGCTTGGCTGGAGCTTTCTTCGTTGCCATTAATCGTTCCCTTTGCAGTGATTAACTAAACGGGGCAATTCCTCGCTGCCTCGGGTTGCGATTCACCCGAAGGTTTTCGGGGTTTCACCCTGTTCCTATTGAGAAACCTCTGCACGTTCGCGGGATCTCAATCCGGCGCTTTATAGCCTATGCGCATTATTCAGGCAACAAAATTGCAGCGAAACCGCTGTATTTTTATTGATTTTTTTTGGATCATGCGCCGCTCCCGCAACTGGTGCTTTGATTGAGACCTCACTGATGCCGATCTACGAGTATCGATGCGACAACTGTGACCACGAGTTCGAAACCATTCAGAAAGTCAGCGATGCGCCGCTCGAGGAGTGTCCTGAATGCTCCGAGAAGCGCCTGCGCAAGAAGGTTTCCGCGGCTGGCTTCCGCCTCAAGGGCGGCGGCTGGTACGAGACCGACTTCAAGGCCGGCAACAAGCGAAACGTGACCGGCGACGACGGCGCCGGCAGGAACGGCGCCGGGACGTCGGGCGAGGGATCGTCGGGCGGCTCCGGCGACGGCAAGAACGCGGCCGGTTCCGGAGGATCGAAAAACGAGGCGGGCAAGGCCGCCGACAGCAAGACCAAGAGCGGCGCCTCTGCGTCGAGTGCGCCCGAGTAGATCAGGGAGAACGATGCGCAGTCACTATTGCGGCGAGATCAATGCCGCTAACGTCACAGACGAAGTGGAGCTTTGCGGCTGGGTACACCGCCGCCGTGACCACGGCGGGGTGATTTTCCTGGACGTCCGGGATCGTACCGGGATCGTCCAGGTGGTCTACGACCCGGATACCGAGGAGAGCTTCGCCACCGCCGATCGCGTTCGCAACGAGTACGTGCTGCACATGACCGGCCGGGTACGGCCCCGGCCGGAAGGCACGGTGAATCCCGACATGGCCACGGGTGAGATCGAGGTGCTCGGCTCGACCCTCGAGATCCTCAACACGTCGGCCACTCCGCCGTTCCAACTCGACGAGCATTCCGATGCCGGTGAGGACGTGCGTCTGCGCCACCGCTACCTGGACCTGCGGCGTCCCGAGATGCAGCAACGGTTGATGATGCGCGGGCGCATTACCAGCGGGGTTCGCCGCTTTCTCGAGGACCAGGGCTACTGGGAGATCGAGACGCCGACCCTGACGAAGACCACCCCGGAGGGCGCCCGGGATTATCTGGTGCCGAGCCGTACCCACCCCGGGCAATTCTTCGCCCTGCCGCAGTCGCCGCAGCTCTTCAAGCAGTTGCTGATGGTGTCGGGCATGGACAAGTACTATCAGATCGCGCGCTGCTATCGGGACGAAGACCTGCGCCACGACCGTCAGCCGGAATTCACCCAGATCGACATCGAGGCGTCGTTCGTCACCGAGGAGGACGTGCGCGCGCTCACGGAAGGCATGCTCCGGAAGGTGTTCGCGGACGTGCTGGACGTGACGCTGCCGGAATTTCCGGTGCTGACTTGGGACGAGGCCATCCGCCGCTACGGCAGCGACAAGCCGGATCTGCGCAACCCGCTGGAGCTGGTGGACGTGGCCGACCTGATGGCCGCGGTGGAATTCAAGGTCTTCAATGCGCCGGCCAACGACCCGCGCGGCCGGGTGGTGGCCCTGCGAGCGCCGGGCGGCGCCGGCCTCTCGCGCAAGCTGATCGATGATTACACCGGGTTCGTCGGCCGCTATGGCGCCAAGGGGCTGGCCTACATCAAGGTGAACGACATGGCCGCCGGTACTGAGGGGCTGCAGTCGCCGATTCTCAAGTTCCTGCCCGAGGACGTCGTCTCCGAGGTGCTCGCTCGGGTCGGCGCCGTGAACGGCGACGTGGTGTTCTTCGGCGCCGACGACGCCGGGGTCGTGGCCGACGCCATGGGGGCGCTGCGCAACGAGCTCGGCCGCGATCTCGATCTGATCGAGGAAGGCTGGGCGCCGTGCTGGGTGGTGGAGTGGCCGCTGTTCGAGCAGGAGCGTGACGGTACTCTGGCGCCCGCGCATCATCCGTTCACCCGGCCGACGTGCACGCCTGACGCGCTGCGTGCCGATCCGGGCAGCGCCCGGGCGGCGGCTTACGACGTGGTGCTGAACGGCTACGAGCTGGGCGGGGGATCCCTGCGCATCCACGAGGAAGAGATGCAGAACGCCGTATTCGAGGTACTGGGCATGGGTGATGTCGCGCACGAGAAGTTCGGCTTTCTGCTCGATGCGCTGAAGTACGGTTGCCCGCCCCACGGCGGCGTCGCTCTGGGCATGGATCGCCTGGTGATGCTGATGACGGACTCCCACGCTCTGCGCGACGTGATCGCGTTCCCCAAAACCCAGACGGCCGCGTGTCTGATGACGTCGGCGCCGAGCGCCGTGGATGACGCACAGTTGCGCGAGCTGCACATTCGTCTGCGCAGGAGTTGAGCGAGAGAGCCTATGGCTGGACACAGTAAATGGGCGAACATCAAGCACAAGAAGGCGAAGCAGGACGCCAAGCGTGGCAAGGTCTTCACCAAACTGATTCGCGAGATCACCGTCGCCGCCCGTCTCGGTGGCGGTGACCCGTCCGACAATCCACGGCTGCGCGCTGCCATGGACAAGGCGCTCGGCTCCAACATGCCGAAGGAGACAATCGAGCGCGCCATCGAGCGCGGTGCCGGGGGCGGCGAAGGCAGCAACGTGGAGGAGCTCACCTACGAGGGCTACGCGCCCGGCGGGGTGGCGATTCTCGTCGAGGCCATGACCGACAACAAGAACCGCACGGTGGCCGAGGTCCGTCACGCCTTCAGCAAGCACGGCGGCAACCTCGGTACCGATGGCTCGGTGGCCTATCTGTTCACGCGGCAGGGCGTCATCAACTTCCCGCCCGGCACCGACGAAGATCGGATCCTGGAAGTGGCCCTGGAAGCGGGCGCCGATGACATCGAGGTGGCCGACGACACGAGCATCACCGTGACCACGCCCTGGGAGAGCCTCGGCGATGTGGTGACGGCGTTGACCGAGGCGGACCTCGCCCCCGAGCACAGCGAGGTCACCATGGTGCCGAGCAGCTACGTTGCCTGCGACGACGAGATGGCCGGGTCGGTGCTGAAGCTCGTCGATGCCCTCGAGGATCTCGACGACGTGCAGAACGTGTACAGCAACGGCGAGTACCCCGACAGCGCCTACGAGGCCTGAGTGCCATGACCGGGCGCCGCATCCTGGGCATCGATCCCGGCTCGCGGGTGACCGGGTACGGCCTGGTGGAGCGGATTCCGGGCGGGTGCCGCTACGTGGCCAGCGGCTGCATCCGCCCGGCGGGCAACACGTTCGTGGGGCGGCTCGGCGAGATCTATCGCGGGGTGGCGGACGTGATCGCGGCGCACGGGCCCGACGAGCTTGCTGTGGAAGAGGTGTTCATGGCCACCAACCCGGCGTCGGCGCTGAAGCTGGGACAGGCCCGCGGCGCCGCCATCGCCGCGGGCGTTGCGGCGCAACTGCCGGTGGCCGAATACGCCGCGCGGCGGGTGAAGCTGGCCGTGGTGGGCACGGGGAAGGCGGGAAAACCCCAGGTTCAGCACATGGTGCGGGCGCTGCTAAAGCTTTCCGGGGCCCCCGCCGCGGACGCAGCGGACGCGCTTGCGATTGCGATTTGTCACGTCAATACTGCGCGCTCCGATTGCGTATAGGACACCGCCCGTAAGCACATGATCGGCCGTATCGAGGGTCAGCTCGTCGAGGTCAGCGACAACGTACTGCTCGTGGCCGTCGCCGGTGTGGGCTACGAGGTGGAGGTGAGCCACGGCGTGCTGGCTGCGTTGCCGGGGCGGGACCACGCCATCCGCCTGTACACCCATTTTGTGGTTCGCGAGGATGCACAGCAGCTTTACGGCTTCGCCTCGCGGGACGAGCGGGATCTCTTTCGAGCCCTGATCCGGGTGAACGGGGTGGGCCCGAAGCTTGCGCTGGCGCTGATTTCCAGCGTGTCGCTGGCGGAGCTTGCGGGGTGCGTGGAGACCGGGGAGCCGGGCGTGCTCACCCGGGTGCCCGGCATCGGCCGGCGCACGGCCGAGCGGTTGCTCATCGAGCTCAAGGACAAGATTCCCGAGACGGCCGTTGCCGCGGTCGCCCCGGCGCCGCCGGCCCGGGACGCGGTCGCCGCCGAGGCGCAGCGGGCCCTGGAGCAGCTCGGCTATCGTCCGGCGGAGGCGGCCCACCTGGTGCAGGAAGCAAGCGCTGACGCGGATACCGTCGAGGGCTTGGTTCGGGCGGCGCTCAAGGCCGCGGCCCGGCAGGCGGAGGCGGCGTCGTGAGCATCGAGCCGGATCGACTGGTGGACGCCGCCAGTCAGGGGAACGAAGGACAGCTCGATCGCGCCCTGCGGCCGCTCATGCTCACCGAGTACGTGGGGCAGCCGGACGTCCGCGAGCAGATGGACATCTTCATCCGCGCCGCCCGAGCCCGGGAAGAGGCGCTCGATCATACCCTGATTTTCGGGCCGCCCGGCCTCGGCAAGACCACGCTGGCCCACATCATCGCCAACGAGATGGGCGTGGCGATCAAGTCCACCTCGGGGCCGGTGCTCGAGCGGCCGGCGGAGCTGGCCGCCATGCTCACCAACCTGGAGCCCGGCGACGTGCTGTTCGTCGACGAGATTCACCGCCTGAGCCCGGTAGTGGAAGAGATCCTCTATCCCGCCATGGAGGACTATCAGATCGACATCCTCATCGGCGAAGGTCCGGCGGCGCGCTCACTGAAGCTCGATCTGCCCGGTTTCACCCTGGTGGGCGCGACCACGCGGGCCGGTCTGCTGACCTCGCCGTTGCGGGACCGCTTCGGCATCGTGCAACGGTTGGAGTTCTACACGGTCCAAGAGCTGAGTCAGATCGTGGCGCGGTCCGCCGAGAAGCTGGCGCTCACGGTGCGGCCCGACGGCGCCGAGGAGGTGGCCCGGCGCTCGCGGGGTACCCCGAGAATCGCCAACCGGCTGCTGCGGCGGGTACGGGATTTCGCCGAGGTCCGGGCGGACGGGGTGATCAGCCGCGAGGTGGCGGATGAAGCGCTGGACATGCTCAACGTCGACCGTGAGGGCTTCGACGCCATGGACCGGCGGCTGCTGGAGACGATCATCGACAAGTTCTCGGGCGGCCCGGTCGGGCTCGATTCCCTGGCGGCCGCGATCAGCGAAGAGAAGGACACTATCGAGGACGTCGTCGAGCCCTATTTGATTCAGCAGGGCTACCTGATGCGCACGCCCCGCGGCCGGGTGGCGTCGGAGAAAGCCTACCTGCATTTCTCCCTGCCGCCGCCGGAAGGCGCCGGCGCGCGGCAGCCCAAGCTCGATCTGGAGTAGGCAACCCAAACCAGGAGCACGCTTTGCCCGAACAGCTTTCTATCTTCGAGCTGGTGTCGAACGCCAGCCCTCTGGTGCAGCTCGTGATGCTGGCGCTGCTGCTGGCATCGCTCATATCGTGGGTGATGATCTTTCAGCGCTGGTTCGCACTGCGGCGCGTGCAGGGCGAGATCGAGGATTTCGAGGACCATTTCTGGTCCGGCATCGATTTGCGCCAGCTCTACAATGAGCTGGCGGACGAAGAGGATCTCACCGGCATCGAGGCGGCTTTCGTCTCCGGTTTCAAGGAGTTCACCCGCCTCACCGACGAGGGCTCGGGCGACCCGGACGGCGTCATGCAGGGGGTCCAGCGGGCCATGCGCATTGCCCTCACGCGGGAGGAGGAGCGGCTGGCGACGCATCTGCCGTTCCTGGCCACCGTGGGTTCCACCAGTCCCTACGTCGGTCTGTTCGGCACCGTATGGGGCATCATGAACTCTTTCCGCAGCCTGGCGAACATGACCCAGGCCACCCTCGCGTCGGTGGCACCCGGAATTTCCGAGGCGCTGGTGGCCACCGCCATGGGGCTGTTCGCCGCCATTCCCGCCGTGGTGGCCTACAACCGGTTCTCCGCCCGGGTGGAGGCATTGATGAAGCGCTACGAGGCGTTCAGTGACGAGCTCATCAGCATTCTGCATCGCGTGGCGCACGCGCGCGTCACCCGCGCTCAGCACGCCTGAGCAAGGCGAGGAGGTTCCCCATGGCCCAGCGACGCAAGCCCATGGCCGAGATCAACGTGGTGCCGTACATCGACGTGATGCTGGTGCTGCTGGTGATCTTCATGGCCACGGCTCCGTTGCTCACCCAGGGCGTGGTGGTGGACCTTCCCGATGCGCCGTCCGAGCCGGTGGAAGGCGACCAGGAGGACCCCCTGGTGGTGTCGGTGCGCGACGACGGCGCCATCTTCGTCAATCTGGGCATTCAGAACGCGGACGAGGAGGACACGCGGGTTACCATCTACAGCCTCGAGGACCAGGCGGGCAAGATTCTCGGCTCGCGCCCGGACGTGCCGGTGTTCGTGAAGGCGGATCACGGTCTGGATTACGGTACCGTGGTGCGCGTCATGACGGTCCTGCAGAAAGCCGGCGCGGCCAGCGTGGGGC
>JBMCWS010000062.1:0-16460 GCA_048621375.1 Pseudomonadota bacterium | reverse complement strand
TCCACGCCGTAGGAGTCCGCTCCACCCATGGTGATGGCGCCGTTGGCCAGGTTGCCGGCGTCGGTCTCGATGATGGCCGCTTGATTGAGGGTGTCCGCGTCCATGTAGAACGCCGCCAGGTTCAGGTGGGCGCCGTGGTCGGGAAACACCTTCTTCAGCCCGATCTCATAAGACCACACGTCGTCGGTTTCGAAGATGCCGTAGTCCCTGGAGAGGGCCGACGAGTTGAAGCCGCCTTCGCGGATGCCGCGGGCGCCCGAGGCGTAGACGGAGGTGTCGTCGTCGAGGTCGTAGCGCAGCGACACCAGCGGCTGCAGGGCCTCGTCGTCGAAGGTTTCGCTCAGTCCCCCGGTACCGGCCGCACCCGCGGCGTCGTTGAACACCTCCTTGTCGATGTCGTCGTAGCGTGCGCTCAGAGTGAGCTCGAGGCGGTCGGCGATCAGGTACGACACCTCGCCGAACAGCGACCAGACGTCCGACTCCGAGTCGATGGTGTTCTCCGACGGAGAGATCGACAGCAGGAACGCCTCCGTCGCGGGCTCCGGGAACCCGAGCAGTGCTTCGTCCACCTCGGGCAGGAAGTAAGTCGGGAAGATCGCATCCGCATCGCTGGTGACGACCTCCCCCCCGAACATCCAGGTAAGCGGCCCGGCGCCGCTGGAGCTGACACGCAGCTCGTTGCTCAACTGCTCGCCGTCGACCTTCACCACCGACAGTATGCCGTCGTAGGGCGTGGTGTCGCCGTCGACGCGTAGATGGGTGAGACTGTCGCGGTACGCCAGCCGATTCTGAACGTCGAAGCCGTCGCCGCTCCAGATGGCGGTGAGCGAGCCTTCGTCGTAGTCGGCGCCGGAGGTCTGGTCGTCGCGCACCAGGAAGTTCTCCTCGAGATCCTGGAGGCTCTCGGTCTGCGAGAACGCGAAGGCGATGCCGTCGAAATCCGACTTGCCGAGGTTGAGGTCGAGCTCCAGCCGGTCCGTCGCGTCCCACACCAGCCGCAGGCTGTAGAAATCCGATTCCAGAGGGATCTGGTCCCGGCCGGTGACGGCGTTCTCGTAGTCGCCATCGGACTGATTGTGCGAGAACGAGAGCTTGCCGTAGAGCCGGTCCCGAACGATGGGGCCGGAGATCAGACCGGCGTATTCCAGCCCGCCGGCGTTCTCGACCACCGTCTGCGCGTTCATGCGCAACTCGTTGTCCGGCTTGCGGGTCACCACGTTGACCACGCCCGCGAACGAGTTGCGGCCGTAACGGGCGCCTTGCGGCCCTTTCAGCACCTCGACCCGCTCGACATCGAAGAACGGGGCGTTGAAGCGGGCAGTGCCCGATTGATACACGCCGTCGATGAAGAATCCCACCCCGTTGGTCTGGGCCCCCGAGCGGTCGCTGCCGAGGCCCCGCACAGCCACTCGGGAGCGGTAGGCCATATCCGAGGCGAACTGGAAGTTCGGGATCACGTCGCGCATGTGATCCATGGAGTCGTTGCCGCTGTAGAACATCTCCGTGTCACTGAACACCGAGACCGCCGCAGGCACGTCCTGCAGCGACTCCTCGCGGCGCCGGGCGGTGACCAGGACCTCTTCGATGGGTCCGGCCGATGTCGTCTCATCCTCCGCGGCGCGCACGTTCCCGGCGAAAGGCACCAGAGACAGCAAAGAGACCGAGAGCAGTAGCCGACGGTGCGGCAGGTCGTGTCGTTGTGTGTCGATCATGTACGTCCCCTCCGTTCGTAACCTCGACGATTCGGAAACCTCCTCGGGAGGGGCGAGCGACATGGCCGGCGAATGGAACACCCGCCGTTGCCGCTCAATGGTTACTGCTCGAGACCGGTCACCCCTCTCTCCCCTAGGTTGGTCCCAGAAAGGATGGTGCACCCGGTGCGGGACGTTTTCAAACGCGTTTTAAGTTTTTTCGGCGCACCAGCGCTGCCGGCGGGCCGGGGCGGACGCTGGCTACGACGACCGGCGTGCCCGCTTGAAGTCGGGCTCGCGTTTTTCCATGAAGGCGGCGATGGCTTCGTGGTGCTCGGGGGACTCGTAGCAAATGGCCAGGGCCTCGCCTTCCCGCTCCTGGACCCGGGCGATGTCGGCCTCGTTCATGTTGTCGTTGATCAGGCTCTTGACCCTGCGCAGGGCCGCCTGGGGATTCTCGCCCATTTCCCGCGCCACGTCGCGGGCGGTTGCGAGGAGCTCCCCGGGCGCCACCACCTCGTCCACGAGCCCGATCTCCCGCGCCTGTTCCGCGGGTATCGTCCTGCCGCTGAGCATGAGTCGGCTGGCGTGGCCGAAGCCGCAGCGCAGGCCCAGGAAATGCGAGCTGCCGAGCTCCGGGACGAGCCCCATCTTGATGAAACGCAGGCTCAGCTTGGCGCCCTCGGCCGCCACCAGATAGTCCATGGGCAGGAGCTGGGTGAGGCCCACGCCGATGGCCGCGCCGTTGATGGCGGCAACCATCGGCTTGGACTCGCGAACCAGGGCCACCCAGTCCGTGGCGCGGCCGGGCTGAGTGTCCCCGGCGCCCTCGGCCTGGGCCTTGAAGACGTCCTCGACGTCAGCGCCGGCGCAGAACCCGCGGCCGGCGCCGGTGATCACGATGGCTAGCACGTCGTCGTCGGCATTGGCGGCTTCCACCGCGCTGGCGAGCTCACCGGCCATCTGATACGTCCACGCGTTCAACCGCTCGGGGCGGTTCAGCGTGATGGTGAGGATGCCGTCGGACTGCTCGGTGAGGATGGTTTCGAAACTCATGTGGACTCCTTGCTGGATTCGTCAGGATCGGATGTGCGGGAACGCCGGATCCCGGAACGGCGTGCCGTCCGGCTGGCCGCGAAGGCGGGTCATGGGATGCAGCGCGGGGTCGGCGGCGTCACCCTTGCGCTCTGGCCCGCCGGCGCCGGGGCGGCGGGCCACCACCGCGTCCTCGCCGAAGAAGCGCAGCGACAGCGTGCGCCGGCGCGTTCCCTCGCTCGTGGCGGCACCACCGTGGAGCATCGCCGGATGGAACACGAGCACGTCCCCCGGCTCCGTGGCCCAGGAAACGATGGGCCAGCGGTCGCGTTCCGCCTCGATGTCCGGCAACCGGGGGAGACTGCCGTCGCCGTACAGCGGCGCCGTATCGTCGTCCGGGGCGAAGCGCGAACCGTCGTAGAGCACGCCGCGATGCGAGCCGCGTACGAACTCGAGCGCCTGCGCCGCCGGTACCGGATCGAACGAGATCCACATGACCGCGAGATCCCCGCCGCGGATCGGGAGATACGGGGTATCCTGATGCCAGGGGGTGCGGCGGGTGGTGCCGTAGGCCTTCTCGAACACCTGCTCGTACATGTACCAGACGTCTTCCTTGTCCCAGAGCCCGGCGATGATGTCGCCGATCTCAGTGTCGTGCACGAGGGTGTGGTAGGCCGCGAAAGCCTCGGGATTGGCGAGATCCTGATAGAACGTGCCCGAGCCGTTGGCGGGGAGGCGGGACGCTCCCGGGCCGGGATGCGCCAGGCTCCACTCGAACGCCTCCAGAGCCAGCGCCAGGCTTTCCTGGCACAACGCCGCCGGCAGGTGGACGACGCCGTCCCGCCGGAACCGTGTACTGAGGCCGGAATCGATGCGACGCGTTTGTTCCGCCATGTCAACGCCTCCCCGTCTTCGGGGAGACGCTAGCACACGGTCTCAAAGTTTGAAACAGGTTCTAGTTCGGGGTCAGAGTTCGTCCTCGGCTTCCTCGGCGGTTTCGCTCACCGCCTCGCCGCCGGCCTCCACGTCCTCGCCCGCGCCGCGGATGGTGTTGCAGCCCGTGAGCGCCCCTGCAAGGAGCAGCACCGCGAGCAGTCTCAGGGAATGGGTCATTGCCCGACCTTCCTGGTCATGAATGGCGTGGGAATTCGAGCAATCCATGTGCCACGTGCCGGGGGTGGCTGGCACCGTTCATGCTTGACCTGCGCCGCCATCAGCAGCGAAAGAGCGAGGGGCGATCATGGATCTGGTGCGTATCATCATTGCCATTCTGCTGCCGCCTCTGGGCGTGTTCCTGCAGGTGGGGCTGGGCGGGCATTTCTGGCTCAACATCCTTCTGACACTGCTCGGCTACATTCCCGGCATCGTCCACGCGATCTGGATCATCGCCACCCACTGAGCCCCGCGGTGCTTTCACCGGGCGCCTTCCGGGTCGAGTGCCGCACCGCGCTCGCGCCGGGTGGCCGCGATCACCGATCCGGCCTCCAGCATCACCAGGAGGCTGGTGCCGAGCACCACGAGATCCAGCACGACCAGCAGATAGTTGCCGTCGCGGAAGAACTGGGCGAGGGTCACGCATCCCGCCAGAAACGACATGACGAAAACGAAGAGCATCGGCGCCAGGGTGTAGACCGAGGGCCGGCGGAGCTTGATGAGTATGACGCTGAGCACCAGCAGGGTCATGCCTGCGAGCAGTTGGTTGGTGGCGCCGAACAGGGGCCAGATGACCATGCCCCCGGTGCCGGAGGCGCCACCCGCGCCGAACGCCAGCAGCAGACAGGCACCTACCGCCAGCGCGGTGGCGAGCACGCCCTTGCGCAGCAACGGAAGCCCGTAGATCTCCCCCCATTCCTGGATGATGTAGCGCTGCAGGCGGACGCCGGAATCCATGGTGGTGCCCGCGAACAGGACCACCATGGTGGCAAGCAGGGTCTGCGCGAACGCCGCGGGAATGCCCCAGCCGTGCTCGATCAGGTTGGCGCCGCCGGAGATGAAGGCACCCGCGCCGGCGGCGCCGAACTCGTCGTAGATGGCGTGCCACGCCTCCGGTGTGGTGGCCAGCGCGACCCCGCTCACGGTGACGATGGTGATCAGCGCCAACGCCCCTTCGCCTACGGCGCCGAGGTAGCCGACGAAGCGCGCGTCGGTCTCCCGATCGAGCTGCTTCGAGCTGGTGCCGGAGGCGACGATGCCGTGAAACCCGGAGACGGCACCGCAGGCGATGGTCACGAACAGCAGCGGAATGATCGAGGGGGCGGTCTCGCTGACGTTCCGGTTGAACGCCGGTGCCGACAGGTCCGGCATGAACACGAACACCGACGAGTAGAGCAGCACCAGCCCCAGCACGAGTTGCATGCCGTTGATGAAGTCCCGGGGTTGCAGCAGCACCCACACGGGCAGCATGGAGGCGATGGCAGCGTAGACGAACAGGATGACGATCCAGTTGGCTTCGGCGCTGAGCCCGAACAGCGTTTCCGGCAGGGACAGCGGCATCTGGCTGCCGCCGTACACGGCGGCGTAGAGCGCGGCGACGCCGGCGAGTCCCAATCCGAAGAGATTGACGCGCCGGCGCACGAGCTGGCCGACCACCAGGGCGACGGCGATGGCCGCCCAGGCTGGGAAGACGGCGCTGGGGGTGGCCACCAGGGCATCGGCGATCACCACGCCGAACACCGAGTTCACCATGAGCAGCAGCAGGAACACCACGATCATGTACAGGGCGCGACTGCGTTTGCCGATCACCTCCTCGGAGAGGGCGCCGATGGAGCGGCCCCGATGACGGCCACTCGCCCACAGGGCGCCGAAATCGTGGACGCCGGCGAAGAAGATGGTGCCGAGCACCACCCACAGCACGGCCGGCACCCAGCCCCAGTAGACGGCGATGGCGGGGCCGACGATGGGGGCGGCGCCGGCGACGGAGGTGAAGTGGTGGCCCCACAGCACGAAGCGGTTCGTAGGCACGAAATCCACTCCATCGTTTCTGGCGTGGGCTGGGGTAACGAAGTCGGGGTCGAGCCGGAAAACGCGCGTGGCGATGAATCGCGAGTACACGAACCAGCCGAAACACATCCCGGCGATCCCCAGCGCCACCACCATCACGGAATGCATCGGTGTCCTCCTCGCCCCTCGATCCGGTCGCGCCGGACCCGCCGGGTCCGGCGGCGCGAGGATAGCAGCGGGGCGCCGGTGCCGCCACGCGCTCGGGGGCGCGTCGAGGGTGCGGATCTTGCACCTACTCCGGAAACGGAGGGCGTTTTACCTGACGAGCCATGGCAGCGAGAATCATGGGCGCCAGTCACTCAACTCGCACAGCGTAGCGAACAGCGAAAGGGGGCCACATGGCGAATACTTGGGTCGTGGTCGCGGATGGAACGCGGGCGCGGCTGTTCAATCGGCACCGCAACCGCAAGCTCGAGGAATTCGATGTGCTGATTTCGCCGGAACATCGCCTGCACGAGGGCGATCTGGTGACCGATAGGGACGGTCGCGCCTTCGATTCCGCAGGCGCGGGTCGCCACGCCATGGGGAACAAGAACGCCGCAAAGGACCACGAAATGGCGAACTTCGCGAAGCGGCTCGCCGCACGCGTGGAGGAAGGGCGCAATGCCGGCGAGATCGAGCGCCTGGTGCTGGTGGCGCCCCCGCGGTTTCTCGGCCAGCTTCGCTCTCACATGAGCGCGCCGGCCCTCGATCTGGTGGCCCTCACCATCGACAAGGAACTCGCCACGCTTTCCGTGGAGAAGCTGGAACAACACATACCGGAATTTTTCTGATCGAGGATGCAGTGTCGATGACTCAACACAAACGCGATACCTACGTCGATGGCCAGGAGGTAATCGAACGTGCCATCGACTATCTCGAGCACGTCAGCGCGCTGCTGGCGGAAGAGCGCCAGCGGGGGCATGGTGAGCGGGTGCAGATGCTTCTGGACAGCGTGGAATCGGAGCAGCGCAGCCTCCTCGCCAGCGTGGAGCGGTATCTGGAGGATGCTCCGGGCAAGGTGCTGCACACGTATGCGCAGTACATCAAGGACCTGCCCGAAGATCTCGAGCCGCCGGAGCAGCCGTTGGACGGTCTGGGTTTGCTGCAATGGGTGCAGCACGCCAACAACCGGCTCTACGAGGAATTCGAGGAGCTCGCCAGCAATGTCGACGCAGACGCGCCGAGGGAGGCATTCGGCAGCATAGCGCAGCAGATTCAGTCCCACGAGCGCCGGCTCTCCAAGGAGTTCCAGCGGTTTCAGGATCTCTGAGGCCCGGGCCGCTGCTGGGTGCTAGAGGAAGGCGTCGACCACGTTCTCGATGAGCGCCGCCCCCACCCACGTCAGCGGGGGAATGATCAGATAGAGGCCGAGCCGCGCGAGCACCCCGACGTCGGAACAGCCCCGGAACGTACGCCAGGGGTGTGATGTCCGCCTCCGCGAACATGAGCGGAAACAGCGCCTGGGCGCCGATCAGCGCCAGGGTGGATATCACGGCGATGCTCGCGAACGGGCGCAGCCGGCGCGTGGCCAGCAGGTCGACCCGGCTCGTGCGTGCCGCCCGGTTCAGCACCAGCGCGTTGTCGAGGAGCGCGCTGATCACCAGCGTCATGACGACCCACACCAGCATGGTGCAGGCGCTGCTGCCATCGCGCCACTTGCCCGGCGTCGGCCTCGAGCGTGTCGGAGAGCTCGTCCAGGGCGGCCCGGGTGCGCTCGACGATGAAACCGCCGATGGGGACGACGTAGGCGATGATGGCGCTGAAGAAGAGCGCCGGGCCCACGGAGCGAACCGGCGCCGGCAGGTCGTGGGGGTCGAACGCGCCCATCGCCTAGAACGTCGACAGTAGCGCCGCGAGGAGGATGATTCCCGCCAGCCAGCGGCCTGCGGGCCACGCCGGCGGGGTGATCATGAGCGCGCGGCCGAGCTCGACGCTGGACACGGAGGCCATGCCGGCACGCGCACGTTGCACCGACCGCGACCGTCCGGGGCCGCGGTCGAGCGCTGCGCCCGGGGTCAGAAGACCAGGCGCAGCACGCTTTCCGCGACGCAGGCGGGCTTGTCGGAGCCTTTGATCTCTACCGTCAGCTCGTTGACGATCTCGAGCATGTTGCCCTTGGCTTCCACGGATTTGAGGCTGCCGCTGGTGCGTATCTCCGAGCCCACCGGTACCGGGTTCGGGAACCGCACCTTGTTCCAGCCGTAGTTGATGCCCATCTGCACGCCCTCGAGGGCCGGGAGCCCCGTGCCTTCACCGCCCGGCAGAAAGCTCATGATCGACATGGTGAGCTGGCCGTGAGCAATGGTGGTGCCGAACGGGCCGTCCTTGGCGCGTTCCGGATCCGTGTGGATCCACTGGTGGTCCATGGTGGCCTCGGCGAACTGATTCACCCGCTCCTGGGTGATCTGAAACCAGTCGGTGGGCTCGCTGCGCTTGCCGATGCGCGCTTCGAGCGTCTGCTTGGCTTTTTCCAGGGCTTCGGACATCGATGTCTCTCCTTTTTCGAGTCGATGGATGGATGAAGGATATCAGTCGAGCATCTGGTAGGCCGCCACCCGCAAGTCCTCGTTCAGGGGCAGGACGGCGCCCAGATACTGGGTCATGAACACGCCGAACAACTCCTCGGCCGGGTCGACGAAGAAGTAGGTGCTGGCGGCGCCGGCCCAACCGAGCTCGCCCCGGCTGGTGAGCGCCATGGCTTCACCCACGTCCGTCATGACCCGCACGCCCAGGCCCCAGCCGTATCCCGGCAGGGGATTGATGCCGATGGTCAACGGGCGCTGGTGCGGCGGGATCCGGTTGGTTCGCATCATTTCCAGCATCTTCCTCGACAGCAGGGTCCGCCCGTCCGGGGCCTTGCCGTGCTGCAGCATGCGCGCGAAGCGGGCATAGTCGTCCAGGGTGGCGAACAGGCCGTGGCCGCCGCGGCGGAAGCCGGGCCGGTCGCTGGGGTACATGTTCGAGACGTCCGCGGGCGTGAGCTCCTGGGGACGCGGGTGCAGCGGCGCGAACTCGCTGATGTCGGTGACGCCGAACATGGGCATGAGCCGGTGGCGCGCGTCCTCGGGCACCCGGAAGCCGGTGTCGATCATGCCCAGGGGCTCGAACAGGTACTCCTCGAGCAGCTCGTCGAGCGGCCGTTCCGTGGCCCGCTCGATCACGTGGGCGAGCACGTCCGTGGCGACACTGTAGCGAAAGCGAGTACCCGGCTGAAACGCCAGCGGCAGTTCGGCGAGCCGCTCCATCATGGTCTCGAGCGAGCACAGTCCGTCGCTGCTGATCTTCTCCTTCTGATACAGCGGGGCGATGTGACAGCCGGTGATGAACTCGTAGGTGAATCCGGCGCGGTGGGTCATGAGGTCTTCCACCGTGAGCGCGCGCTCCGCGGGCGCGAGCTGCCCGGAGGGCAGCAGCACCTGCATGTTCGCGAACGCGGGATTGTAGGTGGATACCAGATCGAACAGCCGCAGTCTGCCTTCTTCCATGAGCATGAGCGCCAGCACCGAGACGATGGGCTTGGTCATGGAATAGATGCGGTAGATGGCGCCGTCCGGAATCGCCGCCCCGGAGGCGGCGTCGGCGTAGCCGGCGTGTCCCTGGGCGAGGCACTCGCCCCGATGCTCCACGTACCATTCGATGCCGCTGAACTTCCGTGCGGCGGTGTAGCGCGCAGCCACCTGCGCGAGTCGCTCCTGACGGCCCATGGTGCCTCCCGGTCCGATGCGAGTGCCTGTTCGATTCCCGGCATCATAAGCGAGGCGGCGTTCCGGGTGAATCGGTGCGCGCGGGCACGCATGTTGCTAACACGCCTGTCGCGACGAGGAACGCAACGAACCAGCGGGTGACGATCATGAAGTGTGAAGTCTGCGGCAATGATTACGATCGGGCATTGAACGTCAGCGTCGACGGCGAGAGCCATGTCTTCGACTGCTTCGAGTGCGCGGTGGAGAAGCTCGCCCCGCGGTGCGGCAACTGCAACACCCGGATCATCGGCCACGGTCTGCAGGCGCACTCGGAGATGTACTGCTGTGCCCACTGCGCCAAGCACAAGGGCGTGACCGGGTTCGTCGATCGGGTGTGACGGAGGTGGACATGACCATGGCCGCCACCGTGCGCAACTACCTCGACCGGCATGGCGTGCGCTACGAGGTCGTGCCCCATTCGCCCGCCGGCACCAGCTCCGAGCGGGCGGAGCTTGCCCACGTGCCCGGCGGCAGCCTGGCGAAGGGGGTGGTGGTGGAGCACGACGAGCAGTACTCGCTGGTGGTGCTGCCGGCCACCGAGCACGTGCACCTCGGCGAGTTGCGCCACGAGCTCGGCGAGGTTTACGCGCTGGCGACCGAGGACGGCCTGGGCAAGCTGTTTCCCGACTGCGATTCGGGATCGGTGCCGCCGTTCGGTGAAGCATACGGGCTGGACGTGCTCATCGACGAGTCGCTTCTCCATCACGAGCGTGTCTATGCGGAATGCGGTGACCGCGCCGCGCTGTTACGGCTGCACGGGGAGGATTTCCGCCGTCTGATGAGCGGCGCCCGCCGCGGCTCCTACGCTCACCCGGAGCCCCCCGCGACCCACACCGGCTCGTGAGCGGCCCCGGCGGGCGCTCACCAGGCCCGGCGCGAGGTGATCGCGTTGGCGGAATCGAACGTGCGGGTGCGCAGACTCGACAGGCGCAGGTTGAGGTTGCGAAAGCGCAGCGGGTCGCTGTGCTCGAGATGGCGCCCGATCACGAGGTCCGAGAAGGTGGCTTCGCCGCCGTAGCAGCCGAGCACGAAGGTGGCGCCCGACAGCCGATTCTGCCGGATCTGGGCCAACCCGCGTCTCAGATAGGGCACCCAGAACCGCTCTTCGGACTCCTCCAGCAGCGCGATGAGCTGGGTAACGTCGTCTTCCAGCGCGTCGAATTGACTCTTCAGGGTGGACATGGCGGCTTGCTCCCGCTCAATGCGGTGAAACGGCAACCTACCATACCCGGGCCGAGTCGTCAGTGCGCGGGGTGATACCAGATGGGTGACGTCCACGCCACGGGCTCGGCTTCGGTGGAGATGATCCGCAAATAGTAGAAAGCGGGAAGTGCCGGATCGAAATCCGGATCCTGCCAGCGCGCGGACAGCTTCCGGGGGTGCTCCCCGTCCCGGCCACAGGCGTCGCTGCAGGGCACGTCGTAGCTCCGCAGGTGCGGGGTATCCCCCGTGCTCCAGCCCTTGACGATCTCGAGCCGCTGCAGGGGCGGCCCGTGGGCTCGCGGGCGGACGGTGGCGTGGAGCCGGGGCGGGCCGCCCTCCGGTCCCAGGTCGCCCCCCATGGCGACGCCGCCGGACGCGGTCAGGCGCACGGCGATGCGCGCCCCCGCCGTGGCGAAGGTTTCGCGGCGGCGCAGGGCGTCGAAGACGGCCTCTCGGGTCGGTGCCGCCACCCAGACGCCGGTGAGCCCGCCGCCCCTTGCCGCCACCCCGAGCTGATACGGGTTGTATTCGCCACGAGCTTCCCGGGTGAGGCCGCGAAGCCACAGTCGCTGCAGCGGTGTCGGCCCGGAAGCCGCAGAATCCGGCGCCGACTGCGCCAGCACTGCGTTGCGGCGGTGGCGTTCCGGATGCCGCGGCGTGTCGGGCACCGGGTCGTGGAGCACGGCCAGGCTGTCGCGGCCGTGGTCGCGCAGGTGGTCCATCCAGCGCCACAGCGCGGCTGTGGAGACGGCCTCCGCGGCGTCGAAGGGGACCAGCGGAGCCTCGCCGCTGCGGTGGACGATGGTGTGGCGGCTCGACCCCGGCCGGTGCACCGGCAACAGGGTGGCGGATCGTGACGGCGGGGAGAGCGTATCGGCGGCGTGAAAATCCAGGGCCTGCGACGGCGGGTGCGGACAGGTGCCGGCGGCGTGGGGTTGCAGGTGGCCGAAGCGCACGTCACCCGGTGGCCCCTCGGTGGCGGGTGGCGCGCTGTCTCCGCAAGCGCCTGCCAGCAGGGCCAGCGGTCCCAGCCAGAGCCACCGCCGGACCTCGCCCACGCTCCCGTTCCCCCGGCGCTCAGCGCTCGAGCTCTGGCCGGTCGCGGAAGTGCTCGAGCGCCTCCGGGTTGGCCAGGGCCGAAGTGTTGCCCACCGAACGGCCGTGGATCACCTCGCGTACCGCCAGCTCCACCAGCTTGCCGGACAGGGTGCGGGGGATGTCGGGCACCTCGACGATACGGGCAGGCACGTGCCGGGGGCTAGCGCCTTCGCGGACGGTGGCGCGAATACGCTCGCGCAGAGCGTCGTCGAGCCGGTGGCCGGGCTGGAGCACCACGAACAGCACCACGCGCACGTCGCCGTCCCACTCCTGGCCGACACAGATGGCCTCCTGCACTTCCGCGAGCCGTTCCACCTGACGGTAGATCTCGGCGGTGCCGATGCGCACGCCGCCCGGGTTGAGCACGGCGTCGCTGCGGCCGTGGATCACGTAGCCGCCATGCTCGGTCACCTCGGCGAAGTCGCCGTGGGCCCACACCCCGGGAAAGCGGCTGAAGTACGCGGCACGCAGGCGGCTGCCGTCCGGGTCGTTCCAGAAGCCGATGGGCTGGGACGGGAACGGCCGCGTGCAGACCAGCTCGCCCTTGGCCCCACGCACCGGTCGTCCGCGGTCGTCCCATACGTCCACCGCCATGCCCAGGCCGGCGCATTGGATCTCGCCTTCGTACACCGGCAGGGTGGGGGCGCCGAGCACGAAGCAGGAGATGAGGTCGGTGCCGCCGGAGATGGAGGCGAGGTGCACGTCCGTCTTCATCGATCGGTAGACGTAGTGGAAGCCTTCGTGGGTGAGGGGCGACCCCGTGGAAAGCACGCTGCGCATCGCCGCGAGATCGTGTGAGCGGGCCGGCTCGACCCCGGCCTTCTCCAGCGCCGAGAGGTATCGCGCGCTCACTCCGAAGACGGTAATGCCTTCGCGTTGCGCCAGGTCCACGAGTGCGCCGGGTTGCGGATGAAAGGGCGAGCCGTCGTAGAGCACCAGCGTGGCGCCGCTGGCCAGACCGCTCACCAGCCAGTTCCACATCATCCAGCCGCAGGTGGTGAAGAAGAACAGGACGTCCTCCCGGTGGAGGTCGACGTGAAGGCGGTGCTCCTTGAGGTGCTGGATCAGCGTGCCGCCGATGCCGTGGACGATGCATTTCGGTTTCCCCGTGGTCCCCGAGGAATACATGATGTACACGGGATCGTCGAAGCGCCGCTGCCGGAACTCGATGCCGGTGGCCGCGTCGCCGGCGCTGACGATCCCGTCGAATTGCTCGGCGTCGGGCGGCACCGCGTCGATGAGCGATACCCACACGACGTTGTGGATGCTCGGCACCGCGTCGGCCACCTGCTGCATCCGGTCCGTGGTGTCGAGGCGCTTGCCGCCGTAGAAGTAGCCGTCACAGGCGAACAGCACCCTCGGCTCGATCTGGCCGAACCGATCCAGCGCGCCGGTCACGCCGAAGTCGGGGGAGCACGAGCTCCACACGGCGCCGATGCTGGTGGTGGCAAGCATGGCGATCACGGTTTCCGGAACGTTCGGCAGCCAGCCCGCCACCCGGTCGCCGGGCGCCACCCCGAGCGCACGCAAGCGCGCGGCCACCGCCGCCGTCTGCCGGTACAGGGTCGCGTAGCTGAGCGAGCGCCGTTCGCCGGTCTCCAAAATCGAGACCAGGGCCGGATGGCCGTCGCGAAAGCGCAGCAGATTCTCGGCGAAGTTGAGCTCGGCGCCCGGAAACCAGCGCGCGCCGGGAAAGCGGTGGTAGTCCACCACCGCGGTTGCCGCCGTGCGGGATGCGACCACGCCCGTGAAATCCCACACCGCGCGCCAGAACGCCGCCGGATCGCCGATGGACCAGTCGTGCAGGTCGGCGTAGCGGGTGAGGTCCCGGCCGGCGTGCGCCCCGGCCCGCTCGGCGAAGCGGGTGAGCTGGCAGCGGCGGACCAGCTCGGGATCGGGGCGCCACAGGGGCCGGCTCATCACCGCACCTGGCGAAAGCTCGCCCGGAGCTCCGAGACGAACAGCTCCGGCTGCTCGAACGCCGCGAAATGGCCGCCCCGGTCGAGCTCGTTCCAGTAGACGATGTTCTTGTAGCGGTTCTCCGCCCAGCGGCGGGAGCAGAGGAAGATCTCCTTCGGGAAGATGCTGCACCCGGTCGGCGTCTCCACCTCGCCGGCACTGAACGAACCGAAGCTCTCCCAGTACAGGCGGGCGGAGGAGGCTGCGCTGGCGGTGAGCCAGTAGAGCATGACGTTGTCGAGCATCTGATCGCGACCGAGGGCGTTCTCCGGGTGACCGTTACAGTCGGTCCAGGCCCAGAACTTCTCGAGGATCCACGCCGCCTGCCCCATGGGCGAGTCCACCAGGGCATAGCCGAGGGTCTGGGGCCGCGTGCTCTGCTGCTTCGAGTACCCGGAATCCCAGTCCTGGTAGTGTTGCATGCCCGCGAGCCCCTTCTGCTCGAGCTCGCTGAGATCCTCGAGCGGGTCGGGGCGCGCACTCACCATGTTGACGTGGATGCCCCGGCAATGCGCCGGATCGCGAACCCCCAGAGCCGTCGTCACCGCGGAACCCCAGTCGCCGCCCTGGGCGACGTAGTCGGAGTAGCCGAGGCGGGCCATGAGCTCGGCCCACGCGTCGGCGATCTTCTCCACGCCCCAGCCCGGCGTCTGCGGCTTGCCGGAGAAGGCGTAGCCGGGCAGTGACGGGCACACCACGTGAAAGGCGTCGCGGGCGTCGCCGCCGTGGCGCTCCGGATCGGTCAGCGGCCCGATGACCTCGAGGAACTCCACCACGGAGCCGGGCCAGCCGTGGGTCAGCACCAGGGGCAGCGCTTCCGGGTGCGGCGATCGCACGTGAAGGAAGTGGATGTCCAGCCCGTCGATGGTGGTGAGGTACTGATCGAAGCGGTTGAGCGCGGACTCGGCCCGGCGCCAGTCGTAGCGATGCTGCCAGTAGTCCTTGATCTCCCGGGCGTAATCCAGAGGCAGGCCCTGGGACCAGTCGTCGGGGGTCTCCTTCTCCGGAAACCGGGTCAGGGACAGCCGCAGCCTCAGGTCCTCGAGCTGTTGCTCGGGAATGTCGATTCGGAACGGCCGGATATCGCTCATCAACAATGCCTCCAGGGCTCAGCTTACAAGGATGCGCACACGTGTCCACCGTCGACGGTCACCACCGATCCGGTCATGTATCTGGACGCGTCGGAGGCGAGCAGCAGCAGGGGGCCGTCGAGGTCGTCGAAGTCGCCGAAGCGGCGCATGGGAATGCCCTTCATGAACTCCGGCGCCTGATCGCTTTCGAGCAGCGTCCGGCTCACGTCCGTGAGAATGTAACCCGGAGCCAGCGCGTTCACGCGGATTCTGTACTTCGCGGCTTCCAGGGCCATCACCTCGGTCATGCGGGTGAGCGCCCCCTTGGATACCGCGTAGGGGAACTGGCCCTTGATGGTGCGGCGGTCGGTGATGGAGGAGACGTTGACGATGTTGCCGCCCGCTTGGCCATTGGCCACCACCCGCTCGGTGTAGTACTTGGCCATGAGCCAGGCGCCTTTCACGTTGGTGTCCATGACGAAGTCCCAGTCGTCCTCGTCGATCATCGTATAGGTCTTGGCGCCGGACTCGACCCCGGCGTTGTTGACGAGCACGTCGATGGGACCGAACGCGTCCTCGGCGCTGCGCAGGAACTCGCGGATGCTCTCCGAGTCGCGGACGTCGAGGCGAATGCCGGTGGCCTCGCCGCCGGCCTCCCGGATCTCATCCACCCGGGCCTGCACCTTGTCTACCCGTCGGGCGCCGAGCACCACCCGCGCGCCAGCCCCGGCCAGCACGCCGGCGAAGTGGCTGCCGAAGCCGGAAGACGCGCCGGTGATGATCACGTTGCGACCGTTCAATCGAAAAGACTCCATGTACCTCGTGCTCCCGATGTTTTGGCGGCGCATGCTACCACCGCGCCGGCGTACCTGCCGCACGCGCGATTGAAAATCCCACCCACACGGCTATCCTCGATTCCCTTACGATGCCCGATCGAGGCAAGGCAAGGAGCCCGACATGAGAATCTTCGAAGAGCTGGAGTCCGAGGTCCGCGGGTACGTCCGCTCTTTCCCCGCCATTTTCGATGTGGCCCAGGGTTCGCTGCTCTACGACGAGCAGGGAACCCGCTTCATCGATTTCTTCGCCGGTGCCGGCACGATGAACTACGGCCACAACGACCCCGAGATCACCCGGGCCATGATCGAATATCTCGAGCGGGGCGGTATCGTCCACGGGCTCGACAAGGCGACGGTGGCGAAGCGGGCGTTTCTGCAGAAGCTGAAGGATACGATCCTCGGCCCGCGCAACCTGCCGTACAAGGTGCAGTTCACGGGCCCCACGGGCACCAACGCCGTGGAGACCGCGCTGAAGCTGGCGCGGATGGTCAAGCGACGCTCCAACGTCATCGCCTTCACCAACGGCTTTCATGGCCTGACCATGGGCTCGCTGGCGGTGACCGGCAACAACTTCTACCGCGACGAGTCGTACGGGGCCCGCAACAACGTCGCATTCATGCCCTACGACGGCTATTTCGGCCCGGACGTGAACACCATCGATTACATGCGCCGCTATCTGGAGGACGGCAGCAGCGGCGTCGACGTCCCGGCGGCGGTGATCGTCGAGACGGTGCAGGGCGAGGGCGGTATCAACGTGGCCAGCGTGGAATGGCTGCAGCAACTCGAGGCCTTGTGCCGGGAGCTCGACATTCTGCTCATCGTCGACGACATCCAGGTGGGCAG
>JBMCWS010000061.1:0-16644 GCA_048621375.1 Pseudomonadota bacterium | reverse complement strand
GAGGTGGCCGACGGCTTCTTTCCGGTGTGGATGGACCCGGAGCAGTTTCACGTCTTCGAGGAACCGATCCGGAAACGCTTCGAGCGTGCCGGCGACGGCAAGGACATGACCCGGTTCGACGTGGCGCCCTTCATCACCTGTGTCATGGGTGACGACGTGGAGGCGTGCATGCAGCCCATCCGCGGCGCCATGGCCCTCTATATCGGCGGCATGGGCGCCCGCGACAAGAACTTCTACAACGACTACGCCAAGCGTCTCGGCTTCGAGGAAGCAGCCGTGAAGATCCAGGATCTCTACCTCGAGGGGCGCAAGGACGAGGCGATGGCGGCGGTGCCGGCGGAACTCATCGATGCCTGCCATCTGGTGGGGCCGGCGGACCGCATCAAGGACCGGCTGCAGCGCTGGAAAGAGGCCGGCAAGAAGGGCCACGTCTCCAGCATGCTCATCGGCACGCAGCAGCCGGAGGCCCTCGAACTGCTCGCGGAGAACGTGCTGTAGCGTCCGCGCCGGCGGCATCGCCGCCGGCGGCACGGGGCGGGCTGACCCCGGCTGGGTTAGCCCAGTTCTTCGACCATGGCCCAGGCGCGTTCGGCGCGCATGCGGGCCGCGTCCTTGTATTCCAGCGCCTTCACCGAGCTCGCGTTGCCGTCGAGCCCGCGCTTGTAGACCCCCTGGATGATCGCGGCGGACCGGAACATGTTGTAGATGAGGTAGAAGGGCCAGTTGTCGATCCGGTCGATGCCGGCGTGCCGGCAGTACTCGGCCACCATTTCCTCTTCGGTGGGAATGCCGAGCGCCTCCAGATCCGCGCCGGCGAGCCCCATGTCGTCGTAGGACTCGCCGTGATAGTCCTGGCAGATGTAGCCCAGGTCGGCGAGACCGTCCCCCAGGGTGGACAACTCCCAGTCGAGCACCGCCGAGATGCGGGGCTCGGTGGGATGAATGAGGGCGTTGCCGAGCCGGTAGTCGCCGTGGACCACCACCGTGCGGCGCTGCTCGGGAATGTTCTCCGGCAGCCAGGACATGAGCTTTTCCATGGCCTCGATCTCTTCCGTCTGCGACGCCAGATACTGCTTCGTCCAGCGGCCGATCTGCCGCTCGTAGTAGTTGCCCGGACGGCCGAACTCGCCGAGCCCCACCTGCTCCGGCTCCACGGTGTGCAGTTTCGCCAGCACCCGGGCGAGGTCGAGGTAGATGCTGCGGCGCTCCTCGCGGGAAAGATCCGGCAGCCGGGTCTCCGTGAACACTCGGCCGTCCACCCATTCCATGACGTAGAACTTGGTGCCGATCACTTCGGGATCCTCGCACAGGGCGTGCATCTTCGGCACCGGCACGTCGGTGTCCTCGAGGGCTTTCATCACCCGGTACTCGCGATCGACCTGATGGGCGGAAGGGAGCAGCTCCCCCGGAGGCTGCTTGCGCAGGACGTAGTGCCGCCCACCCGCTTCGAGCCGAAAGGTGGGGTTGGATTGCCCGCCTTCGAACTGCCGCACGGTCAGGGGGCCTTCGAAACCGTCCACGTGGGTGGTTAGGTACGTTTCGAGCGCCTGCTCGTCGAAGCCATGGCCCTCGCGGACCGGGGTGAGTTCAGCGTTGCTCATGAATCCCTCCTGCGGTGAGTTGCAGAGGATACGGCTTGATCCTGCGAGCCGCAAAATGCGAATCTAGCGGCTTTGATCGGGGAACGAGGAATCATGGGCGAGAAGCGAATTGCCGTCACCCTCCCGGCGGGGCCGAAGCTCGAGCAGACCGTCGAGCGCATACGCTGGGCGGAGGACAACGGCATTCCCGACGGTTGGTTCAGCGATGCCGGAGCGCCGGATACCCTGACCCAGATCGCCGCCATTGCCCACCACACCCGCAACATCCGCATCGGGGTGGCAGTCACCCCGGTCTATACCCGCACCCCGGCGGTCCTCGCCGCCACCGCCAACGTCATAGGGCAGGTGCTGCCGGGACGGTTCGTGATGGGCCTCGGCTCGTCGAGCCAGACCATCATGGGGCAGTGGAACGGGATCGAGCTCGACCGCCCGCTCACCCGGGTGAAGGAGACGGCCATCATGGTCCGCTCCATGCTCAAGGGCGAGAAGTCCGACTTCGACCTCGAGACCCTCTACAGCCGCGGCTACCGGCAACCCCCGCTCGAGAATCCGCCGCCCATCTACTTGGCGGCGCTGCGGCCGAAGATGATCGAGATGGCCGCGGAGGTGGGTGACGGCGTCATCTTCAACCTCTGGCCCAAGGGCGCGCTGCCGAAAATGATGGAGCACGTGAAGACGGGCGCTGCGCGCGGCGGCAAACTCGAAGACGTGGAAATCGTCAATCGCGCCATGGTGCTCGTCACCGACGACAAGCAGGAGGGACGCGACCTGTTCCGCGCGGCGTTCGCCCCGTATTACGCGACCCCCGTCTACAACGCCTTCCTGGCCTGGGCCGGCTACGAGCAGGCCGCCGGCACCATCCGCGAGGGCTGGGCGGAGAAGGACCGCGCCAAGACCGGCGGCGCGCTCACCGACGAGCTGATCGACGAGATCGCCATCATCGGCAGCGAAGACGAGGTGCGCGAGCGCATCCAGGAGGCGGCGGACGGCGGGGTGGACACCCACATCATCGCGCCGATGGCGGCTACCCCCGAAGCCACCCAGCGCACCTTCGACGCCTTCCGCGGCGACCGCTTCAGCTTCCGCTGAGCCAACCGGAGACGGCCATGAGCAACGATTACGGAACCATCCTGGTGGACGAGCCACGTCCGCGGGTGCGGCGGCTGACACTCAACCGGCCGGAGAAGCGCAATGCGCTCTCCAATGAGCTGCGCGGCGAGCTGTTCGCCGCCCTGGAAGCGGCGGATTGCGATCCCGAAGTCCGGGTGACGGTCATCCGCGGCGCCGGGTCCTGCTTCTCCGCCGGCTACGACCTCGCCTCCGACGTCTCGCGCGGGCAGCCGTTCTACACCGCCGGCGGGCTGGGCAACTGGCCGCGCCACGTGGTGGATGGCTGCTTCAGAGTCTGGGACCTGGCGAAGCCGGTGATCGCCGAGGTGCACGGCTATTGCCTGGCCGGCGGCACCGAGCTGGCCACCGCCTGCGATCTGGTGTACGTGGCGGAGGATGCCCGCATCGGCTATCCGGTAGTGCGTTCCATCAGTCCCCCGGACAATCAGTTCTATCCCTGGATCGTGGGGATGCGGCGCGCCATGGAGCTGATGCTGACCGGCGATCACATGAGCGGTACCGAGGCGGTGGGCTGCGGCTTCGCCAATCGCGCGTTTCCGGCGGCGGATCTCGAGGCGGCCGTCCTCGAGATCGCCGAGCGGGTGGCGAAGACGCCGTCGGATCTGCAGCAGATCAACAAGCGCGCGGTGCACCGGCAGATGGAGGCCATGGGCATCCGCGCCGGCTTGCGTGCCGGCACCGAGGTCCAGCAGCTCGCCACCTTCACGGAAACTGCCCGGGCGCATCTCGCCGAGCTGCGCGAAGGGCTCAACGACGCCTTGAGCCGGCGCGACGCCGGCTACGGCGACTACCGCACCGAGGACCCGTCCTGAGCCGCGGCGGCGTCAGCAAGATCGTCTACATCCTGCGTCACGGCCAGACGGAGTGGAATCTCGCGGCCCGCATGCAGGGCCGGATGGACTCCCCCCTGACCGACATCGGCCGCCTGCAGGCGGAGGTCCACGGCCGGACTCTGGCCCGGCTCGGCGGCGCGGAACTGCTGGTGACTTCGCCCCTGGGCCGGACGCGTGTGACCGCGGAGCTGGTGAATGCCCACCTCGAGGTACCCCTCGCCAGCGACGAGGCCCTGGTGGAACGGGATTGCGGCGCGTGGTCCGGCCTCACCCTGACCGAGATCGAGGCCGCCTACCCGGACGCGTGGCGCGCCCGTGGCGCCGACCCGTACCACCACCGGCCCCCCCAGGGGGAGAACCTGGTGGACATGGAGGCACGGGTGCGGGGGTTTCTGGCGGCGTTGCTCGAGAGCCCGGAGCGGACCGTGGGTCTGGTCACCCACGGGGTCATGTCCCGGGTGATTCTCAAGCACCTGCTGGCGCTTTCGCCGCAACGCGCGGTGACGGTGCGGCATCCCAACGAGTTGTTCTATCGGCTGGAGCTCGGGGCCGCCAGCGCCGCGCGCAGCGCGTATTTCATCGACGGCCGCGGTCCGCGGCCCGGGTTGCTTCACCAGGAATGCGGCGCAACGACTGAGGGCGTCGCTCGCACACACGATCAGGCGCAATGACACGGACGCCGCAGAAACCAAGGGAGAAGAGCACATGAAAGTCGACGGAGGTGTGGGCTGGGAGCTGGACAAGGTCGGCCCCCAGGCTCAGGAGCTGGAGCAGATGGGCTACTCCGGCATTCTCAGCGCGGAGACGGCCCACGACCCGTTTTTCCCGCTGCTGGTGGCGGCCCAGCATACCGAGCGGGTGGAGCTCATGACCGGCATCGCGGTGGCGTTCGCGCGCACTCCCATGCTGCTGGCCAATATCGGTCACGACCTGAACGCGGCGTCCCGGGGGCGCTTCGTGCTTGGGCTGGGCTCGCAGATCCGGCCGCACATCACCAAGCGTTTCAGCATGCCGTGGTCCAGCCCGGCGGCCCGCATGCGGGAGTTCATTCTGGCCATGCGCGCCATCTGGGCCTGCTGGCACGAAGGCAAGCCGCTCGAGTTTCCGGGGCAGTTCTACACCCACACTCTGATGACGCCGTTCTTCACCCCCACCAACAACGAATACGGCGCGCCCAAGGTGTTTCTGGCGGCGGTGGGGCCGAAGATGACCGAGGTGGCCGGGGAGGTGGCCGATGGCGTGATCATCCATGCCTTCAGCACCGAGAAGTACATCCGCGAGACCACTCTGCCGGCGCTGGAGCGGGGCTTCGCCAAAGCCGGGAAGAGCCGCAAGGATTTCGAGATTAGCTATCCGGTGTTCGTGGTCACGGGGCAGAACGAAGACGAACTGGCCCAGGCGAAGACCGACATCTGCCGGCAGATCGCCTTCTACGGCTCGACGCCCGCCTACCGGCCGGTGCTGGAATCCATCGGCGTCGGCGAGCTGCAGGACGAGCTGAACAAGCTCTCCAAGCAGGGCCGCTGGGAAGAGATGGGCACGCTCATCACCGACGACATCCTGAACGAGTTCGCGGTGGTCGGGGAGCCGCGCTCCATCCCGTCCCAGATCAAGCAGCGCTACGGCGACATCATCGACCGGACCTCGGCGGCCTACGCCAACATTCCGAAGGAAGATCGCGCGGCGATGATCCAGGAGCTGAAAGGGTAGCCGTGAGTACTGAGCACCAAGTGCTGAGTACTCAGTACTTGGTGCTCCCGCTTCGATTACATTCTCTTTCGTTCTGTGCTCCATTTTTTCTTCATTGTGTGACCCGTTCCCGCTAACATTGTCCACCTAGTTGGCGTTGGTCCCCTGGGCCCGGCGCCTCACAGCCACCGGCGGAGGTTGACGCGGTTAGATGGGTCTGTCCTGGGAGCAGCTTCCGATCCTCATCAAGGCGCAGGCCGTCATGCTCGCCGTGATCGTGCTGGGTACCAGCGTGGTGGTGAATCTGGCGCTGCCGCGGGGTTACGAGCGCGTACCGTTCGCCATTCCGGCCGCGGAGTACGCGCAGGCGCCCTGGGAATCCGAGGTGGCTGCGTTCGGCGGCAAAGTCAGCGAGGCTTTCGGGGTGCGCCGCACCACCGCGGAGGAGTTCGCCGGCTGGATTCTCGAGGCCGCAGCGCGCCAGCAGCTCGAGCCGGAGCTGCTGGCGAGTCTGGTTCACACCGAGAGCACGTTCCGAAAGGTGGCCTTCTCTCCGGTGGGAGCCGTGGGGCCGGCCCAGGTGCGCCCGAACTTCTGGAGCCGGTTCTGCGGTGCGTCCGATCTCCTGGATCCGGCCGAGAACATCTATTGCGGCGCCCAGGTCCTGTCACATTTCCGCGACCGCTGCGGCGACGACCGCTGTGCCCTGGAGGCCTACAACATCGGCATGCACAGTCAGCGGTTGCAGGCGGCGCAACGTTACGTGGCGAAGATCGATCGCGCCCGCAGCCGCCTGAGCGAGCTGGCGTTGTAGCCGCACGCCAGCGCAGGCGCTGAGCCCGGTTCAGTAGCCGGCCTCACCGCGGGCGATGACCGTTGCGAACGCCCGGTCGAGGGGCTCGTAGACGTTGCTGCCCGGCTTCATGACGTACAGCGGGTCCTCCACCCGATCGAGGTCGTAGCCTTCCTCCCGCAACCGGCTCTTCACCAGCTTGAACGTGCCGGTCACCGGGATGTCCGCTTCGATACGCAGGAACACCGGGCGGGCGTAGGAGGGCAGCTCCCGGTTCACGAACTCCGAGAAGGCGGCCAGGTCGAGCGCGCCCTCGCCGTCCTCGAGGGTCAGCGCCGCCATGCCGGCGCGGCCGTCGGCGCCGGGAACCTTGACGCCGTAGACGTTGCACAGCCGCACCTGCGGGAACCGGTTGATGATCTCGCCCACCTCGTTGGTGGACACGTTCTCGGACTTCCAGCGGAACGTGTCGCCCACCCGGTCCACGAACTGATAGTGCGGATAGCCGAGGGTGAAGCCCACGTCCACGGTCTTCATAAGATCGCCGGAGTTGAACCAGGCGTCGCCGTCGCGGAAGGCGTTGCGAACGATCTTCTGTTCCGTGGCTTGCGGATTGGTGTACCCCTCGAACACCGATTCCTCGGTGATCTCTCCGAGCAGCAGGCCCGGCTCGCCGGGCCCCACGGGAATGCAGCGGCCCTGCTCGTCGCGGAGGATCTCGTCGGCATCGACGTCGTACTTCACCAGGGCATGACTCACGGACGTCATGCCCACGGTGCAATCCTTGTTCAGCAGGTTGGCGAAGGCGACGTTGCCCTCGCTGGCGCCGTAGAACTCGGCGATGCGGTCGAGCCCGAATCGCGACTTGAATTCGCCCCAGACGTCCGGGCGCAGGCCGTTGCCCATGGCCCGGGTGAGCGGATTGCGGTGATCGTCGTGGGCGCCGGGGGTGTTCACCAGATAGCGGCACACCTCGCCGATGTAGACGAAACACGTGGCGCCGTGCTCGCGGACCTCCGGCAGGAATCTGCGCGCCGAGAACTTGCGCCGGACGACCATGCCGGCACCGGAGGCTAACGCGGCGCCCACGCCCACCATGAGTCCCGTCCCGTGATACAGCGGCAGACAGATGTAGATTCGGTCGCTGTGGTCGCACTTCAGCCCGGCCTTGTGGGCCAGCACGGCGGTGGCGAGATAGCGCCGGTTGGAGAGCACGGCCGCCTTGGGTAGGCCGGTGGTGCCGGACGTGAAGATGTAGAAGGCGCTGTCGCCCAGGGTCACCTCCGAGGTCTCGGGCAGATTGTCCGCCGCTTCGTCACCGGCCAGGGCGTCGAGGTTCCGCGCCCAGTTCCCCGGGGGCTCGTCGTCGCCGGCATCGGGCACCCAGAGGAAGTCGCGGCCCTCGGTGAGATCGAGATCGCCGGCCACCTCCGCCATGGCGTCGGTCAGCTCGGCGCCGAATATGCAGGCCCGGGAGTCGGTGATGCCGACGCAGTGGACGAGGGAATGCCCCCTGAGGTTGGTGTTGACGAGCGAGGCCGTGGCGCCGAGCTTGTTCAGACCCACCACGGTGGCGAGGAATTCGATGCGGTTCTCCATGAACACGCTGGCCGTATCGCCCCGGCCGAGGCCTTCGGCCCGAAGCGCGCGGGCGTACCGGTTGGCCAGGGCGTTGAAATCGGACCACGTGAGGCTGCGCCCTTCGAACAGCACCGCCGTGCGGTCGGGAAACCCTTCGGCCGTGCGTTCCACCAGCGCCGCCACGCAATCGCGTTCCTCCGGTGACCGCGGCGCCATGCCCTTCTTCAGCGCGAGCAGGGTCGGCACCTGCGCCAGCGTCCGGGCGACGTCGATCATTCCCATAGGCGGTCGTTCTCCTCCCGTTCCAGGAACCATATCCCCCGGGCCTCCCCCCATCAAGATGCGTGTGGCATCCTCGGAGATCGCATACGACGGGGAGCAGACGGATGAACCAGTGGCAGGTGGGCGACGTCACCATCACGCGGGTGGTGGAAATGGAGGTGGCCGGCGGCAGCCGCTTCATACTGCCGGATGCAACGCCGCAAGCGTGCAGCGGCATCGAATGGCTGCGCCCGCATTTCATGGACGCGGACGGCAATCTGATCATGAGCGTCCACGCGCTGGTGGTGGACACGGGGTCGCGGCGCATCGTGGTCGACACCTGCATCGGCAACGACAAGGAACGCTCGATTCCCAACTGGAGCCATCTGCAGACCTCGTTCCTCGACGACTTGGCCGCCGCCGGTTATCCCCGGGAGCGCATCGATACGGTGCTGTGCACCCATCTGCACGTGGACCACGTGGGCTGGAACACCATGCTGGTGGACGGCCGCTGGGTTCCCACCTTTCCCAATGCCCGCTACCTGGTTGCGGAAAAGGAGTGGCGCTACTGGAGTGCGGTCGATGACGATCCGCTGAACGCAGGGGTGCTGGACGATTCGGTTCGGCCGGTCTTCGATGCCGGGCAAGTGGATCTGATCGACTGGGAGCACCGTCTCTGCGACGAGGTGAGCCTGGAGCCCACACCCGGCCACACGCCCGGGCACGTCAGCGTGCGCATCCGTTCCAATGGCGAGGAAGCACTGATCACCGGGGATTGCCTCCACCACCCCTGCCAGATGACCCGTACGGATTGGTGCAGCTCGGCCGACTACGATCAGGCCATGGGGCGGGAGACCCGCGAGGCGCTGCTGGAGCGCCATGCCGGGAGTGACGTGCTGGTGATCGGCACCCACTTCGCCACCCCCACCGCGGGCCGGATCAAGCGCCTCTCCGGCGGCGGCTACTGGCTCGACGTGGGTTAGCCGCCTCCGGGCTCGCCGGCTATACCAGAACCGGGCCCTCGCTGGGCGCGTCGTGATCGTGAGGGTGCGCCCGCCGTTCGAGATCCGGGTCGATGGAATGGAAGCGGTATTGCCCGTCCTCGTGCAGGGTCCGTTCGATGCGGTTGCGGTACATCAGCAGGTGCAAGTGGGCGATGGCTTCGCCGAGCGCCATCATGGTCTGGCGGGGATCGAGCTCGCGCGCGAACAGCACCGGCAGGAACTCCCGGGCGAGGCGCGGTTCACGGGCGTGCTCCTCGATGGCGAGCATGCGGTCCTCATGGTGATCGATGAGATCGCGAAGCCGCTCGCGAATGCCGTAGAAGGGCAGGTTGTGCGCCGGCAGCACCAGCAGGTCGGGGGGCAGCTCCAGGAAGCGGTCGTGGGACTCCATCCAGTCCCGGAGCGGGTTCGCCTCCGGCTCCGTCGGTTGCACGCTGACGTTGCTGGTGATCACGGGGAGGATCTGATCCCCCGAGATGAGAATTCCGAGCGGTGCGCAGTACAGGCAGGCGTGCTCCGGCGAGTGACCCGAGCCCACCAGAACCTGCCAGTGATTGGCTCCGATCGGAAGCACGTCCCCGTGCCTCAGGCGCCGGAAGCCCTCGGGCAGCCCGGGCATGGCCATGCCGGAGCCGCTGCGCGCGAGCCACTGCCGCCGCAGGTCGGCGAGGTAGTCCGCGGGCATGCCGGCGCGCAGGTAGAATTGCTCGCCGAGCCAGCCGGAGTGGCCGGTGCCGCCGGTGGAATAGGCGCGTGCCTGGAAGTACTCGCCGCGGGTCATGTACAGCGGGCAGCGGAAGTGATCCGTGATCATCTTCGCTTGGCCCACGTGGTCCGGGTGCATGTGCGTGCAGATCACCCCCGCGATACCCTTGCCGCCCAACTCCCGGTCGAAGATGTCGTGCCACAGCGCCGCGGTCTCCTCGAGCGCCAGGCCGGTGTCCACCACCCACCAGCCGTTCGTGTCTTCGAGGAGGTAGAGGTTGATGTGATTCAACGACCCGCCCATGGGCATGGTGAGCCAGCGGACGCCCGGTGCGACCTCCACGGTGGTGGCGCGGGGCGGGTGCTCGGCAAAGGGGTATTCGAGAGTGCGCATCGAGTCAGTATAACGGAAGAGGGTGGGCAGGGCCGCCCTCCATCCAGTAGATTAGGGTGACTCGACAACCGTCTTCTCTGCCATCGAGGGGGGAACCATGGCCATGAACGTGAAGCCCGTACCGGCGCTCGACGACGAGATCAACGAGATCCGGCTGGCCACCGCGGAGATCATCAACCAGGAGATCCTGCCCAACGAGGGCAAGCTCTGGGGCTGGCTCTCTGACAGCGCCAACGCGCCCAATGAAGCCGCCGCCGAGGCGAAGGAGCTGCGCCGGGGGATCCAGGAGAAGGTGAAGCAGGCTGGCCTGTGGGCACCGCACCTGCCGAAGGAGTTCGGCGGCATGGGCCTCACCTTCCTGCAGCATGCCTACATGAACGAAGTGCTCGCTTACAGCCCCGGCGCGTCGTCGCTGTTCGGGGTGGTGGCGCCGAACTCCGGTAACCAGAAGATTCTGGCCAAGTACGGCACCCCGGAGCAGCATGAGCAATGGCTGAAGCCGCTCACCGAAGGGACCATGCAGTCGGGTTTCTCCATGACCGAGCCGCATACCCCGGGTTCCGACCCGCGGTCCATCACCACCCGGGCGGAGCTCGACGGCGACGAATGGGTCATCAACGGCCACAAGTGGTTCACCTCCAACGGCCATGCGGCGGACTTCTTCATCGTCATGTGCCGCACGGCCGACCCGGAATCCCCGGGCGAAGACAAGATGACCCAGATCATCGTGCCCAAGGACGCGCCCGGCGTGAACATCGTCCGCGGCGTTCCGGTGTGGGGGCGCTCTTCGAGTCACGCCGAGATCATCTACGACAACGTTCGGGTGCCGAAGGAGAATCAGCTCGGCCGCACCGGCTCCGGGCACCAGGCGGCCCAGGACCGGCTCGGCGCCGGGCGGGTGTATCACTGCATGAACTCGGTGGGTTCCATGTGGCGGGCGTTCGACCTCATGGTGGAACGGCTCACCACCCGCGAGGTGCACGGTGGCGAGAAGCTCGAGGAGAAGCAGTTCATGCAGGGGTTCGTCGCCGACAGCTACATGGACATTCAGAGCGCCCGGCTGATGACCATCCATTGCGCCGAGAAGATGGAGAGCGGCGCCGACCCGCGCACGGACATCTCCGCCATCAAGGTTTTCGTACCCGCGGCCTATCACCGGGTGGTGGACCGGGCCATCCAGGTCTGGGGTGCCGCCGGCGTGAGTGGCGACCTGCCGCTGGCGGGCATGTATCAGGGCGCCCGCACTCTGCGGCTGGCGGACGGCCCGGACGAGGTGCACAAGGTGCTCATGGCGAAACTGATCCTGCGCCGCTATCACGCGGGCGAGACCTGGGATTTCGGCAACTGAGGTGCAGGCGGTATGAGCACGCAGCTCCAGCGACCCGGGGACATTTTCAGCGCCGAGGAGATTCGGCGGTTGAAGCAGGTTTCGCCCTGGCGCAGTACCTGGATGATTGGCCATTGCTGGGGGGTCATCGTCGCCACCTGGGTGGTCGTGACGCTATGGCCGAACCCGCTTACGGTGCTGGCCGGTATCGTGATCGTCGGCGCCCGGCAGCTCGGGCTCGGTATTCTGTTTCATGATGGCGCGCACTTCAGCCTGTACCGTAGCCGGCGGGTCAACGACTGGGTGTGCGAATGGCTGCTGTCGCGCCCCATGCTGGGCGCGGGTGTCGAGGGCTATCGCCGTTACCACCTCAAGCATCATCGCTACACCCAGCAGGCGGACGATCCGGATCTGGCGTTGTCGCGCCCGTTTCCCGTCTCGCGGGCGAGCCTGCGGCGCAAGCTGTGGCGCGATCTGTCGGGGCAGACCGGCATCAAGCAGTATGGCGCCGAGCTCCGCGCCGCGTTCGCCGCGGACGCCGAGCATCCCGACGCCGTCTCCCGGGTTCGAAAAGGGCTGCGGCGGATCGGCCCGAACCTGCTGATCAATCTGGCATTGTTCAGCGCGTTCGCGGCGGCGGGGGTGTGGTATCTGTACTTCCTGCTGTGGTGGGTGCCGGCGCTGACGTGGCACAAGCTGGTCTCGCGCATCCGCAACATCGGTGAGCACGCCGCGGTGCCGGACGACGACGACCGTCTGCGCAACACGCGAACCACGCTGGCCAACCTGCTCGAGCGGGCGGTGCTGGCGCCGTATTTCGTGAACTACCACCTGGAGCATCACCTGTTCGTCAGCTGCCCCTGCTTCCGATTACCGCGGGCCCACCGGCTCATGCTCGCGAAGGGATACGGCCCGTACATGGAAATTCAGCCGGGTTATCGGGCGATGCTGCGCCAGGCGACCCGCACGGGCGGCGCTGCCGCCGCCTAGACCAGCCGACCCTCGATACCCCGCTGGCGTCAAAGGAGAACTGACATGCAGTGCCCCAAATGTCCGGGAACCCTGGAGCCCCGAACCTATGGGCGCGCCATCACCATCGACCGCTGCAGCGAGTGCGGCGGCCTGTGGTGCGAGCCCGAGGCGCTGATGGCCATGAAGCGCGAGTGGATGTCCGAGGCAGTGCTGGACTCCGGGGACCCGCGTATGGGCAAGGCGCTGGACAAGGTCGACGACATTCGCTGCCCGGCCTGTGGCGTGGCCATGGACAAGACCAGCGACGAGCGCCAGACCCACATCTGGTACGAAAGTTGTTCGCAGTGCGGTAACGTCTTCCTGGACGCCGGCGAGTTCACCGACCTGAAGTACGACACCCTGATGGACCGATTGCGCGACCTAATCCGCGGCAAGCGCCCCCAGGGCTCATAGCGTCACGCCGGCGCCGGCTCCTCCACGGGGTCGTTCCGCACCACCACGGTGCGCGTCACCTCGACGATGTCCTCCGCCTTCATCCCCGCCCGTTCGGCATGCTCGCGGATGGCGTCCGGGTCGCTCGCCTGGTAGATGCACACGGTGCCGAGGCGGCCGTCGTCCTCTCGCACCACGTAGGACCGTATCCACCGTACCCGGTCGGACATCTCGTCGTCCCCGACCCGCGCGGAGCGGTCCGCTGCGGCCTCGAGTTCCTGCGGGTCGGCCCAGTTGCTGCGGCGTCTGATGATGTATGTCTTCACGTGCCCGTCCTCCTTGCGGCTCTTGCCGGAGGGTATGCCGGCGCGTGGCGGCACGCATTGCACAAGTTCAGCAAAGCCGTATCGTTGATCGTTCTCGCTTGAGGGGAGGGCTTCGATCCGGTGGTCGTCGATCTCGCCATCATCGCGGTATTCGTGGCGTACAGCATCCATGTCGGGTTCCGTAGCCGTGTGGTGGCGGGGAGAAACCTGGGCGAGTACTTCCTGGCGGGACGCAGCGTCCGGGGCTGGCGGGCGGGCTTGAGCATGGCGGCCACCCAGTTCGCCGCCGATACCCCGTTGCTGGTGATGGGCATGCTGGCGGTGGGCGGGGCGGCATCGCTGTGGCGGCTGTGGATCTACGGTCTGGCGTTTCTGCTCATGGGGTTCCTGCTCGGGGGAGCCTGGCAGCGCGCCGGCGTTCTCACCGATGCCGAGCTCACCACCGAGCGCTACAGCGCCCGGGGCGCGCTCACCCTGCGGGTGCTCAAGGCCGTCTACTACGGCGCCGTCGTGAACTGCGTAATTCTCGCGTTCGTGCTGGTGGCGGCCGTGCGGATCTTCGAGCTGTTCCTGCCCTGGCACGAGTGGTTGCCCGCGGTGGTGCACGCGCCGCTGGTGGAGGCTGTGAGCGCCGCCGGGCTGGTGATCGCCTCGGGGGTCACCGGTCTCGGCGAGGACGTTGCCACCGCCAACAACCTGATCAGCATCGCCGCGATGCTGGTTTTCGTGATGCTGTATTCCACCAGCGGCGGTCTGCGCGGGGTAATCGCCACCGACATACTGCAGATGGCGTTCATGCTGCTGGGTACGGCGGCCTACGCCTGGGTGGCCGTGGCCCATGCCGGGGGCATGCCGGCGCTGCTCGGTGCCCTGGAGAGCCACTACGGCGCCGGGGCCGAGCGCTTCGTCAGCTTCGCTCCGGTCACGGACACGGCCACGGCGCTGCTGGTCGTGGTGTCGCTGCAGTGGTTCTTTCAGCTCAACAGCGACGGCACCGGGTATCTGGCGCAACGAACCATGGCGTGCGCCGACGAGCGGCAGGCGCGGACGGCGGCGGTGGTGTTCACCTTCACCCAGGTGGTGGTGCGCAGTCTGCTGTGGCTGGTGATCGGGCTGGCGTTGCTGGTGGTGTTCCCTTTCGAGCCGGGCGCGGTCATGGACGAAGCGTTCGTGGCCGAGCGGGAGCTCACTTTCGCTCGGGGGATCGACGCGCTGCTGCCGGCGGGGCTGCGCGGGCTCATGCTCACCGGGATGCTGGCGGCACTCGCCTCCACGGTGGACACGCACCTCAACTGGGGCGCCGGCTATTGGAGCAACGATCTGTATCGCGGCTGGTGGCTCGAGCACGTGGCGAAGCGCGAGCCGAGGCCCCGGGAGCTGGTGCGGGTGGCCAGGCTCTCCAACGTGCTGCTCATCGTGCTGGCCCTCGTCGTCATGACCCAGCTCGATTCCATCCGCTCCGGCTGGCATCTCTCGCTACTGTTCGGCGCCGGCATGGGCGCCGTGCTGGTGCTGCGCTGGTTGTGGGAACGCATCAACCTCTACTGCGAAGTGGCGGCGATCGTGGCTTCGCTGATCGCCGCGCCGATTCTGTTGCTCACGGTGGACGACGAGTGGCGCCGGCTCGCCCTCATGGCGGGCGTCTCCACCGCGGCGGTGGTGGTGGCGGCGCTGGTGATGCCCGTCACGGAGCCGCACCGCTTGCAGGCGTTCTATCGGCGAGTGCGCCCCCCGGGCTTCTGGCGCGCCACCGCCGAGGCCGTGGGCGAGGCTGCCGAGGCGCCGCGGCGGCGCCTGCTGTCCGGGACCGTGGCCATCATCGCGGCGGCTGTCTCTGTCTACGGCACGCTGGTGGGGGTGGGTCACGTGCTGCTGGCACGCGTGGGCGTCGATACCGTGGTGTTGCTCGCCGCCGCGCTGGTGGCCGTGCCGCTCTGGCTGCGGTTCGTGATTCACGGGCAGCATCGCCCAGCGCGCGACGGCGGGGCCGGCACTACCGCGAAGCGGGCTACTTCTTCCGGATCCTGGAGCCGCTAGCGGACCGCGGTCACGCGTCGGCGTTCAACGCGGAGAGAAAGCTCTCGCGCCAGGTGTCGGCGGTGTTGCCTTCCAGGATCTGCATGCCGCGTTCCCAGCGCGCGCGGCGTTCCTCTAGGGGCATTTTCAGCGCCCGGTAGATGCCGTCCGCCACGTGATTCGGGTTGTAGGGATTCACCACCACTGCGGAGTCCGCCAGCTCCTCCGCGGCGCCGGCCAGACTCGAGAGCACCAGCACCCCCGGATCCTCCGCGGTCTGGGAGGCGAGGAATTCCTTGGCCACTAGGTTCATGCCATCGCGCAGCGGCGTTACCAGGCCCACATGGGCGAGGGAGAAATAGCCGAGCAGCACGTCCCGGGGAACCTGCTGCTCGATCAGGCGCAGCGGCGTCCAGTAGACGCTGTTGTTGCGGCCGTTGATGCGTCCCGTCTCGGCCTCGAGTTGCCCGGTGATCTCCTGGTACTCGTGGACGTTCTCCCTCGACGGGGCGGTGACCTGGATGTAGATCATGGCGTCGTCCATCTCCTCCCGGTGCTCGTCCAGAAACGCCGAGAAGGCGTGGAACCGTTCGACCAGCCCCTTCGTGTAGTCGAGCCGGTCGGCGCCGATCACCAGCTTGCGGCCGCGCAGGGCGCGGGTGAGGCGCTGGCCCGCCTGGGTGGCGCGATTGGTCAGCGCCACGTGCGCGGTGCCCGTCACGTCGATGCCGATGGGAAAGACCCCGAAGCGAACCGTCCGGTCCTCGAGGCGGGCCGAGCCGTTGGCGGCGTCCACCTCGGCGCCAAGCTCCCGGGCCAGCGACTCGCCGAAATGCCGGGCGTCCCAGGGCGTCTGGAAACCCACCAGGTCGTAGGCGAAGAACGAGCGCAGCAGCGCGCTGCGTTCGGGCAGGGCCCGGAACACGTCGTAGGGTGGAAAGGGCGTATGCAGGAAGAAGCCCATGCGGTTGCGCACACCGCGCTCGCGCAACTCCCGCCCGAGCGGAATCAGGTGGTAGTCCTGAACCCACACCACGTCGTCGTTCTCGATCAGCGGCGCCGCCACCTGCCCGAAGTAGGCGTTCACGCTCTCGTACGCCAGCCGGAACGTCTCCTGGAACTCCATGGCGTGCAGCCGCTCGTGGAACAGTGGCCACAGCACGCTGTTGGCGTAGCCCACGTAGTAGCGGTCGTGATCGCGCTCCGTGAGCGGGAGTGTGGTGAAGGCGATGTTGTCCTCGTGCACCACCGACGGCACGGACTTGCGTTCCGGGCTCTGACTGCCGCTCCAGCCGAACCACATGCCGCCGCTTTCCGACAGAGCATCACGAAGCGCCACCGCCAGGCCGCCGGCCCCGGTTTTCGCCGTCGGCAGGGGCACCCGGTTCGAAATCACCACCAGTCTCAAATCGCATCCTCCCAACGTATGGACAGGCGCTGTGCGCAGTTGATGATGCCCACCATGGAGTACGTCTGCGGGAAGTTGCCCCACAGCTCGTGGCTGCGCGGGTCGATGTGCTCGGCCAGCAGCCCGAGGTGGTTCCGGCTCGCCAGCAGTTGCCGGTACAGGGCCCGGGCC
>JBMCWS010000060.1:0-17119 GCA_048621375.1 Pseudomonadota bacterium | reverse complement strand
ATCGTCGGCAGCGCAGTAGTGGCCGGGATCAAGATGCCGCCGGCGGATGTCCTCGTTATCAATGGCGTTGTGAACGTGATGAGCCCCCTGTGTCGCGCCTTGGACGAGCAGTAGCACGCCCCACGTTTCGCCGTTAAGCCCGAGCTTTCCCTCTGACTCGCGCGATAAACGGGCTAGCCGGTGTTCGGCTGCGGATGTTAGCGGTTGCATGTGTCGTTTCCTCCAATGTGACGGAGGCCGACAGCAGCGTGGCGGGCGATTGGGTAGAATTGTCGGGCCATCGCACAACCTCCCTGTAGGTTTGTGGTGGAAGTCTCCGGGCTGGTGTTGGTAGCACCGCCCGGAGGCGCTTCAACTATGCTCCTACCTGAACACGAATTACAACCCTCTAAATTCTGTAAGTCGTTCGCAGACGCAATCGGAGCGTGCGCCCTGATATGGGGCGCTATATGGGGACAGCGAGGGAAGCTAATGTAAGCGATTGATTATAAAGGGGTTCTGGCGGAAGGGGTGGGATTCGAACCCACGGAGAGTTGCCCCTCGGCGGTTTTCAAGACCGCTGCCTTCAACCACTCGGCCACCCTTCCGCGGTTCCGCGCGACGCGGACGCCGCATGCTATCACAGCACGCCGGCTCAGGGGCTGCGGTAGCCCTGGGGATGCTTCGTCTGCCAGCGCCAGACGTCCTCGCACATGCGATCGAGGCCGAGCCCGGCCTCCCAGCCGAGTTCGAGGTTGGCGCGGGCGGGGTCGGCGAAGGATTGCGCGACGTCGCCGGGCCGCCGCGCCACGATCTCGTAGGGGATGTCGCGCCCTGCGGCCCGGGAGAAGGCGCCGACCACCTCGAGCACCGAATGGCCGCGGCCGGTGCCGAGGTTGTGGACGTGCACGCCCGCGTGCCGCTCCAGGTACTCCAGAGCCTTGAGGTGACCGCGGGCGAGATCCACCACGTGGATGTAGTCGCGCACCCCGGTGCCGTCGGGGGTGTCGTAGTCGTCGCCGAACACCTTGAGGTGGGGCAGGCGCCCCACGGCCACCTGGGCGATGTACGGCATCAGATTGTTGGGGATGTCGTTGGGATCCTCGCCGATCTCTCCGGAGCCGTGGGCGCCCACCGGATTGAAGTATCGCAGCAGTGAGATGCGCCAGGTCGGATCGGATTCGTGCAGGTCCTGGAGGATCTGCTCGATCTGCAGCTTGGTCCGGCCGTAGGGATTCACGGGAGCCGTGGGGAATCCTTCGTCGATGGGGACGTGCGCGGGCATGCCGTACACCGTGGCCGACGAGCTGAACACCAGGGTCTTCACGCCGGCGTCGCGCATGGCTTCGAGCAGCCGCAGAGTACCGCTTACGTTGTTGTCGTAATACAGCATGGGCTTCGCTACCGACTCGCCCACGGCCTTGAGGCCCGCGAAGTGGAGCACCGCCGCAATATCGTGGGCCTCGAACAGCGCGTTGAGCCGATCGGCGTCGCGCAGGTCGGCCTCGACGAAGGTCAGCGGGCGCTGGGTGATGCGCTGCACCGCCTGCAGCGAACGGGCAGAGCTGTTGCTGAGGTTGTCCACCACCACCACCTGGTGCCCCGCCTGCAGCAGCTCTACACACATGTGACTGCCGACGTAGCCGGCGCCGCCGGTCACCAGTACTTCAGCCATTGTCGGTCTCCACCGTGAGCCCATGTTTCGCGAAAAGGTTGTACAGGGTCGGGCGGCTGACCCCGAGCAGGCGGGCAGCCTGGCTGACGTTGTCGTTGCAACGGCTGAGCGCGCGGCGGATGGCGTGGCGCTCCGCCTCGGCCCGTACTTCCTTCAGATTCAGGGGGGCCTCCTCCTGTTCCACGGCGATGTCGAGGTCCCGCGGCGTGATGAAGCGACCCTCCGCCATGATGCAGGCGCGCTTGATCCGGTTCTCCAGCTCGCGCACGTTCCCCGGCCAGGGCCAGTTCTCCATGGCGGCCATGCAGTCCTTGCTCAGGCGCAGGTTCCGCTCGGCGCCGTGCTCTTCTACCAGGGATTTCGCGAGCAGCAGGGCATCCCCCTTGCGTTCCCGCAGCGGGGGCAGGAAGAGGCTGATCTCGCCGATCCGGAAGTAGAGGTCCTCGCGGAACGTGCGTTCGGTGATCATCGTGTCGAGGTTGCGGTGCGTGGCAGAGACCACCCGGACGTCCACCGGGATCTCGGTGTTGCCGCCCACGCGCTCCACCGTGCGTTCCTGGAGAAAACGCAGGATCTTCGCCTGCAGGGCCAGCGGCATGTCGCCGATCTCGTCGAGCATCAGGGTTCCGCCGTTGGCGGCCTCGATCTTGCCGATCTTGCGGCTGACGGCGCCGGTGAACGCGCCCTTCTCGTGACCGAAGAGCTCGCTCTCGAGCAGGTTCTCGGGAATGGCGGCGCAGTTGATGGCGGCGAAGGGGCCGTCGGCGCGGTTGCTCAAGCCGTGGATGGCCTTGGCCACCACCTCTTTTCCGGTGCCCGTCTCGCCGAGGATCAGCACCGTGGCGTCCGTGGGGGCCACCCGCTCGATCTGTTTCACCACGTCCAGCATCTTCGGGCTCGAGGCCACCAGGCCCGCCAGCGGGGTAGGGGCGTCGCGCGCGGCGAGCCGGCGATTCTCGGCCTCCAGCTCCCAGAGACGGAACGCGCGGTCGACCACGAAATTCAGCGTGTCGCTGTTGATGGGCTTCTGGTAGTAGTCGTAAGCGCCTTCGGCGACCGCGCGCACCGCATGCTCGTGCTCCTCACGGCCGGTGATGACGATGACCTTGGTGCTCGGAAGCAGCGTGCCGATGGTCTCGAGCAGCTCGAACCCCACTCGCGTGCCACCCGGATCCGGGGGCAGCCCCAGATCCAGCGTCACGACCTGGGGTTCCTCCTTGCGCAGCAGCGCCTCGGCCTCGCGGGCGTTGGCGGCAACGAACACGTCGGCGTCGGCGAAGCACCAGCGCATCTGACCGGCGAGACCGGGATCGTCCTCGATGATGAGTAATCGGCGGTCGCTCATGGGTTGGCCTGCATGGGTAATCGGATCGTGAAGCGGGAGCCGTTTCCGGGATGGCTGTCGACGACGATGTCACCGCCGAGGGCCCGCACGTAGGCCCGCGCCTGATAGGCACCGACACCCATGCCGGCGACCCCCTTGGTGCTGGTAAAGGGCTGAAACAGCGACGACTCGACGAACTCGGGCGCCATCCCGGGGCCGGAATCCTCGATGTCGATCTCCGCCCACGGCGGATGTTCGCGCAGCCGCACCTGAACCGCCGGCTCGCGGCAGGCGCCAGCGCCGTTCCCGGCGGCGGCATCGATGGCGTTCTGCACCAGGTGGCCGATGGCCGAGCGCAGCTTGGACGGTTCCGCGGCGACCCGCGCCGAGCCGGGTTCCGCTTCGAGCCGCGGCGCCGGATGCTGGCGGGCGAACGTGTCGACGAGGGCGCGCAGCTCGTCGTGGAGCGCCACGACCTCGGTGCTGCCGGCCTCGCCCTCGCGGAGCTGGGCCAGCAGCTTGCGCATCCGCTCCACCGCGTTCCCCACCGTGGTTAGCATGTCGTCCACGAAGGCGGGGTTGGTCTTGTGCTTCTCCGCGTTCTCGAGCAGCAGGGAGAGCTGCGAGGAGATGGTCTTGACGTCATGGACGATGAACGCGGAAACCTGACTGAAGCTGTTCAGCTTGTCGGCATCCGCCAGCTCCCGCTCGGCCTCCCGCAAGGCGACGAAGCCGGCGCCCTGGCGCGCGATGAGCTTCAGCACGTCGTAGTCTTCCCACTCGAGCACCAGCGGCGCGTGCGGCTGTGCGAGCGCTGCAACCCCCATGAGCCGCGATTCGCTCATGAGCGGAACCACGAAACGCACACCGGGCAGCGCGCGCAGGTCCGGGCAACCGTCCACCACCTCCACCGCCGGTTCCGGAAGACGCTCGAGGTCGAGCACCCATTCGCGGTTCTCGAAGAACTCGCTGAGGCGGGCGCTGGTGTCCGGCGCGAGGGGGGCGTTCCAGGAGGTGTGGAGCTGATTGAGCGGGACCAGAAGGTCCTGGGGGGTCCGCCACCACAGCGCGCCGCCGTTGGTCTCGAGTACCCGCGCCAGCGCCCGGAGCACCTGCTGAGGTAGATCGTAGTCCGGGCTCGGCTCGGTGAGCTGGCGGGTCACCCGGCGCCATTCCTCGCGGTAGTCGTACTTCTGCGCGAACAGGTGCTCCTCGAACCAGCGCCGGACCCGCACGCGGACCTCGGTGGATCCCGCCACGGCGACTCCGGTCACGGCGGCGACGGCCAGGGCGAGCGCCATCGCGGCGGCCCCCCAGTCGCCGTCGAAGGCGCGCACCAGGTAACCGAGCAGCCCCATCGACAGCAGCAGCAGCCCGGTTCCGATCAATATGCCGCTGCGGAACACGAAGCGGCGCGAAAGGTTCAGCTTCAGACGGTTCCTGGCGTTGCGCACCGAGGCGATGGCGATGAACGGGGTCGCCAGCGCGAAGACGGCCGGCTGGATCACCACCAGGCTCGGCGTGTAGGCGTTGAACAGCAGCCCACAGGCATTGTGCAGCAACTGAAACGTGAACAGCGTGCCCACGGCGATGTTCAGATAGCGCAGGCGCCAGCGCAGATCCTCACGGGTGTTTCGCACTACCTGCTCGAGCAGAACCAGACCGCCGATCGCCAGCAACAGCTCACCGATGAAGAAGCCGGAGCGGGGGAGGGCGCCGGCGAAGGCGGTGCCGAGCGCGAGCGCCCAGGCGTATCCGGCGGTGAGCAGCGCGAGCAGCGCCGCGGTGGCGAAGACCATGACCACGGGCCGCAATGCCGGATCACGGACGTTGTGATGACCCACGCCGATCACGCGGATGAGCAGGAGCATCCACGCCAGCAGGGTGGCCACCTCCAGGGTGAGGGTGAGGGCACTGAAACCGGTGAGCCCGATCGAGAGCAGGTAGAACAGGGTGACGGCCGCTGCCAGGAAGGCGGCACGCCCGGTGATGCCGCGTACCCAGGTGACGATGCAGAACACGGTCAGCGCCGCATAGGCCAGCACGCCCACCGCGAGAGTCAGCGCATAGAAACTCTCCAAGGTCATGATCGAACGTTGTCGGCCACGTCCCGTATTCCGTAGTACGCCTTGTACCAGGCCACGAAGTTGCGGATCCCGTCCTCGATGGGGGTGTCGGGTTTGTAGCCGACGTCCCGGATCAGATCGTGCACGTCGGCGAAGGTGTCGGGAACGTCACCCGGCTGCAGCGGCAGCATGTTCTTCCGTGCTTCGATGCCGAGGGTCTCCTCGAGTACTTCGATGTAGCGCATCAGGTGCACCGGATTGTTGCTGCCGATGTTGTACAGCCGATATGGCGCCCCCGAGCTCTGCGGATCCGGCCGCTCGCCCGACCAGCCGGGATCGCCTTCCGCGGGTCGGTCGAGCACCCGGACGATGCCTTCGGCGATGTCTTCCACATAGGTGAAATCCCGGGTGTGCGCCCCGTAGTTGAAAACGTCGATGGGCTCGCCGGCGAGGATCTTGCGGGTGAACAGGAACAACGCCATGTCGGGGCGCCCCCAGGGGCCATAGACGGTGAAGAAACGCAGCCCCGTGGACGGCACGCCGAACAGATGGCTGTAGGTGTGCGCCATGAGCTCGTTGCTCTTCTTGGTGGCGGCATAGAGGCTCACGGGATGATCGACATTGTCGTGCACCGAGAACGGCATGCCGGTATTGCTGCCGTACACCGAGCTGGTGGATGCATAGACCAGGTGGTCGGTGCCGTGGGCGCGGACGTTTTCCAGCACGTTGAGAAACCCCGTGACATTGGCATCGACGTAGGCCTGGGGATTCTCCAGGGAATACCGCACCCCGGCCTGGGCCGCCAGATGCACGATGCGCTCGGGCCGCTCGCGGTGGAACAGCTCGTCCATGGCGGTGCGGTCCGCCACGTCCACACGGAAGAAATGGAAGCCTTGTCGGCACTCGAGCCGGGCCAGGCGGTCGAGCTTCAGGCGAACGTCGTAGTAGTCATTCAGGTTGTCTATGCCGACGACCTCGTCACCCCGGTCGAGGAGACGATGCGCGGTGAACGAGCCAATGAAGCCGGCTGCGCCGGTGACGAGTACTTTCATCCCTGAACCTTGATCAAAGCCGCGCGGCGGCGGCGTCCTTGGGTAATGCGTGCTTGACGTCGAAGAGCACGTGATCCGCACGTGCCAGTGCCTTGATTCGATCTGCGCCCATGGCGATGAACTCGTCGTGGGCCACCGCCAGCACCACCGCGTCGTAGCTGTCGGCCTCGAGCCCGGAGATCGGTGTGATTCCGTACTCTTCGCGCGCCTCTTCCGGATCCACCCACGGGTCGTGGACGTCGACGACGGCATTGTAATCGGCGAGGGCCCGCACCAGATCGACCACCCGGGTGTTGCGTATGTCCGGGCAGTTCTCCTTGAAGGCGAGCCCGAGCACGAGCACGCGGGCGTCCACCACGTTGATCCGGCGCCGGGTCATGAGCTTCACGATCCGGTCGGCGATGTGCTCGCCCATGCGATCGTTGATGCGGCGGCCCGCCAGGATGATCTCGGGGTGGTAGCCGATCTCCTGGGCCTTGAACGTCAGATAGTAGGGGTCGACGCCGATGCAGTGCCCGCCCACCAGGCCCGGCCGGAACGGCAGAAAGTTCCACTTGGTTCCCGCCGCCTGAGAACCTCCTCGGTATCGAGGTCGAGACGCTCGAAGATCAGCGCCAGCTCGTTGATCAGCGCGATGTTGAGGTCGCGCTGGGTGTTCTCGATGACCTTGGCCGCCTCCGCCACCTTGATGCTGGACGTGAGGTGGGTGCCGGCGGCGATCACCGAAGCGTAGAGCGAATCGACGAATTCGGCGGCCTCCGGCGTGGATCCGCTGGTCACCTTCATGATGTCGGTGACCCGGTGCTCCCGATCGCCGGGGTTGATGCGCTCGGGGCTGTATCCGGCGAAGAACTCCCGATTGAACGTGAGACCGGAGACCTCCTCGATGGCAGGGACACAGACTTCCTCGGTGGCGCCGGGGTAGACGGTGGACTCGAAGATCACCACGTCACCGCGCTCGATGACCCGGCCGATGCTTCGGCTCGCGGCGAGCAGCGCGCCCAGATCCGGGCGCTTGTAGCGGTCGATGGGCGTGGGCACGGTGACGATGTAGGTGTTCGCGCGGCGCAGGCGCGCGAGGTCGCTGGTGAAATCGAGCGAGGCCGCGGCCGCGAGCTCCTCCCCCGTGACTTCCCGGGTGGCGTCCACGCCGTCTTCGAGCTCGCGGATACGCTGGGGGTCGATGTCGAAGCCCGTGGTCGGAAACCTGCGACCCAGCGCAACCGCGAGGGGCAGGCCCACGTAACCCAGGCCGATGACGGCGATGCAGACGTCCGACAGATCCCTCACGGGTGATCCCCTTCGCTGATTATGACGGCGAGCAATTATGCACCAAGCATTCGCGGCTAGACTGTGCTGCCGATGTAGTGGGATGTAATCCCCAGGGCGGGCGAACGGCTGCTTCGGGGTTGCGTACGCGTTACAAGCCGTTACAGCGGCCACGATACCCTTTCTGTACCATCCTGATGATCCACCACGAGGAAGCGTCGGGGTCGATGAGCACCATTGAGAAAGCGGCCAGTCGTATTGCGGCGCGTCGGAAAGCGAACGGCGGCGCGGCCGCGGGGGAGCAACACCTCGAAGGGCCGGCCGCGCCGCGGACCGACACCACGGGCCGGGCTGCACCGGTGCGGTCCCTGGCGCCGAGCCCGCCGCCGCCGGGACATTACGTCGACATCGATCTTGCGTCCCTCGCGGAGCGGGGCTTTCTGGTGCCCGACGCGGGCCGGACACGGCTGGCGCACGAGATGCGGCGCATCAAGCGGCCGCTGCTCCTCAACATCCGCAAGTCCCGGGCGTCGGAGGATCCGGACGTCGCGGACGCACCGCCCGCCAACCTGATCATGATCACCAGCGCGCTCCCGGGCGAGGGTAAGACGTTCATGTCCATCAATCTGGCCATGAGCCTGGCGGCGGAAGTGGACCGCCGGGTGCTGCTGGTAGACGCGGACGTGGCGCGCGGCGACATATCCCGGCAGCTCGAGCTGGAGCCGCAGCGCGGTTTGACGGATCTGCTCAATGAGACGGCCCATCTGACCGAAGACGGTGTGGTGAGCACCAACGTGGAGCGTCTGAGCGTGCTCACCGCCGGCGCGCCGACGGAGCAGGTGGACGAGCTGTTTGCCAGTGATCTGATGGGCACGCTGACCCGGAGCCTCGCGGAGGCGGATCCCAACCGGGTGGTGCTCTTCGATGCCTCGCCCCTGCTCGCCACCACCGAGGCTGCGGTGCTGGCCCGTCACGTGGGGCAGACCGTGGTGGTGGTGGAGGCCAACAAGACCCCGCAGGATGCGCTCCATCAGGCACTAGCCCAGCTCGAGGGATGCGGCAACGTGAGCCTGGTGCTCAACAAGGCTACCGGCGGCGAAGCCGGGGGTTACGGCTACGGTTACGGCTACGGCTACGGTTACGGGAGCGAGGCGCCGCATGGACGCAGCGGCGCGAAGGCCGAGGCGAACTAGTATGTATCAGGAGTTCTTCGGACTCTCCGGCAAGCCGTTTCAGCTCTCTCCGGATGTTCGATTCTTCTTTCCCAGCCGTGAGCACCAGCGGGCTCTGTCGTTTCTGGAGTACGGCCTGGATCAGGCCGACGGCTTCATCGTCATCACCGGGGACGTGGGGACCGGCAAGACCATGCTGGTGCAGACCCTGCTCGACGAACTCGACCCGCGGGAGACCCTGGTGGCCACGGTCGTCACCACCCAGCTCGAGGAGGACGACCTGCTGCATCTGGTGGCCGCGAACTTCGGGCTCCGTGTGACGGCGAGCGGCAAGGCGGTTCTGCTGCGCGACCTCGAGCGCATGTTCCAACAGCAGAGCCGCCAGGGGCGGCGCATGCTGCTGATCGTCGACGAGGCGCAGAACCTGCCGAAAGAGGCGGTGGAAGAGCTGCGCATGCTGTCGAACTTTCAGCAGAACGGCTCGCCGTTGTTGCAGGTCTTCCTGCTGGGGCAGGAGGAGTTCCGCGCCACGCTGCTGTCGCCGGGCTTCGAGCAGCTGCGCCAGCGGGTGATCGCCACCTACCACCTGAGCCCGCTCGACGAGGCGGAGACACGTACCTACATCGAGCATCGACTGGGTACCGTGGGCTGGGAGCGGAATCCCGAGATCACCGACGACGCTTTCCAGGCGATCCATGCCTTCAGCGACGGAGTGCCCCGGCGCATCAACAATCTCTGCGACCGGATTCTGCTCTACAGCTTTCTCGAAGAGCTGCATCGCATCGACAGTGCGGTGGTGGAGACCGTCACCGAGGAGATCGGTTCGGAGTTCTGGGGCGGCCGGGCGCGTGAAGGGGAGTCGGAAAGCGAGCACGAAGGCCAGCAGCTGTTCGACCGGCCCGGGCAGGGGCTCGAGACCATGGCGCGGTCGATGTTCGACAAGGCCAACGTACAGCAGCGTCTGGCGTCTCTGGAGCGGGCGGTGGACGGTCTGGGCTCGAGCCTCAAGCCCGAGGTGCGCGAGCTGCGGGAAGAGGTGGCGTACGTGCGCGGCCTGCTCGAGGACGTGCTGATGGAGGTGCGGGCCCAGAACACCGATCCGTCGCGCAAGCGCCGGGCATGAGCCACGGGGGTCAGTGAAAGTCCCGGGAGCGAAACGGTGACTCCCCACCGCTTGCGCCGGCGTCGAGCGCCGTCACGAGGTCGGTGACGTCTTCCACATGGCCGGCTACCACGTGAATGACCTCGCCCTCTCGCTCCACCACGCCCTTCACCCGCAACATCTGCGCCTGCAGCAGCGCCGCGCGGAATTTCTCCAGCACCGAAGCCCACACCACCAGATTGACGGTGCCGGTCTCGTCCTCGAGGGTCACGAACAGCACGCCGGTGGTGGTTCCCGGCCGCTGCCGGCCGATCACCAGCCCCGCCACCCGCACGAACTGGCCGTGTCGATACGCGCGCAGATCGGCGGCGGTCCGGCAACGCGTCAAATACCGACCGAGCCGGGCATCCCGGCGCAGCATAGCCACCGGATGATCGCCCAGAGTCAGCCCCAGGTAGCGATAATCATCGAGCATGTCGGTGACCGCCGAAGGCGCCGGCAGCGCCTGCGGCGCCGGATGATCGCAGCCGGCGGACGCTGAGCTCGTATCTGCTTTCTGCTCCAGGGCCAGCGGCTCGCGAATGCCCGCCACCTCCCAATGGGCGTGGTAGCGGTGCCCGCTCAACGAAGCCAATGCGCCGGCCCGGGCCAGAAAGCGCAACGCCTGACCGTTCAACCCGGCGCGGCGCGCCAGATCTTCGGTATCGGCGAAAGGCGCGCGGGCGGCGGCGCGGGCAATGCGTTCACCCGTGGCCTCGGGAAGCCCCTTGACCATGCGCAGCCCCAGGCGCAGAGGCGGTTGCCAGGCGGTGTCGCCGTGGCCGCGGCCGCCGGCATCGGAAAGCTCGAGGTGGTGGTCCCAGGCGCTGTGGCTGACGTCCGCGGGCCGCACCTCGATACCGTGATGGCGGGCGTCGCGCACAATCTGCGCCGGCGCGTAGAACCCCATGGGCAGGCTGTTCAGCAAGCCGCAATAGAACGCCGCGGGCTCGTGGCGCTTGAGCCAGGCGGAGACGTAGACCAGCAGCGCGAAGCTGGCGGAATGCGACTCCGGAAAGCCGTACTCGCCGAAGCCCTGAATCTGCTGGAACACCCGCTCGGCGAAATCCCGGTCGTGGCCCCGGGCCAGCATACCGTCGATCAGCTTCTCCTCGAACGGGCCCAGGCCGCCGCGGCGTTTCCAGGCCGCCATGGCCCGGCGGAGCTGGTCCGCTTCGCCGGGGGAGAAGCCCGCCGCCACCACCGCCAGCTCGATGACCTGCTCCTGAAAGATGGGCACCCCCAGGGTACGCTCCAGCACCCGGCGCACCCCGTCGCTGGGATAATCCACCGGCTCCAGCCCCTGCCGGCGGCGCAGGTACGGATGCACCATGTCGCCCTGAATGGGGCCGGGGCGGACGATGGCCACCTGGATCACCAGATCGTAGAAGGTCTTCGGCGCCAGCCGGGGCAGCATGGCCATCTGCGCCCGGGATTCCACCTGAAACACCCCCAGGCTGTCTCCGCGCTGCAGCATCCGGTAAGTGGCGGGGTCTTCCGGCGGTATACCGGCCATGGTGAGCGAGTCGCCCCGCAGGGCGTTGCGTGCTGCGAGCGCCTTGCGAATGGCGGTGAGCATGCCGAGCCCCAGCACGTCCACCTTCAAAAGCCCCAGGGATTCCAGATCGTCCTTGTCCCACTGGATTACCGTGCGCTCGTCCATGGCGGCATTCTCCACCGGCACGAGCTGAGCCAGGGGCCCTCGGGAGATCACGAACCCCCCCACGTGCTGAGACAGGTGCCGGGGAAAACCGAGGATCTGATCGACGAAGTAGAGAAACTGATTCGCCAGCCGGCTCCCGGGATCGAGGCCGGCGGCGCGGAACCGCCCGGCCAGCGCTTCGCGGTTGTCCCACCAAGCCAATGACTTGGCCAGCAGATCCACCAGGTCCTGACTCATGCCCAGCGCTTTACCCACGTCCCGGGCGGCGCTCTTCGGCCGATAGGTGATGAGCGTGGCGGCCAGCGCCGCGCGCTCCCGGCCGTAGCGCTTGTAGATGTATTGAATGACTTCTTCCCGGCGCTCGTGCTCGAAATCCACGTCGATGTCCGGAGGCTCGTCGCGCTCTTTGTTGACGAAACGCTCGAACAGCACGTGCAGACGCCCCGGGTCCACTTCGGTGATGCGCAGGCAATAGCACACGGCGGAGTTGGCGGCCGAGCCCCGCCCCTGGCAGAGGATGCCGCGGCCGTGAGCGAACTGCACGATGTCGTGCACGGTGAGAAAATAGTACTCGAAACCGAGCTCGCGGATGATCCCGAGCTCCCGTTCGAGCAGTGATCGGACGTGCTCCGGCACACCTTCGGGCCAGCGCTCCGCGGCACCGGCGAAGGTGAGTTGGCGCAGGTATTCCGACGCCGTGAGGTGGGGCGGCACCAGCTCCTCGGGATACTCGTAACGCAGCTCGCCGAGCGAGAACCGGCAGCGCTCGGCGATCCGGCAGGATTCCTCGAGCATTTCCGGCGGGTACAGCCCGGCCAGCGCCTGCACCGGCCGCAGGTGCCGCTCGGCATTCTGAAAGCCGCGGCTGCCCAGCTCCGCCACCGTGGTGCGGTGACGGATGGTGGCGAGGACATCCTGCAGCGGCTGACGCTCCGGGGCGTGCAGATGCACGTCGTTGCTCGCCACCACGGGCAGCCCCAGGCGCATGGAGAGGGTGAGCGCATGGGCGGTCTTCTCGAGGTCCTGTTCTTCCCGAAACAGCTCGAGCGCGATCCACAGCTCGGGAAAGAGCGTCTGCAGCCGGTGCCCCTGGGCCATCTGGTCGCCGATGTCGGCGCCTTCGGGAATCCACAGCGCGAGGCAGGCCTCCACGGCCCAGCGGAAATCCTCCAGCCGGGCCGTGTAAGTGCCCTTGGGAGAACGCCGCCGCAGCCGGGTGATCAGCGCGGAGAGCTGCCCGTACGCGGTGCGATCGGGACACAACAGCACCAGCCGGCAGCCTTCCTCGAGACGAAATTCCGCACCGGCGATCAGGTGCATGCCGAGCTCGTCCGCAGCCGTGTGGGCTTTCACGAGCCCGGCGAAGGAGCACTCGTCGGTGATCGCGATGGCGCGATACCCCAGCTCCGAGGCACGACGGACCAGCTCCTCCGGATGCGAAGCCCCCCGCAGAAAGCTGAAATTGCTCAGACAATGCAGCTCGGCGAAATTCACGGCGGACCCGGCTCTAGGCGAAATAACCATGCAGAAACCAGCGTTCCCCGGGATCCACGAACACCCAGCACTCCGCGCCGTTCCGGTGCCGGGCCACGTAGTAGTCCCGGGCCTGACCGGGAGACGACCACCACCCGGTGTGCAGACGTTCCGGCCCCCGCAGCAGGGACAGCTCTGCGCGCTGGACGGCGCGGGGCGGCTCGAACAGCCAGAGGGGGCGCTTGCGCTCGCTCCGGGGCGCGGTTTCCGGCTGCGGCCGGTTGCCGGTCCGGGCAAGCGGCGGCGTCGGGCTCCAGGCGTTCTCCGGGGTATGCTGATCCTGCACCTCGAGGCCATGGCAAGCGCGCCGGCCGAGCCGGGCCTGAAGCTGATCCACCAGATCGCCGAGCTCGTCCGGTCCGGCTGCCGGCGATTGCCGGTCCGGCTGCTGGTGGAACAGATTCCGGCTGCCGGCGGACCAGGGCACGAGCCGCGGGGCTTCCAGCGTCAAGCCGATCACCTCCTCGGGCAGGGCGGTTTCCGCGAGCCGGAGCCGGGTGATCTCCAGAAACGCATTCCGGTGCTGCTGCGCCCGGGTGAACCGTATCGGCACGCGTACGGTATCGCCGGAGCCGGTGGCGGTGAAATGCCAGCACAGCCGCTCGGCGCCGAGCTGACGCGCCACCAGCCAATGCTGGAGATCGCTGAGCAGACGCTGCATGGGAAACAGCAGCGCCTCTTTGTCGCTCAACGGCTCCAGCAAGTGGAGCGGGGCGCGAAAATGCTCGGGGGGCTGAATGCAGCGGCGCGGGTCCGGCCGCTCGCCGGTGAGACGGGCGAGATAATCCACCAGGTCCTGACCGAAGCGCCGCGCCACCCCCTGTCTCGGCAGGGCCAGGAGCTGTCCGACGGTGCGTATCCCCATGTTGGCGAGACGCTCGAGACGATCCGCCGAGAGCCGTTCCGGTTCCACCGCGGCCTGAGGCAGCGGGACCTGCCCGAGCCGGGAAGCATCGGCCCGTGCCAGGGTCAGCGCGGCCAGCGGGGTGGCGGCCCAGCGCACCCGGGTTTCGTGCCCCATGTCGCGGCACAGGGCGGCGACCCGACGGGCCAGCTCGGTGACGTCGCCGAAGAGCTTGAGGCTGCCGGCGACTTCCATGACGATGCCGGCATCGGCTTTCCCGGCATCGGGCGGGCAGGGGCTCACCCGGGAGCTGAACCCGTAGAGCGCTTCCGCCAGCAGCTCGAGGCGTCGGCGTTCCCTCGATGGATCCCGGCGATGGTGTTTCAGCCCGGCGGCGATGCTGTGGGCGGTGGCCAGGGTGCTGCTCGGCGTGATCCCGGTGACGGCGGCCGCAGCGTTGCGCAGCATGACACGGCCGTTGGTGTCCACCACCACGGTCGGGGGGGCCTCCGCCGGGACCTCGCCCCTCTCATGGCACGGAACATCCGCGGTGGAGCAGACTTCCAGCGGCAGCATCGGCAAATGCACCCCCAGCCACAGCATCAGTGAACCCGCCCCCGGGAGGTGAGTGCCGGGCGTTGCGGCGGCATGGACGGATGCTCTTCGACCTCGTCGTGTTCCGCCTCCCGGTGTTGGTGTTGCCATTGACCGCGCCACAGGGAAAGCTGCTCGCGGATCTCCGCCGGCCCGGGGACGTCTTCCAGGCGCACCGGGATGCCGCTCACGGGCCAGCCACCCCGGCGCTTGTGAATGTCCACGTTGACCAGCCCGGGCTCCTCCGGCGTCACCTGTAATCGCAGCTCCGCCATGGACTTGGCCGGCACGGCTTCCGCGGGCCGGAACAGAGTGGTCAGGGTGCCTCCCCGGCGGGCGGCGAGCTGCAGCCGCCGGGTGTCCGTGAGCGCGAGCTGTCGCTCGTCGAGCCAGGCCAGCGCCAGGCTGCACGTGCCCGAGCGGCTCGCCCGCTCCAGCGCCCACAGGGCCTCCTGATGGGATTTCGTGTGAATCAGCAGAATCTTGCGTATGTCCACGCCGCGAGCTTCCAGGGCCGGGGCATAGGGAATGAACGGCGGATTGATCCAGGCGACCCAGCGCGCTTCGTTCCGGGAGAGGGCGCGGATGAGCGGCAACAGCAAGCGCAGCTCGCCCACCCCTGCCGTATCGAGCATCAGCTCGGCGAGGCCGGCCCGGGGCCAGCCGCCGCCGGGCAGATGCTCGTCGAGAGCCGGAAAGCCGCTGGCGTGGGCCTCCGGCATGTGATCGAGCTGGCCCGCCCGCCAGAGCTCCGGGTGATGGAGCAGGCGCGACAGGGAAAATCGGGAGTGGTTCCGGGAGTGATGCATTCGCGACTCTGTATGTTCATACAGGGTCGACCAGATTAGCTGTATGAATATACAGGTTCAAGTGGTGGCAGCGATCAGCGGTCAGCTATCCGCTTTCAGCCGGAGTGCCTCTCCGGTATCCGACGGTGCCGCACGGGGACGTCTAGAAGGTGCGGGCACTGCGGCCGGCCTCATGCGGATGGACGCGGTTCGAGAATGATCCCCGATTGGCTGCGTTCACGTGCGTCAGAAGCGAGCGAGCTTCTTGATATCGAAGGCCTTACCCGAATCCACACACCTGAATGACGGAAGAGCGCCCACCGGCTGAAAGCGGATAGCTGATAGCTGACCGCTCTATGGCACCCTCCCCACACTCAGCCCACGCCCGATCCCGTAATAGGCGAACCCGATTCGCTGCATGTAGTCCGGGTCGTAGACGTTGCGGCCGTCGAAGATCACCGGCTGCTTGAGCTCGGCTTTCAGGGTGTGGAAATCGGGGCTGCGGAACTCGTTCCATTCCGTGACCACGATCAGGGCGTCCACGTCCTTCAGCGTGTCGTCGCGCCTGGTGCACAGAGTGAAGCCGGGCTCGTCGCCGTAGATCTCGGCGGCGGCGGGGCCGGCTGCGGGGTCGTAGGCGCGCACGCCGGCGCCGTGGGCGAACAGCCGCTCGACGATGGTGCGGCTGGGTGCCTCGCGGATGTCGTCGGTATTGGGCTTGAAGGCGAGCCCCCACAGCGCGAAGGTGCGCCCGGAAAGATCGCTGCCGAAGTGGTGCACGATCTTCTCGAACAGCACGCTCTTCTGTCGCTCGTTCACCGTCTCGACCCCGGACATGATCGACGCGTCGTAGCCGACGCCGGTGGCGGTGTGGATGAGCGCTTTCACGTCCTTGGGAAAACAGGAGCCGCCGTAGCCGGTACCGGGATAGATGAAATTGAAACCGATACGCGGGTCGGAGCCGATGCCGCGGCGGACGTCCTCGATGTCGGCGCCGAGCCGTTCCGCCAGATTCGCCAGCTCGTTCATCAGGCTGATGCGGGTGGCGAGCATCACGTTGGCGGCATACTTGGTGAGCTCGGCAGAGCGCACGTCCATGTGGATGACCTTGTCGCGGTTGCGGTTGAACGGCGCGTACAGTGCATCCAGCAAGCGGGCGCTGTCCTCCCGGCTGGTGCCGATGATGATGCGGTCCGGCTTCATGAAATCGGCGACGGCGGCGCCTTCCTTCAAAAATTCCGGATTCGACACCACGTCGAAATCGATGTCGTCGCCACGGTCGTCGAGCGCCTCGGCTACCGCCGCGCGGACTTTGTCCGCCGTTCCCACCGGCACCGTGGACTTGTCGACCACGACCTTGGGCTCGGTCATGTGCTCGCCGATGCTCCGTGCCACCGCGAGCACGTGACGCAGATCCGCCGAGCCGTCGCCATCCGCGGGTGTGCCGACGGCGATGAACAGCAACTGGCCGTGGTGCACGCCTTCGGCGGTATCGGTGGTGAAACGCAGACGCCCGGCGGCGGCATTGCTTCGCACCATCTGCTCGAGCCCGGGCTCGAAGATCGGCACCTCGCCCCGGTTCAGGGCATCGACTTTCTCCGGGTCGACGTCGACGCAAAGCACCTCGTTCCCCATCTCGGAGAAGCACGTGCCGGTCACCAGGCCCACGTAGCCCGTTCCGAACAGTGTGATTTTCATTCTTCGTCCTCAGGCAACGGCCGACGAGCGCTAGACCACCGCCTCGATCAGAAACGGACCCGGCGTCGCGAAGCTCTCGCCCAGGGCGTCCGTGAACGACGCCGCGTCGGTGGCGCGGATCGCAGGCACGCCCATGCCGCGGGCGAGCTGCACGAAATCCAGGTCCGGGCGGGACAGGTCCAGCATGTCCATGGCCTTCGGACCGGGATTCTCTGCGCCCACACGCATTAATTCCACCTGCAAGATGGCGTATTTACGATTCGCAAACAAGATCACCGTCACATCGAGGTTTTCCCGCGCCATGGTCCACAGCGCCTGCAG
>JBMCWS010000059.1:0-17243 GCA_048621375.1 Pseudomonadota bacterium | reverse complement strand
GCCCTGGGGCGCGCGGCGGGCGCTGCCGGGGCGTGGGACGGCGTGCCGGCAGCGGAGCGGGCCGAGCGGCTGCGCCGGGCCAGCGATCTCATGGAGCGTGCCGCGCCGGCGCTGATGACCCTGGTGTGCCGGGAAGCCGGCCGGTCGGTGGCCGACGCACACCTCGAGGTGCGCGAGGCGGTGGATTTCCTGCGCTACTACGCCGCCCACGGCGAGCGCCTGTTCGCCTCGGCGACGTCGCTCCCGGGCCCCACGGGTGAGAGCAACAGCATGAGGCTCGCCGGGCGCGGACCGTTCCTGTGTATCGCGCCCTGGAACTTTCCGCTGGCGATCTTCACCGGCCAGGTGGCGGCGGCACTGGCGGCGGGATGCCCGGCGCTCGCCAAGCCCGCGGAGCAGACACCATTGATCGCGGCCGAGGCGATTCGCTTGTTGCATCGCGCCGGGGTGCCGGAGGACGTGGCGCAGCTGCTCCCCGGGGACGGCCCGACCATCGGCGACGCGCTGCTCGGGGATTCGCGCCTGGCTGGGGTCGCCTTCACGGGGGGTAGCGATACCGCGCGCCACATTCACCGGAAACTGGCGGCGCGCGAGGGGCCCATCGTTCCGTTGATCGCCGAGACCGGCGGCATCAATGCCATGATCGTCGATTCCACTGCGCTGCCGGAGCAGGTGACCCGCGACGTCATGACCTCGGCGTTTCAGAGCGCGGGGCAGCGCTGCTCGGCGCTGCGGCTGCTGTGCCTCCAGGAGGACGTGGCCGAGCGCCACCTCGAGATGATCGCCGGCGCCATGCAGGTCCTGAACGTCGGGGATCCGGCGATGCTCGCCACCGACGTGGGCCCGATCATCGACGCCGAGGCGCTGGCTACGCTCGAGCGCTACGTGGCGCAGGCGCGCCGACGCTTTCCCGTGATCGCCGAGACGCCGGCGGACGAGGCGTCGTGCTACGGCCACTTCCTGGCGCCCATCGCCTTCGAGATTCCTGCCGTGGCGGACCTGGATCGGGAAGTGTTCGGCCCGGTGCTGCACGTCGTGCGCTGGCGGGCGGACGCGCTGGAGTCTTTGGTGGACGACATCAATGCCCTGGGGTATGGCCTCACCCTGGCGGTGCACTCGCGCAGCGAGAACCGGGCCGCGCGCGTGGTCCGACGGGCGCGGGTCGGCAACCTCTACGTCAACCGCAATCAGATCGGCGCGGTGGTGGGGGTTCAGCCTTTCGGCGGGGAAGGGCTGTCGGGCACCGGGCCCAAGGCCGGTGGGCCCCGCTATCTGGAGCAGTTCGCGGTGGAGCGGGTGGTGACGGTGGACACCACGGCGGCGGGCGGCAACGCTTCCCTGCTCACCATCGAGCCCTGATCCCGGTCAGTGGAACACGTCATCGGGGGAGCGGGGAATGATGCCCGACTCGTCCTCGGCGCGATGCTGAGCCCGGTCCGCGTTGCAGCGCTCGAAGCCCGCATCCACCGCTTCGCTGATGCAGGCGGCGCAGAAGCCGGACTGCACCAGATCCTCGACCAGAAAGCCCACGACGTCGTAGGCGGACAACGTGCCTTCGTTGGTCTCGTTGAAGCGCCAGAGTACGTCCTGCATGGTCTGCAGGGCGACGTCGCAGCGGACGTCGTCGCGCTGCTGCCTGAGATCTTCGTCTGTCGGGTCGTCTTCCATGCTGCGGGCCGTGTCCGGTGGTTCGGGGTGGCGATTGTACAGCCAGAGACCGCGGATTGCGCTGTTGCCGCTGCGCCCGGGTCAGTAGAATGCGCGGTTTTCGGCTTTCACCCAGCCTCGGCGCCATGGTACTGCGTTGACCTCGAGATCCACCCTCACGTTGCCTGCCGCCTGGCCCTACGATCCCGGGCGGCTGCCGTTCTTCTACGGCTGGGTGATATGGGCGCTCTCGACCCTGGGGTTCCTCATGAGCGTCCCCGGGCAGACGATGGGCATGGCCGTCTTCACCGAACCGTTCATGGAGGCGTTTTCCCTGGGGCGCACGGAGCTGGCGACCGCCTATTTCTTCGGCACCACCGCCAGCAGCCTGTTCCTGACCCGCGCCGGGCGCTGGTACGACCGCTATCAGGCCCGCACCATGATGGTCGGCGCCAGTGTGGTGCTGAGCGCGGTGCTCGTGTTCATGAGCGGTATCGACGTGCTCATCGCCCCACTAGGCGACGGCTGGCGGGGGACGCTCGCATTCGCCCTGGTGCTGGTCGGCTATTTCGGCGTCCGTTTCACCGGACAGGGGGTGCTCACCAGCGTCTCGCGCAACGTCCTGCTGGTGTGGTTCGAGCGCCGCCGCGGTCTGGTGTCCGGTGTGCGCGGTGTGTTCGTGTCGCTCGGTTTCTCGGTGGCGCCGCTGCTGCTGGCCATGCTCATTGACGCCTGGGGCTGGCGGGGTGCCTTGTGGATCCTGGCTGCCACCGTGGGGGGCGCGTTCGCGTTGCTGAGCCTGGTGGCGATTCGCGACACCCCCGAGAGCTGTGGCCTGCTGCCGGACGGTGCCGAGGCGGCCGACAGGTCGCGGGAGCCGGCGCACGCGGTTCCGCAGGATGCCACCGTCACCGAGGCCCGGCGCTGCCCGGTATTCTGGATTTATGCCGGCTCGCTGGCGCTGCACGCGCTGTTCACCACGGCCATCACGTTCCACATCGTCGACATCTTCGCCCACGCCGGCCGCGGCGCGGGAGAGGCCTTCGGCTACTTCTTTCCCCAGGCCGTGGTGTCGACGTCGGTGAATCTGGTGGCCAGTGCCCTGGTGGACCGGCTGCCGCTGAAGCCGTATCTGCTGTTGATGCTCACTGCGCTCGGTGCCGGGGGGTGGGGGCTGATGCACCTGGAGAGCGCGTGGGGATACTGGCTGCTGGTGGCCGGCCTGGGCAGCGGGGGCGGACTGTGGGGCGTGCTCTCGAACATGGCGTACGTGCGCAACTTCGGCCGTCTCCACCTCGGAGAGATCAGCGGACTGGCGATGTCGCTGACGGTGTTCGCCAGCGCGGTGGGGCCGGTTCTCTTCAGTGTCGGGGTCGATTGGCTGGGCAGCTATACCGGTGCGATCGGCGTCTGTCTGGGGCTCATCGCGGGCCTTGCCGCAATCGCGGCGCTGGTGTCGCAGCGGGAGCCCGCGCGGTGACGGTGACGTAGGGAAGCGCGCCGCGCCGCAGTTGCTACCACGGCGCGGCGGCAGACGTCACTTCGGCTGCATGCGGATGCCGCCGTCCATGCGGATGCACTCGCCGTTCATGTACTCATTCTCGATGAGCATGGTCGCCACGTGGGCGATCTCGTCGGCGCGGCCGAGGCGCTTGGGATACAGCACCTGCGCGGACAGGGCGTCGATCACCTTGTCCGGCGCGCCCTGGAACAGCGGTGTGTGGATCAGCCCCGGGACGATGGTGTTGCAGCGGATCCCGATGGTGGACAGATCCCGGGCGATGGGCAGCGTCATGCCGACGATGCCGCCCTTCGAGGCGCTGTAGGCCGCCTGGCCGATCTGCCCTTCGTAGGCCGCCACCGAAGCGGTGTTGATGATGCAGCCGCGGCCGCCGAACTCGTTGTACGGCTCGTTTTTCTGCATCTCGTTCGCCGCCAGGCGCAGGACGTTGAAGGTCCCGATGAGATTGATGTCGATGACCTGCTTGAACTTGTCGAGCGGGAAGGGGCCGTCCTTGCCGACGGTCTTGATGGCATTGCCGATGCCGGCATAGTTGCAGCACACGTGGATGGCGCCGAAGGCATCCATGGTGGCGGCGACGGCCTTCTCGACGTCCTCTTCGCTGGTGACGTTGGTGCGCTGGAAGATGACCCGGTCACCGAGCTCCTGCGCCAGCGCCTGGCCTTTCTCCTCGTTCATGTCGAGGATCGCGATCTTCGCGCCCATGCCGTGCAGGCGCCGCGCCGTGGCCTCGCCGAGACCGGATGCGCCGCCGGTGATGAGAGCGACTTTGTCTTGGATATCCATAGATTCCCCATTCAGGTCGGAAATTCGAAGGGCGGGGATTATAACGGCAGTGCATATCGGCGGGTAGGGACCCGGGTGCGTCGCGGCGGCGGCCCTTGCCTTCGGTGCACGGCCCTGTACATTCGAGTGCGCTTGTCGCAGCATCCGGGCAACGACTCGGGGAGGCTTCAGAGCATGAGTGAGCACGCGACGATCCCGGCCGACTGGCAGATTCAGCGCCTTTCCGGGGCATTGGGCGCCGAGGTGCACGGCCCCCGACTCGACGCCCTGGACGACGTGGGTTTCGCGGCGGTGCGCGCACTGCTGCTCGAGCACCTGGTGCTGTTCTTTCCGGACCAGCACCTCGATGTGGATGCGCACGTGGATTTCGGGCGACGGTTCGGGCCCCTGGAAGCGCATCCCCATCTCAAGAATCCGTACACGCAGCATCCGGAGCTCTTCGAGCTGGCCGCTTCCCACGGCGGCGTGGCCGACGAGTGGCACACCGATCTCACGTTCCGGCCCGATCCCGCGCTGTTGTCGATCCTGCAGCTCAGGAAGGCGCCGGCGGTGGGCGGTGACACCATGTGGACCAGCCTCTATGCGGCCTACGATGCCTTGTCCACGCCCATGAAGGCGTTCTGCGAGGGCTTGACGGCGCTGCACGACGCGGCGCCGCACAATCAGCCCGACAAGATGGCGATCCACCCGGTGGTGCGGCTGCACCCGGAGACCGGGCGCCGGGCGCTGTACGTGAACGAGCATTTCACCCGCCGGCTGGTGGAGCTCAGTGCCGGAGAAAGCGATGCGCTGCTGGCTTTTCTGACCCGCTGGGTGAGCGAGCCGCGCTTCACGGTACGGTACCGCTGGCGGGAGGGCACCGTGGCCATCTGGGACAACCGCTGCACCCAGCACTTCGTGCTGAACGACTTCGAGGGTGAGCGGATCATTCAGCGGGTGACGGTGATGGGGGACGAGCCGCAGGGCGTCGGGGCGCCGCGTTGGCAGCCCTGGGTGCGTCCGGGGCGGCTGTCTGCCACGAGCCGTCACGATCGCCAGCTCGTCATGTACATGCGTGAACGGGAGGATTCCGCAGCCGCGGACGGCTGAACGCCAAAGCGGCGCCGCCGATCGGGGCGATTTCGACAAGAATCGCGCTCAAATCCGTGATTCGATTGAATCTAGCTACTGTCATGATTGGGCGAATAAGGATATTCTTGAGATGTTGACGCGGGAGCCCCGGAGGCCGAGGCACCGCAGGTACGATTGGAAGTCCAAGGAGCGAGTTGATGCCGAAGATTACGTTCATCGAGCACGATGGCACCGAGCACACGGTGGAAGGCGAAAACGGCCTGTCGGTCATGCGTGCCGCCATCGACAATCTGGTGCCGGGGATCGACGCCGACTGCGGCGGCGAGTGCTCCTGCGCTACGTGTCACGTCTACGTCGATCGGGCGTGGATGGCCACGGTGGGGGAGCCCAGCGAGCGTGAGGAGTCCATGCTCGATCTGAATCCGGAGCGGGAGTCGAACTCGCGCCTGTCGTGTCAGATTCCCATCACCGAAGAGCTGGACGGCCTGGTGGTGACGGTACCCGAGTTCCAGATGTGAAAAGACACCACGATCACCCGGGGCCGAGCGGCCCTCAACCCAGCAAGGGGAGACAGACATGAGTGAAGCTACGACGCAGCCGGAGTTCAAGATTCAAACGGAGTACGTCGCCGATCCCTACACGCTGCCCCTCGAGGACGTGAATCCGGCCCAGGGGGTGCTGTTCCAGAATGATGCTCACTGGCCCTACTTCGAGCGGCTGCGCAAAGAGGATCCGGTGCATTTCTCCGCTGAGAGCGAGTTCGGTCCGTACTGGTCGGTAACCCGGTACGAGGACATCAAGTACGTGGACATGAACCACAAGATCTTCTCGTCCGAGGGCGGCATCACGCTGGCGGACCAAGACGAGGATTTCACGCTGCCCATGTTCATTGCCATGGATCCGCCGAAGCACGACGAGCAGCGCAAGGTGGTGGCGCCGGTGGCGGGGCCGCGGAACCTGGCTGCCCTCGAGCCGGAGATCCGCCGGCGGGTGTGCAACATCCTCGATTCGCTGCCCCGGAACGAGGACTTCAACTGGGTTAAGCACCTCTCCATCGAGCTGACCACACAGATGCTGGCGACCCTGTTCGATTTCCCGTTCGAGGATCGCTACAAGCTCACCCGCTGGTCGGACGTGGCCACCGCACCGCCCGGCACCGGGATCGTCGACACCGAAGAGCAGCGCCGGGCGGAGCTGCTGGAGTGCCTGGAGTACTTCACCGCGCTGTGGGAGGAACGCGCGAAGCGTGACGAGCCCGGAAACGACCTGGTGTCGATGCTGGCGCACGGCGCCAGCACGCGGGACATGCTGAGCCGGCCCATGGAATATCTGGGTAATCTGATTTTGCTCATCGTGGGCGGCAATGACACCACCCGGAACTCCCTCTCCGGCGGGGTGCTGGCGCTGAACCAGTTTCCCGACGAGTACGAGAAGCTGCGCAATGACCCGTCGCTGATTCCGAACATGGTGGCGGAGATCATCCGCTGGCAGACGCCGCTCTCGCACATGCGCCGTCGCGCGCTGGTGGATACGGAGCTTGGCGGCAAGACCATCAAGGCCGGGGACAAGGTCTGCATGTGGTACGTGTCGGGGAACCGGGACGATGCGGTGTTCGAACGGCCGGACGACTTCATCATCGACCGGGAAAACGCCCGCCAGCACATCAGCTTCGGGTACGGCATCCACCGCTGCATGGGCAATCGGGTCGGTGAGATGCAACTGCGCATCGTCTGGGAAGAGATCCTCAAACGTTTCCACGAAGTGGAAGTGGTCGGCGAGCCGCAGCGAGTCTACTCCAGCTTCGTCAAGGGCTACTCCGAGCTCCCGGTGCGGCTCCACGAAGCCTGACGGGCCGGGGTTGTATGAAGGGGCCGGTCGCAGCGTTGCTCACCGGGCTTCTCGCCATACTGGCGGCGTGCGGTGAGATCACGGCAGAGGACGCGGAGCCCGGCAGGGTTCGCGCCCCGGAGGGGTTCCGCGTCACCGTGTTCCACCCCGGCGTGGGCGCCCGGCTTCGGCATCTGGCGGTGCGCGAGAACGGTGATGTTCTGGGCGCGCGCCGCGACGGCATCCTGGTGGGGCTGCGCGACGAAGACGGCGACGGTCGCGCCGACCGCGTAGCGGAGCGTCGCTTGCCCATCACCACCGGTGTCGCCCTGTGGGGCGGTTATCTTTATTTCTCGGACGACGTGAGCGTTCGCCGGCTGGCGCTGGACGAGGCGTTGATCCCGGAGGGCGAGCCGGAGCTGGTGGTGAGCGGTTTCCCGCGCCAGAGCGGGCACGCCGACAAGGCCCTGGCCTTCGATGCAGCCGGCAATCTCTACGTCAATGTGGGCGCGCCGTCCAACGCCTGTCAGCAGCAATCGCGGACGCCGGGCTCGCCGGGGCAGCAGCCCTGCCCGGAGCTCGAGCGCCAGGCCGCGCTGTGGCGCTTTCCGGCCGGCGAGACGGGGCTCGAGCAAAGCGATGGCGAGCGCTACGTGACCGGAACCCGAAACGTGCTGGCCATGGCGTGGCATCCGCAGGCCGACGCCCTGTATTTCGCCATGCACGGGCGCGATCAGCTCGCCGGGCTGTGGCCGGAGCTTTTCGACGCCGACGACAACGCCGAGATGCCCGCGGAGGAATTTCATCGTGCGCAGGCCGGCGCGAATTACGGTTGGCCGTACACGTTCTACGACCGGCGTGGCGCCGACGGCCGTCGCGCCGACGGGCGTGGCGAACGCCTGGTTGCGCCGGAGTACGGCGGTGACGGTGAAGCGGTCGCCGAGCGGGGCCGATATCAGGAGCCTCTGTATGCGTTTCCCGCGCACTGGGCGCCGAACGGCCTGGTGATCTACCAGGACGACGCGTTTCCGGAGCGCTATCGCGGGGGCGCGTTCATCGCCTGGCACGGCTCGTGGAATCGTGCGCCGCGGCCTCAGGCGGGGTATCGGGTCACCTTTCTCCCCCTCGCCGGCGGCCGCCCCGCCGGCCCGAGCGAGGACTTTCTCACCGGCTTTGCCGGAACCGGGGAGATCGCGCAGCCCAGTGAGGCGGCGTACCGCCCCATGGGGCTGGCCACGGGGCCGGACGGGGCGCTGTACGTCGGCGACACCGAGGCGGGCCGGGTATGGCGTGTAACCCGACGGGAGGAATAGTCGTATGAGCAAAGTGGTGGACGAGGTTCTGGCTGCGAACGCGGCTTACGCCGACGCCTTCGGCGACAAGGGCGACCTGCCCATGCCGCCGGCCCGGCGCTTCGCCGTGCTCACGTGCATGGACGCGCGCCTGGATCCCGCCGGCTTCGCGGGGCTCAGCGAGGGAGATGCCCACGTGATCCGGAACGCCGGCGGCCGCGCCAGCGATGACGCCATCCGTTCCCTGGTCATCTCCTACAAGCTACTGGGAACGCGGGAGTGGTTCGTGATCCATCATACCGACTGCGGCATGGAGACGTTCACGGACGACGTGATGCGCGAGCTGCTGGCCAGCAGCCTGGAGACCGCCTCACTCGAGGCGGCCGGGTGGCGAGACGTGGGCAAGGGGCCGGGCTCGCCGGAAGCCCGCTACGTGGACTGGCTCACCATCGATGATCGCGAGCGCAGCGTGGTGGACGACGTCCAGCGGATTCGCCGCCATCCCCTGGTGCCGGACGACATCCCGGTGTACGGCTACATCTATGACTGCGGATCCGGCAGGCTCCGCGAGGTCGCCGAGGCAACGCGGGCGGGGGCCGCGGGGGCGTGACCATGGCGGTCCGTCCCACGCCGGCCACCCTGGGGGCGACCGTCACCGGCGTGAATCTCGCCCGCCTGGATGCGCGGACCTGGCAGCGCATCGAAGCGGCGTTTCACGAGCACGCGCTGCTCATCTTCCCCGGGCAGCACCTGGGGGATGCGGAGCAGGCTGCTTTCGCCCGCCGGTTCGGCAACCTCGAGATCCTGGTGGAGGGGCACGAGAGCGTTCCGCTCAGCAACCAGCGGCCAGACGGCTCATTGCGGGACGATGACGATCACGTGATGCAGGTGCTGCGCGGCAACGAAGGGTGGCATACCGACAGCTCGTACATGCCGCTGGCTGCCAAGGCGTCCGTGCTGTCCGCGCAGGTGGTGCCAGAGTCCGGAGGCGAGACCGAATGGGCGGACATGCGCGCAGCGTTCGATGCGCTGGCCCCGGCGACACGGGAGCGCATCCGCGATCTGGCCGCGTATCACTCCCTGCATCATTCCCAGGCAAAGATCGGTCACGTGGCGGAAACCGGCACGAGCTACGGGTTCCACGACGAGGCCCCGCCGCTCCGGCCGCTGGTGAAGGTGCATCCGGTCACCGGGCGCCCGTCGCTGTTCGTAGGCCGCCATGCCTACGGGATTCCGGGGTTGCCGCCGGCCGACTCCGAGGCCCTGCTGGATGATCTGGTGACGTTCGCGTGTCAGCCGCCGCGGACCTGGATGCATCGCTGGCGCCCCGGTGACGTGGTGGTCTGGGACAATCGCTGCGTGTTGCACCGCGCGCGGCCGTACGACCGTCGCGAGCCCCGGGTGATGCGCCACACGCGGGTGGCGGGGGACCGGGCCAGCGAGCTCGGGGTGACGGATCAGCAGGCCCGGAGCTGACCGGCGATGCCGTTCTGTGCGAGCGCGGTGGGGCAGACCACCGAGGGAATCGAACATGCGGTGGATGCCCGCTGGCTCATGGCTTACAGCGCCGCCCTCGATGATATGAAGGCAAGTCACGTGGACACCGCGAGCCGGGAGATCGTGGCCCACCCGGTGTTTCCCGTCTGTCTGGAATGGCCCGTGATCCTGAGCTGCGCGAGCCTCCCGGGCCAGGAATCGGTGACCGCGGAGGAGCGGGCCCGGTCCGTTCACGCGGCGCACGACTTGCACCTGTTTCGGCCCATCCGCCCCGGCGACGTGCTCACCACCCGCGCCACGATGGCGGCGCTCGAGCGTGGTCGAGCTGGTGTGGCCCAGATCTATCGGCTCGACACCACGGACGCACAGGGCCGCCTGGTGTGTCGGACCTATCAGCGGAGCGTCAGCCGCGGCGCTGAAATGCGCGGCGACCCGGCCCACGGGGAAACGCTTCCGGTACCGCCCGTGGACGACACGCCGGAAACGGTGGAGACCCGACTCCCCGTGAGCATCGCGGCCAATGCGGCCCACGTGTACACGGAGTGCGCCCGGATCTGGAACCCCATCCATACCGATCGGAGATCGGCGCTGGCGGCCGGGCTGCCGGACACCATCCTCCACGGCACCGCCACCCTGGCGATGGCCGTGACTCGGATCGTCGACGTCCGTCTGGCGGGGGAGCCGGACCGGGTGGTCCGGCTGGGCGGGCGCTTTTCCGCCATGGTGCGAATGCCGGCCATCCTGACCCTGGAAATTCATGCCCGCCGCGATGACGTGGTGCCGTTCACGTTGCGCAACGAAGAAGGAGAGCCCGTCGTCAGCCGCGGCTTTCTGCAATACCGCTGATCAGGCCTGGTCCGGAGCGCGCCGGGAGATCTTCACGAAGCCCTCCTGGCGATCGACCACCACGCACGACGCGTCGCGTCGCTCGGCCCAGTGTTGGATGCGGCGCAGGTCCTCGGCCCGGGTGACATTGCGCGCCAGGATCACGAACTCCGCCGCGAGCCGGGAATCGAGGCGGGCAAGGGCGCCGATGATTCCCCGTGGTGTGGCGCGGGCGCCGTCGCAGAGCACGAGGCTCACGTTCGCTGCCAGTCGCGAGACGTCCACGGCGTACCACACGTAGCGCTCGAACAGGCGCGGCCGGCTGGTGATCACGTGGGTGGAGCCGATGCCGTACTGGGTGATCCACGACCGCACGATGCTGGCCCAATGGTGATCGTGCTCCAGGCACCACAGTTGCCGGTGCTCGCGGCCGCCGCGATGGCACAGACTGCCGAGCACGAAGGCGAGCGCGCCGGCACCGCAGAGGACGATGGGGCCCTCCGCCCGGGCGGCTTCCGTCAGGCAGCTGCGCAGAAAGCTCTCGGTGCTCTGGGTCGGCGGATCCCCCCAGTGCGCGTACAGCTCAGTTACCGCTGCGAAGGCGGGCGGCTGGTCCGAGGGCGACAGGAGCTTGCGCATGCAGCGGTCGAAGCCGCGGTAGCGTTCGAACACGGCTGCCCGGTCTCGCAGCGCTTGCAGATGCGACGTGGACGGGAGGGTCAGCGGCATGGGGGCCCCGACGAACGCGACCGGCCCAGTATAGGGACAATGGTCACGTCCCGGGCGGCGCAAGCGCCAACCCGTGCGCCAGTTCCCGTTACGGGTGCTAACCCTGGCGCTCCGGGATTTCCACCACCAGGCCATCGAGGTGCGCGTCCACGTGCAGCTGGCACGCCAGGCGGCTGTTGGGGCGGCGCTCGCTCAGGTATTCCAGCAGCGCCAGCTCGTCCGGGTCGGGGGCCGGCACGTGCTCGAGAAAGCGTGCCGCGACGTAGCAGTGGCAGGTGGCGCACGTGCGCCCGCCGCCGCACTGGCCGACGATGCCCGGAACGCCATTGTCGAGAGCGCCGTCGAGCACGCTGTCGCCGGGAGCGATGCGATGGGTGGCGCGGGTGCCGTCGGGCTGTACGTATGTGACCTCGGGCATGGCTGACGCTAGAATGGTGGGCTTTGCAGGCAGAGTGTACAGGACGCATGAAAATCGGGCTGACGGGCGGCATCGCCTCGGGCAAATCCACGGTGGCGTCGTACCTAGAGCAACTCGGGGCCCACGTCATCGACGCCGACAGGCTCGGGCACCGGGTCTACGAGCCGGATACACCCGGTTTCGTGAAGGTGGTCGAGGCGTTCGGTTCCGACGTGGTGGGCGCGGACGGCCGGATCGACCGCAAGGTGCTCGGCGGCAAGGTGTTCGGTGAGCCGGAGCGGTTGAATCAGCTCACCGACATCGTCTGGCCGGAGATCCGCCGGCTCGCGGAAACCGAGATGGCGGCCGCGACCGAGGCGGATCCGCGGCGGGTGGTGGTTCTGGAGGCCGCCGTGCTGCTCGAGGCCGGCTGGGAAGCCGCCGTGGACGAGGTGTGGGCCGTGGTAGTGCCCCCGGAGGTCGCCGTTGCCCGCGCCGCGGCCCGGGACGGCTTGAGCGAGGACGAGGTGCAACGGCGCATCGACGCGCAGATGAGCAACGCCGAACGGCGCGCCCGGGCCGACGTGATCATCGACAACGCCGCCGACACCGAAACGCTGCTGGCGCAGGTGGACCGGGAATGGCTCCGGGTGACCGGCAACGACGGCCGCGCGGCCCGGGAGCAGGCGGTATGATCCTGGATCTTCACGCGCATTCCATCAAATCCGACGACGGCCGCGCCAAGGTGCGCAACTACTGCCAGTGGATTCGCAGCCGCGGGATCCCGGTGGACGGGTTCGTACTCACCGAGCACCGCCAGTTCGACGACGACTCCGACTACGCCGGCCTGGCGCGGGAGTTCGGGCTGACCATACTGAAAGGCAGCGAGGTGGAGACCGAGTACGGTCACGTGCTGGTATTCGGGGTCGCCGCCGGCCTTCAGCGCGCTCTCGACTTTTCGGACACCCGGTTGCCCCTGGCCCGGGTGCTCGAGGCCTGCGAGGCCCACGGTGCGGTCGCGGTGCCGTGCCATCCGGGCCGGCCGCGGGTGGGCATGCACGCGCACCTCGAGACGCACGGCGTGCCGGAGGGTGTGCGTATTGTCGAGGTGTACAACGGCGGCAGCCGGGACGATGAGGACGCCATCGCCTGGGCCATGGCCGAGACGCACGGCTACCTCGGCATTGGCGGCAGTGACGCGCACATCGTCAGCCACATCGGCCGCTGCGCCACGCGGTTCCCAGCGGAGATCCACAGCGAGCAGGAGCTGGTGGAAGCGCTCGAGGCCGGAGAGTTCGAACCCATCACCAACAGGTAATTTCATCATGACCGAGATGCTGGACATCGAGGCGGTGCGTGAGCAGTTCCTGGGCGTCGTCTTCGACGAGCAGTGTGTGGAGCTCACGCCGCAGCAGATCGTGGACTACGCCACCGCCTGCGGGGAGCGCGCGCCGCGTTACACGGATCCCGACCACCCGGATTTCCAGGCGCCGCCGACGCTGCCTTCGAGCTTCCGCCCCGGCCGGCGCCTGCCCGAGGGGTTTCCGAAGCTTCCCGGCCTCGGTATGGACGCCGGCAAGGCGGTGGCGCCGCTGGCGCCCATCCGACCGGGCGTGCCACTCACCGTCCGCGCTCTCCTGCACGACGTATACACCAAAACCGGCCGCTCGGGCCGCATGACGTTCGTGGTCACGCGGCTGGAGATCCTCGATCCCGATCAGGCCCAACTCGCCACCGCCGATACCCGGATGGTGGTTCGGGAGAAACCGCAATCATGACCGTAGCGAGCATCAACGAAGTCGAGTTCGGCGTCGAGCTTCCGGAGTTCGAGCCCGATACCAGTCTTGCCAACGTGCGTCGATTCGTCGCCGCCGCTGGCTGGGACGGGCCCCGCTTCACGGACCACGAGGCGGCGCGCAACGAAGGTCTGCCCGGTGCCCTGGTGCCCGGTATCCTCAGCCAGGGATATCTCGCAGCCATGATCCATCGGTGGGCGCCGGATGCGTTCATCGAGAACGTCGACACGGTCTTTCGGGCGCCGGTAGTGGTAGACGAGGCCTATCGCATCAGCGGCGTCGTCACCGACGTGGACGAGGCAGCGGGCCGTGTCGAGATCGACCTCACGGTCACCAACGACAAGGGCGAGACCCGGGTGTTCGGAACCGCGCAGGTGCGGCTGCCGTAGCCGGCGGCCGCACCTGCGGGGCAGGTCAGGACGCAGCCGGCCTGAACAGCGGAATGTTCACCTCGTCGTGCTCCTCCCATTCCACCTCGACGCGCTGGCCGCAGCTGAGCTCGCGGGTAGGATCCGCCACCCCCACCACGTTCGACAACAGGCGCGGACCTTCGTCGAGATCGATCCACGCCACGGCGTAAGGCACCCGGGTGCGAAAGAACGGGTGATAGCTCTGGCGCACCACGCTGTAGCTGTAGATGGTGCCGCGGCCGGATGCCGTGTGCCACGACAGGGTGCCGTCCGTGCAGCCGGTGCAGTGGCTGCGAGGATGCCAGATGACGCTTCCGCAGGCATCGCACTTCTGGTAGCGCAGCTCCTTGTTCCGGGTCGCTTCCCAGAACGGCCGCGTGTCGTGCTCGTTCAGGGTCGGTAGAGGTCTCGTCGCTTCGGCCATGGTCATTCACTTCCCAGGATGATGGTGCCGGCGCAGTGGCGCGCCCCGAGCATTCCGCCGTTGCCGTGGGCCACGGCGAGGCGTGCCCCGTCGACCTGACTGGTGGACTGGCCGCGCAGTTGCCGGGCCGCTTCGATGAGCAGGAAGATCCCGCGCATTCCCGGGTGGTTCGAGGACAAGCCGCCGCCGTCGGTGTTGAGCGCCGGGCCGTCGCCGGGGCGGTCGAAGCGCAGCCGTCCGCCCTCGACCCAGCGCCCGCCTTCGCCTTTGGGGCAGAAGCCGAGATCTTCGAGGATGGTCAGCACGGTGATCGAGAACGAGTCGTAGATCATGGCGACGTCCAGCTCCCCCGGGGCGATACCCGCCTCGCCGAACGCCTGGGGCGCGGACTGGGCCGCGGCGCTGGTGGTGATGTCGCCGCCGTTCTCCGGGTACTTGGTGGCCTCGCCGCTGCCCAGGATCCATACCGGCTTGCTGGCGCAGTCGCGCGCCACCTCGGGTGCCGCGATGACCACGGCGCCGCCGCCGTCCGAGATCATGCAGCATTCCAGCAGGTGCAGCGGATCGGCGATGATCCGCGAACCCACCACATCGTCCACGGTGGTCTCGCGGATGCCGACGAACTCCAGATCCTCCATGGCTTTCACGGCCTCGGGATTGCGCATGGCGTGCATGCGCGTGGCAACGGCGATCTCCGCGAGCTGCTCGCTGGTGGTGCCGTACTCGTGCATGTGCCGGTGGGCGGCCATGGCATAGTTGGCCACCAGCGTCATCCCGGTGAAGGACTCCAGGTTGTCCGTGGGCCCGGCGCCGTGGCCGCCGCGGCCACCGGCGCCGATGCGGGCCATGTTGCTGTGCGCGGTGGAGCCGTAGGTGAGGAGCGCGACCCGGGCCTTCCCGGCCGCGATGTCGCGGCGGGCGTGGGCGGCGTGGTACTCGTAGGAGCTGCCGCCCACGTTGGTGGTGTCGATCACGTTGGGCCGGATCCCGAAGTATTCCGAGATCGTGAAACCGCTCATGGGCCCGGCCTCGCCGGCATCGTAGATGGCGTCCACGTCGTGCCAGCCGAGGCCGGCGTCCTCGAGTGCGCGGGCGGCGGAGCTCGCCTTGATCTGCAACGGGCTCAGCTCACCCGCCACGTCCCGCGACGGAAACTCGTGAATGCCGACGATGGCGGCGCTTCTCTGCTGCGCGCTCAAAATGCTCCCCCTGAACCTTGCTCGTGAAGGCGAAAGTCTACGGCAAATCGCGCCCTGATCCCATGCAGGGTGGTACGCGCCTTGCTGCGCACGGAAGGCGCGCTCAACCGACGGAGGAGAAGGGATATGATCATGCTGCGAGGACGCCTGGCCGTGCTGATCGCGCTGCTCTCGAGCGCCGCGTTGGCGGGCTGCGAGAACCTGCCGGGGTCGCGGGAGGAGCAGACCACGGCGGCCGGCGGCGCCGTGGGGGCCGCCGTCGGCGCCTCCGTGTCGGACAACAGCCTGCTGGGCATCCTCCTCGGCGGCGCCGCCGGGGCCGCGGGCGGGTATCTCATAGGCGCCCGCACCGACTGGTTCGACGAGGATTCCGACGAGCGCAGCAGCGAGGCACGAGCGGCAGTGGAGCGTGCCCGGGCGGATCCGGCAACCGCAGAGGATGTGGCGGGCACCGACAGCGGCGACCTGAACGACGACGGTTTCGTCACCATGGACGAGCTCGTGGCCATGGATGAAGCAGGCCTCGACGACGACGACATCGTCCACCGACTCCAGGAGACGGATCAGGTGTTCGAGCTCTCCGACGAGCAGCGCGAGCGGCTCGAGACCGCGGGCCTGAGCCGGGAGTTGCTGGCGGAGATCGAGGAAATCAATCGCGAGGAACGCGACGAGATCCTGGCCGGCTCCGACGTGATCGGCCGGCCGGAAGACTGAGCCTGGCTAAGAGGAGCTGGATCGGCGGAGGCTGCCGCCTGCGCCCGGAACAGCATCCACGGGTGGGCCAACGGCGTGTTCGACGCTCGAGCTTGATATACTCGGCCGCCGCAGTCATTCGGGCAGTCGAGAGATCAACTATGGGTAAGAAGCACGGAGCCGGTCAGGAGGCCTGGGCGGCGCTCGCGGAGAAGGAGCTGAAAGGCAAGCCACTCGAGGAACTCCACTGGACCTCTCCCGAGGGTATCGAGATCAAGCCGCTCTACACCGAGGCGGACCTCGAAGACATCGCCATCCAGCACAGCCTCCCGGGGCTTGCGCCGTTCGCCCGGGGCCCGCGCGCCACCATGTATGTGAACCGGCCGTGGACCTTGCGTCAGTACGCCGGCTTCTCCACCGCGGAGGAATCCAACGCCTTCTATCGGGAGAACCTGGCGGCGGGGCAGAAGGGGCTCTCCGTGGCCTTCGACCTGGCCACCCACCGGGGCTATGACTCCGACCACCCCAGGGTGGCCGGCGACGTGGGCATGGCCGGGGTGGCCATCGACTCTGTGGAGGACATGAAGATCCTGTTCGACGGCATCCCGCTGAACGAGATGTCGGTCTCGATGACCATGAACGGCGCGGTGCTGCCCGTCATGGCCGGTTACATCGTCGCCGCCGAGGAACAGGGCGTGGCCCACACGGATCTCTCCGGCACCATCCAGAACGACATTCTCAAAGAGTTCATGGTGCGCAACACCTACATCTATCCGCCCGAGCCGAGCATGCGCATCGTCGCCGACATCATCGGCTACACCGCGGAACACATGCCGCGTTTCAACTCGATCTCGATTTCCGGCTACCACATGCAGGAGGCCGGGGCGAACGCGGTGCAGGAAGTCGCCTTCACCTTGGCGGACGGCATCGAGTACGTCCGCGCGGCGCTGGCGCGCGGCCTCGACGTAGACGCCTTCGCGCCGCGGTTGTCGTTCTTCTTCGGCATCGGCATGAACTTCTTCATGGAGATCGCCAAGCTGCGCGCCGCCCGCTTTCTGTGGGCGAAGCTCATGCAGCGCAAGTTCGAGCCGAAGGACCCGCGCTCGCTCATGCTGCGCACGCACTGTC
>JBMCWS010000058.1:0-17627 GCA_048621375.1 Pseudomonadota bacterium | reverse complement strand
GTGCAGGATTACCCGGAGCTGGTGCAGAAGTATCTCGGCAGCGTCGTGCCCGCCGGCGACAATTTCTACGCGGCGCTGAACTCGGCGGTATTCAGCGACGGCTCGTTCGTCTACGTCCCCGAGGGCGTGCGCTGCCCCATGGAGCTGTCCACCTACTTCCGCATCAACGCCCAGAACACCGGGCAATTCGAGCGAACATTGATCATTGCGGAAAGAGGGGCTTACGTCAGTTATCTCGAAGGCTGCACAGCTCCGCAACGGGACGAGAACCAGCTCCACGCCGCGGTCGTCGAGCTGGTGGCCCACGAGGACGCGGAGATCAAGTACTCCACCGTGCAGAACTGGTACCCCGGCGACGCCGAGGGCCGTGGCGGCATCTACAACTTCGTCACCAAGCGCGGTACCTGTCTCGGCGACCGCGCCAAGATCTCCTGGACCCAGGTGGAGACCGGCTCCGCCGTGACCTGGAAGTACCCCAGTGTGATCCTGCGCGGCAACGACAGCGTCGGCGAGTTCTACTCCGTGGCGCTCAGCAACAACTATCAGCAGGCCGACACCGGCACCAAGATGATCCATGTGGGGCGCAATACCCGCAGCACCATCGTCTCCAAAGGCATCAGCGCCGGGCGCAGCAACAACAGCTATCGCGGGCTGGTGCGCACCACCCCCAGCGCCGCGGGCGCACGCAATTACACCCAATGCGACTCGCTGCTCATCGGCAGCCAGTGCGGCGCGCACACGTTCCCCTACATCGAGAACCGCTGCGAGACTGCCACGGTGGAGCACGAGGCCACCACCTCCAAGGTGAGCGACGAGCAGATGTTCCTGTGCCAGCAGCGCGGCATCGACCCGGAGAAAGCGGTCAGCATGATCGTCAACGGCTTCTGCAAGGACGTATTCCGGGAGCTGCCCATGGAGTTCGCCGTGGAAGCCGGCAAGCTCCTCGAAGTCAGCCTGGAAGGAGCCGTGGGATGAACATCCTGGAAATCAATGACTTGCACGTCACAGTTGAGGGCGAACCGATCCTTCGCGGCGTGAATCTGACCATGGCGCCGGGCGAGGTGCACGCCATCATGGGCCCCAACGGCTCCGGCAAGAGCACCCTGGCCGGCGTGCTGGCCGGCCGCCCGGGCTACGAGGTCGAATCCGGCGCGGTGCGCTTTCTCGACCGCGATCTCACGGCACTCGAGCCGGAGGAGCGGGCGCACCTGGGGCTGTTCCTGGCGTTCCAGTACCCGGTGGAGATCCCCGGGGTGAGCAACATGGAGTTCCTCAAGGCGGCGCTGGACAACCTTCACGCCGCCCGGGGCGAGCCGCAGCTTTCCACCGTCGACTTCATGAAGCGCGTGCGCAGCCTGGCGGGCACGCTGGACCTGAGCGCCGAGTTTTTGAAGCGCGGGGTCAACGAAGGCTTCTCCGGCGGCGAGAAGAAGCGCAACGAGATACTGCAGATGCTGTTGCTCGAGCCGAGGCTGGCGGTGCTCGACGAGACCGACTCGGGCCTCGACATCGACGCCCTGCAGGTGGTGGCCCGGGGCGTGAACGGCTTTCGCAACGAGCGCAACGGCGTTCTGGTCATCACCCACTACCAGCGCCTGCTCGACCACATCATCCCGGACGTGGTCCACGTGCTGTCGAAGGGGCGCATCGTCCGATCCGGCGACAAGGGCCTGGCGCTGGAACTCGAGGAGAAAGGGTACGCATGGCTCGCGGAATGAAGGGGGCGACGCTGCCGGAGATCGCCGAGGTCGTCCGCGACGAGCCCGAAGGCCGGCGCTGGCTGGACGATGCGGCCGTGCGCGCGCGCGCCGCCACCCATCTCACCTCCGAGCTCACCCGGGAGTCGTGGAAGTACACGCCGCTCGCGAGCTTTCTGGCAGCCTTCGGCGAGGCGGACAGCGCCCCCGCCGCCCGGATCGACGGCATCGATCAGCCGGGGGTGCGGGCGGTGCCCCTGGACGACATGGGCGCGGAGGACGAAGCCCACGTGCGCCGCGCCATCGCCGACGATCTCGACGCGGACCGGCACCTGCTCGCGGACCTGGGCCTGCTGCGCGCCCGCGGCGGCTGGCTGGTGGTGATCTCGGGCGCTCCGGCGGCACCCGTCGAGATCCGCTACGCCGGCGGCGGCATCGCCCCGGTGTTCGTGCGCCTGGAGCCCGGGGCCGCGGCCACCGTGATGGAGCACCTGGACGGCGACCGCTTTCTCACCCAAATGGGCCACGTGCAGGTGGGGACCAACGCCCGGCTGCACCACTACCGCGCGGCGTTCCAGCGCGACGTGGGGCACTACGCCATGCTGCGGACGCGGCTGGAACGGGACGCGCACTACACTCTCAACCAGATCCTGGTGGGCGGCAGCCGGCGCCGCGCCGAGCTGCACGTGGTCATGGACGGCCAGGGCGCGGAGGCCGATCTCTCCGGCGCCTATCTGGTGGAGGCCGGTCAGCACCTCGACCAGCAGCTCACGGTGGAGCACCGCGCCGGGCACGCCCGCAGCCGGCAGAAGTTCCACGGCATCGGCGCCGGCAAGGGGCGCAGCGTGTTCAATGGCCGCATCCACATCCACCCGGACACCCCGGACAGCGACGCCCAGCTCGCCAACCGCAATCTGGCGCTGCACCCGGAAGCGGAGATGAACACCAAGCCGGAGCTGGAGATCTATACCGACGACGTGCGCTGCGCCCACGGCGCCACGGTGGGCCAGCTCTCCGTGGAGGCCCTGTTCTTTCTCACCGCCCGGGGCATCCCGGAGCCCGCGGCGCGACGCCTGCTGGCCCACGGCTTCGTGCGCGAGTGCATGAGCGGCCCGCTGGCCGACGCCGCGGCCGAGCGTTTCGCGGAGGCCCTGTGAGCGAGCTCGCGGTGCGCGACGACTTTCCCATCCTGAACCAGCGCGTGGGCGACGTCCCGCTGGTGTACCTCGACAGTGCGGCCACCACGCAGAAGCCGCGGCAGGTGATCGACGCCATAGTGGCCTACTACGAGCACGACAACGCCAACGTGCACCGGGCCGCGCACGCCCTGGCCGACCGCGCCACCCGCGATTTCGAGAACGCCCGCGAGAAGCTCCGCGCCTTCGTCAATGCCGGTCACGCCCGCGAGATGATCTTCACCCGGGGCACCACCGAGGCCATCAATCTGGTCGCGAACGCCCTCACCGGGCGCATTGGCCCCGGCGACGAGATTCTCATCTCGGTGATGGAGCACCATGCCAACATCGTGCCCTGGCAGATGCTCTGTCAGCGTACGGGCGCCCGTCTGGTGGCCTGCGACGTCACCGATCAAGGGGACCTGGACCTGGAGAGCTTCCACGCTCTGCTCGGCGAGCGCACCGCGCTGGTGGCAGTGGGCCACGTCTCGAACGCGCTCGGCACCGTGAATCCGGTGGCGGAGATCACCCGGGCGGCGCACGACGCCGGCGCGCTGGTGCTGATCGACGGAGCCCAGGCGGTGCTGCAGTTCCCGGTGGACGTCCGGGCGCTGGGCTGCGATTTCTACGCCTTCTCCGGACACAAGATGTTCGCCCCGACGGGCATCGGCGTGCTTTACGGGCGCGAGGCCCTGCTGCTCGAGCTGCCGCCCTGGCAGGGCGGCGGTGAGATGATCGAGCGGGTGACCATCGAGGAGAGCACCTATCAGGGTCTGCCCTACCGCTTCGAGGCCGGCACGCCCAACATCGCCGGCGCCGTGGGCCTCGGCGCCGCGGTGGACTACGTCACCGGACTGCCCCGCGAGGCGCTCCTGGACCGGGAACGGCGCCTGGTGGCCCGGGCGCTCGACGCCCTGAAGCAGATGCCCGGAGTGCAACTCGTGGGCGAGCCGGCGGAGCGGGTGTCCATCATTTCCTTTGTCGTGGAGGGCAGCCATCCCAACGACATCGGCACCCTGCTCGACAACCAGGGCATCGCCGTGCGCACCGGCCACCACTGCGCCATGCCGCTCATGGATCGCCTGGGCGTACCGGGAACCGTGCGCGCCGCCTTCAGTCTGTATAATGACGAGAGCGACGTGGAGGCACTCCTGAACGGCGTTGAGAAGGCCCAGACATTTCTCTAGCGCAATACACCGCAAGAGTCCGAATATGACCGTCAGCAACTTCGATCCGCAGACCATCATCGTCACCGACGCGGCCCGCGCGCACCTGCGTGCCCAGATCGCGCAATCGGGGCAGCCGTACCTGCGCCTCGGCGTGAAGGAGAGCGGCTGCAATGGCTACATGTACACCCTGGACTACCTCGACGCCCCTACCGAGCGCGACCGGGCGTACAGCGTAGGCGACGGGGTGACGCTGTACGTGAACGACGACGATCTGGCGCTGGTCCGGGGCACCGAGGTGGACTACGTGACCGAGGGACTGAACGCCAGCCTGCGGTTCCGCAACCCCAATGCCGCCACGTACTGCGGCTGCGGAGAAAGCTTCGCGGTGGCGGCGGCATCCGAGTAAGCCGATCACGTGGAACGTCGCCTGGTAGCCACAACACGGGACACGCCCGCGCGTCTGGTGCCCACCGGAGAGCCGATGACCATTCGCGAAGGCACCTTCGTCACCGTCACCCAGACGCTCGGCGGCAACTACACCGTGGTGGTGAACGGCCAGATGGCCCGGGTGGACGGCGCCGACGCCGACGCCCTCGGCTTCGAGCCGGAACGGCTCGAGTTCGCGCCCCGGGCCGACGGCCGGGTGGACCGAGACCAGGTGGAACAGGCGCTGGCCACGGTATTCGACCCGGAGATTCCCGTGAACATCGTCGATCTGGGGCTGGTGTACCGCTGTGACGTCGAAGACGACGGCCGGGTCGTCGTCGACATGACGCTCACCGCACCGGGCTGCGGCATGGGCCCAGTCCTCGTGGAGGACGTGCGCTCCCGGGTAGCCCAGGTGCCCAACGTCACCAGCGTGGAGGTCAACCTGGTGTTCGATCCCCCCTGGTCCCGCGACATGATGACCGACGAAGCGCAACTCGAGCTGGGATTGTTCTGATGACCACGCAGGATTTTGGAGCGGACCTGAACGAGATCCGGGAGAGCTTCGAGTTCTTCGATTCCTGGGAGGACAAGTACCGCTTCGTCATCGACCTGGGCAAATCGCTCCCGGACATGGATCCGGCAGCGAAGACCGAGGAGAACCTGGTCCGCGGCTGCCAGAGCCAGGTGTGGCTGGAGGCCGGCGTGGATCCCGCCACCGGCCGCATGCACTTCGAGCTCGACAGCGACGCGCACATCGTCCGCGGCCTCATTGCCATCGTCCTGGCCGCCTATCAGGACCGGACGCCGGCGCAGGTGCTCGAGTTCGACATCGAGGGACTGTTCGACGAGCTCGACCTGCTGCGCCACCTTTCCGCCACCCGGGGTAACGGGCTGCGGGCCATGATCGACAGCATTCGCCGCACCGCCGCAGCGGCGCAGCCCGACGCCAACGGCAGTCAGGCCACCCAGGCCTGAGCCGCCGCCGGCTCCCGCGCCCGGTCGCTGCGGCTGGCGCCGCGGCCGGCATCGCTGAGGAACTCCAGCAAGCGGCGCTCGTCGTCGCAGAGACCGAAGCGGTCGGCAAGCGCCTCCACCCGCTCGCCCTGCTCGAGGCCGTGGCGCGCCTGCACCAACAGGTAGCGCCGGGAGGTCGTGCCGGCGTCGCCGGCGGAGACCGTGCCGTGCAACAGATGATCCACCGTGTCCGCCACCCGCGTCGACGCTTCCGCGAACACCTCGAGATCCCGGCGCATGCCGTCGAGACGCCGGCGCTCGCGGGCCGCCCGGCGCAGCACCACGGCGCTGACCCCCAGTGCCGCCAGCGCAATCACGCAGGCCGCCGCCGCCAACCAGAGGTGTTCCATGCCTGCGACCATCGCGTTGAACATATGCGTCTCCACTGTCCGGCCCCGCGCTTCTTCCTGCAAGGGTAGCTCGAAATCGCCGGTGCGCCAGCGCGCCGCGATCACAAGCGGTCGTCGGCTTCATTGGTGAACAGGACGCCGCCGTCGGGTTTGCGCACCTCACGCACCACGTCATCCAGCGACGCGGGGGCGCCCTGGCGCACGTGAGCGAAGGCGCTGCCCTGGCCCGCGGCGTTGCGGTTGCGTCCGAGATTGCCCCGGCGTGCAACGATGATATTCACGCGCCGGTTGCTCGCCCGCCCCTCGGGCGTGGCGTTGGTCGCCGTCGGGTGGTTCTCGCCATAGCCCACGGCCGACAACCGCCGGCGCTCGATCCCGCGCGCCTCGAGGAAGCGCGCCACCTGCGACGCCCGGGCGGCGGAGAGCTCCCAGTTCGAGGGGAACCGGCGCGAGCGTACCGGCACGTTGTCGGTATAACCCTCCACCGTCACCGGGTTGTCGAACCCGGCGAGAAAGACCGCCACCTCGCGCAGCACCCGCCGCGCCCCCTGGCGCAGGGACGCATCACCGGAACCGAACAGGAGCTCCGCCGAGAGGCTGATCTCCAGCCAGTCGGTGTTCTGCGCGGCGGCCGGCGGCTCGATACCGTCGATGCCGGCGAAGTGCTCCTCCAGCCGGTCGACCGTGGGCTCGATGCGGGTGTCGCCCTCGTGAGGGTCCGCGGCCGCCGCCGCGGGTGCGCCCACCACGCGGGGGGAGCTGGCGAGAACCGGATCGCCCACCTGAATCGGCTCCAGCGCCCGGGGGCGGGCGTCGAACACCGACGCGAGATCCCGGGAGAGCTGCCCGAGCTGATCGGCGTTGCTGCGCGCCACCGCGTACATGACCACGAACAGCGCGAACAGCAGGGTCACGAAGTCGGCGTAGGAGACCAGCCAGCGGTCGTCGCCCGCCGGCTCCTGCCGCGGCTGCCGGCGCCGGTGGCTCACGACGGCGGCAGAAAACCGCCGAGGCGACTGCGAATCTTCACCGGGTGCTCGCCGTCCCCGATGCACATCAATCCCTCCAGCACCATGGCGCGGAACTGCCACTCGGTCTCGGCGATGCTGCGCAACCGGTCCGCCAGCGGCAGGAACACCAAATTCGCGGAGCCCACCCCGTAGATGGTCGCCACGAACGCCGTCGCGATGCCCATGCCCAGTTGCTCCGGATCGTCCAGGTGACCCATCACCTGAATCAGGCCCAGCACCGCCCCGACGATGCCGATGGTGGGCGCATAGCCCCCCATGCTGCGGAACACGCCGGCCGCTGCCAGGTCGCTGCTCAGACGCGTCTCGCTGTCGAGCTCGAGGCTGCGGCGCAAGACCAGGGGATCCTCGCCGTCGGCCACGAGCTGCATGCCGTCGCGCAGAAACGGGTCCCGCTCGCCACGCGCCAGGTCCTCCAGGCAGACCAGGCCCGCCCGCCGTACCTGCCCGGCCCACTCCGCCATCCGCTCGACCTGCGGCGCCAGCTCGCGCCCCGGCGGGCGCAGCACCCAGCGCAACCGCGCCCCCGCCAGACGCAGCGTCGCCGCCGGCGTTTGCAGCAGCACGGCGCCCAGGGTGCCCCCGAGCACGATCACCGCCGCCGGCAGATTGAGCAACCCGCCGACGCCGATGCCCTCGAGCAACGAGCCGCCGAACACGGCGGCGAAGCCGAGCATCGCGCCGATCAGCGCCAACACGTCCACACGCAAGCCGGTATCACGTGTCATCGAGCCATTCCTTCAGCCGCACCCGCAACCGCACGGTGGCCTGACTCATGAGCTGACTCACCCGGGATTCGCTGACGCCGATGACGGCGCCGATCTCCTTCAAGTTGAGCTCGCGGTCGTAGTACAGCGACAGGATGAGCCGCTCCCGCTCCGGCAGGCCGTCGATGGCCTCGGCGAGTTGATCACGGAACGCCGCCGACTCGAGCACAGCGCCCAGCTCGCGGCCGTCTCCCGGTTCCGCATCGCTGTTCGCCACCGTCTCCTCGTAACTCACCAGCCGATGACCGGCGGCGTCGCGCAGCATGGCGAAGTATTCCTCCATCGGGACGCCCAGCGCCTCGGCCACCTCACGGTCCTGGGGCGGGCGTCCCAGCCGGCTCTGGGTGGCCCGCATGGCCTCGTCGAGACGCCGGGCGTTGCGGTGCACCGAGCGCGGAGTCCAGTCGCCGCGGCGCACCTCGTCGATCATGGCACCGCGAATGCGGATGCTCGCGAAGGTCTCGAAGTTCGCCCCCTTGGACGCGTCATAACTTTCGCTCGCTTCCAGCAGGCCCAGCATGCCGGCCTGGATCAGGTCGTCGAGGTGCACGCTGTCGGGCAGGCGGCCGCGCACGTGGTGCGCGATGCGCTTCACCAGGTGACAGTACGCCTCCACCAGATGGCCGCGGTCGCCGTCGCAGGCAGCATACGCGCTCAGAGCCTGTTGCATCATCGAAGCGCCGCTCCCTGCGCCGCTACCCGATCCGGCAGGAAGAACGCCACGCCGCCGCCCGGAAACGCCGGCGCCGGCCAATGCGCTACCCGCCGGGCCAGGGCATCGAAGGCGCGGGCGGCATCACTGCCCGGAAAGGCATCCACCACCGCGCGCTGGCGCCCCACCGCCCGCCGCAGCTGCGCGTCCCGCGGGATCGCGCCGGCGTATTCCAGCGTCACGTCCAGAAACCGCTCGGTGACGCGTTCGAGCCTGGCGAACGCCGCTTCCCCGCGCTCTCCGGGGCCGGTCATGTTCACCACCACGTGCACGTGGTCCACGTCGTGCTCGCGCCAGAGCATCTTGATCAGGGCGTAGCCGTCGGTGATCGAGGTGGGCTCGTTGCAGATGACCACCATCACGTCCGACGCCGCCGCCATGAAAGTGAGCACGTCCGCCGACACCCCGGCCGCGGTGTCCACCACCAGCGTGTCGGTGGCGCCGGCGATGACGTCGAATGCACCGATGATGCCGGCGCGGCCGCGCGCGCTCAGTGCCGTCATCTCGCCCTCTCCGGATGCGGCCGGCGCCACCTGCAGCCCGCCGGGGCCCGGCAGCAGAACGTCGGCCACCGAGCACTCCCCAGCAAGCACCTGCTGCAACGTCCGCTCCGGCTTCAGGCCGAGCAACACGTCCACGTTGGCGAGGCCGAGGTCCGCGTCGAGCAACGTCACCCGCTGCCCGAGGTTCGCGAGCGACAAGGCGAGGTTGACGCAGACGTTGGTCTTTCCCACGCCGCCTTTACCGCTGGCCACCCCGATGACGCGAGTGGGACCGGTGGCAGACACTCTCATCGCACAACTCCTTCTATCCAGCAAACATAGCGGCCACGGCCGATCGGTCAAATTCGCCCAGCAGCCATCGTCCCAGCGTCTCCGGATTCGCCGCCTCCAGCTCGGCCGCCAGATCCCCGCCGTGGCCGATCCACCACAGCGGTAGCTGCCATTCGGCGAGGACGTTCGCGCACTCGGCGAGGGAGACCGCCTGATCCGTATGGGTCAGCAGCACACCTCGCAGGGGGTGCCCCTGCAACGCGGACCGCGCCCTTCGCAGTGCCGTGCCCTGCCACACCGCCGGAACCGCCAGCAGATCCTCGAGCCCTGCCACGGGTGTCGCGGTACTGCCGCGCATACCCGCGGCGTCCACCAGGACGAGCTGCATGTGCCGGCGCTTCTCCAGCACCTCGGGCAGCTCGCGCTCGGCGCATTCGAGATATTCCACGCCGAGCAGCTCCGCCGACGCGGCGAGCTGCTCGCAGCCCGCGAGCCGGCTGCGATCGGTCCCCACCAGGAGCGTCCCCAGACGCCCGTAGCGCAGCACCCGAGCCGCCATCAGCTTGATGAGCGCGGTGGTCTTGCCCGCACCCGGGGGACCGAGCAGACGGAACCGCCCGCACAGCGGTTCGGGCGGCGGCGTGCAGGGGATCAACCGCCCCAGGCCGTGCTCCACGTCGCGCAGGGAGCGGAGCTCCGCCGGCAGACGCCCGAGCACCGGGTTCGCGAAACCGAGCTCCCGCAGCCGGCCCACCACCCGCTCGCGCACCTCCGGCGCGTCACTCCCACCGGCGTCGACGCTCGCCAGCACTTCCACCCGCCCGGCGCTGCTGCGCTGCTCCAGGATCAGGGCCTCCGGCCCCAGCTCCGAGCGGACCATGGCGTACGCCTCGGCAACGCTCCCGGCGGTGAACCGCCTGGCCCGCCGCGCTCCGGCGCGGCCGTCCTGTGGGGTCACGGCGCTGTCGAGCGCCTCTCGAACGTCTGCGGACATCAGCTTGCACCTCTACCGATGGTCGATACGACCGTGATGTGTTTGTTGTCGGGAATCTCTTCGTAGGCGAGGACGTGAATAAACTGCCTGGAAACCCGGAAGAACCGCGCCAGGAGCGTACGGATGGCGCTGCTCACCACCAACACGGTGGGCTTGCCGGCGACCTCCTGGCGCTCCGCGGCTTCGCGCACGGAGCGTTGCAGACTTTCCACCATGCCCGGCTCGATGGTGGGCACGTCGTCACCGCCGCCCTGCTTCTTCGCCTGCGTGAGCAGGCGCTCGAGCTCCGGCTCCAGCGTGATCACGTCGAGGCTGCTTTCGTTGCCGTAGATGTTCTGCACGATCATGCGTCCGAGAGCGGCGCGCACCGCGGCGGTGAGCTGCTCCCTGTCGGCGCCGGCCCCCCCCATTTCGCTGATGGTCTCGGCAATGGTGCGCATGTCGCGGATGGGGATCTTCTCGCCGAGCAGGTTCTGCAGCACCCGCAGCAGCCCGGACAGCGAGATGCTGTCCGGGACGAGCTGCTCGGCCAGCTTCGGCGAGTGCTCCGAGAGCACCTCGAGCAGCTGCTGAACCTCGTCGTGGCCGAGGAGCTCGGCGGCATGATCCTGCATGATCTGGTTGAGGTGGGTGGCCACCACGGTGCTGGCGTTCACCACCGTGTAACCCAGCCCTTCCGCTTCCTCCCGAGCGCCTTCCTCGATCCAGTAGGCTTTCAGCCCGAAAGCGGGGTCGGTGGTCGCGATTCCGTCGAGCTGCCCGAACACCTCACCGGGATCGATGGCCAGGAACTTCCCCGGGTGCACCTCACCCTCGCCCACGGTGACGCCCATGAGCGTGACCACGTAGCCGTTGGGCGCCAGCTTGATGTTGTCGCGGATGTGCACCGTGGGCACCAGGAAGCCGAGCTCCTGGGAGAGGCGCTTGCGTACCCCCCGGATCCGTTCCAGCAGATCACCCCGTTGCTCCTTGTCCACCAGCTGGATCAGCCGGTAGCCCACCTCGAGCCCGAGCACGTCCAGCGGCGCCACGTCGTCCCATCCCACGTCCACGGGCTCGTCGTCGCGCTCGGTAACCGCCCCGGACGCCTCCTGCTCCGCCAGCGCCGCGTGCCGGCGGCGCTGATGAATGACGTAGGCGCCGAATCCGGCCGCGGCGCCGAGCACGAGAAACACCAGGTGGGGCATTCCGGGGACCAGGCCCAGCGCGATCAGCATGCCGGTGCACACGGTGAGGGCGCGGTGGTCGCCGAAAAGCTGACGCATGACCTGCTCGCCCATGTCCTCGGAGCCGCTCACCCGGGTGACCATGATCGCGGCCGCGGTCGACAAGAGCAGGGACGGAATCTGCGCCACCAGGCCGTCGCCGATGGTGAGCAGCGTGTAGTTGCGCAGCGCCTGGGAGAAGTCCAGGTCGTGCTGGGCCATGCCGATCACCAGGCCGCCGACGATGTTGATCAGCAGAATGAGGATGCCGGCGATGGCATCGCCCCGAACGAACTTGCTGGCGCCGTCCATGGACCCGTAGAAGTCCGCTTCCTGGCCGACCTCGTCGCGGCGCCGTTTCGCCTCGTCCTGGTCGATGATGCCGGCGTTGAGATCGGCGTCGATGGCCATCTGCTTGCCCGGCATGGCGTCCAGCGTGAATCGCGCGCTGACCTCGGAGATGCGGCCGGCGCCCTTCGTCACCACCATGAAGTTGATGATCACCAGAATGACGAACACCACCAGCCCGACCACGTAGTTGCCGCCGACCACCACCTCGCCGAACGCCTCGATGACCTTGCCGGCGGCATCGCCGCCGGCGTGGCCCTCCAGGAGAACCACGCGGGTGGACGCGACGTTCAACGCCAGGCGGAGCAGGGTTCCCACCAGCAGGACCGTGGGAAACGCCGCGAAATCCAGCGGCCGCAGCGCGTACAGCGCCACCAGCAGCACCACGATCGCCAGGGCGATGTTGAAGGTGAACGACACGTCCAGCACGAACGGCGGGACGTTGAGCGTCATCAGGCCCAGCAGCAACAGCAGCAGCAGCGGTATGCCGAGGCCCAGGGCGTTGATTCCGTTGTTCATCGCAGTCAATCCACCACGTATTCATCGGGAATGGTCACGTCACCGAGCACCGGCGCCTGATCGACTTTGCCCCGGCGGTGCAGATCGAGCTGGTAGACGTATGCCAGAACCCGGGCCACCGCCACGTACAACGGCGCCGGTATTTCCTCGCCCACGTCGGTGGCGTGGTAAACGGCCCGGGCGAGGGGCGGTACCGCTACCTGCGGCACGTCGTGGGCGGCGCCGAGCCTTCTGATCGTGAACGCCATGTGATCGGCCCCCTTCGCCAGCACCTCCGGCGCCCCCATGGTGTCGCCGTCGTAGCGCAGAGCCACCGAGTAATGCTCCGGGTTGGTGATGATGACGTCCGCGTCCGGCACCCGGGGCAGCATCTGTCGCTGGGAGATCTCCTGGCGGAGTTGTGCGATTCGCGAGCGCACTTCCGGCTTGCCCTCGGTCTCTTTCTGCTCGTCCTTGACCTCCTGTTTGGTCATGCGGAGCTGCTTTTTGTGCTGAGCGAGCTGAAACGGAACGTCCACGGCGGCGATCAGCACCAGGGCGAAGCCGATGCAGAGCAGCGCCAGGCCCACGTAGCGCACGCTGCTGGCCACCGCCATTTGCAGGGGCGCGCCGGACAGCGCCATGAGGCCGTCCAGGAACACCGAGAGCGCCGCCGTGGCCACGCCGGCCACCAGCAGGAACTTGGCGATGGATTTGCCCAGCTCCATGAGCGACTTGACGGAGAACATGCGCTTGAAGCCGCTGATCGGGCTGATCCGGCTGGCCTTGAACGCCACCGCCTTGCCCGACAGCACCAGTCCCCCGGGAATCAGCATGGAAGCAGCGCCCACGAGCATCACCGTGGCGAGAAACGGCACCGCCGCGCCGAGCCCCTCGTCCCAAGCCAGCTCGAGAACCGTGTACATGTTCTCCTGGGGCCGCGCGGCCAGCTCGAAAGCACGCGTCATCAGCGCGGCGACACGTCGAGCCGCGGCAGGAAACATCAGGATCAGAACCCCTGCGCCCACTACCACCAGGGCCATGGAAGTGAGCTCCCGGGAACGGGCAGCCTGCCCTTCCTCGCGCGCCTTCTCCAGGCGTTTCGGTGTCGGCTCTTCGGTCTTTTCCTGCCCCAGCTGCTCTTCCGCCATGCGTCACCTCGTCCAGGGAACCACCTGCTCCAGGAAGCCCGAGAACATACGGTCGAACTGCGGCAGCCAGCCCTGCAGCGCCACCCACATCACCACCGCCCCGAAGACGATGCTGAACGGAAAACCGAGCGAGAAAATGTTGAGCTGCGGCGCGCTGCGCGTCATGACCCCGAATGCAAGGTTCACGATCAACAGCGCCGTGACCGCCGGCAGCGCGATCAGCACGCCGCCTGCGAACATCCAGCCGCCCAGGGCCGCCAGGCGCTCGGCCAGCTCGTCGAGCGGAATGCCGAGGCCCGTCGGGTAGACCTTGAAGCCCTCGATCAGGATCTCGATGAGCAGCAGATGGCCGTTCACCGCCAGGAAGGTGAGCGAGACCAGCAGGAGAAAGAACTGACTCCAGGCGGTGACCTGAACCCCGTTCACCGGGTCGGTCATCATCGCGAAGCCGAGCCCCATCTGCATGCCCATGAACTGCCCCGCCACCACGAAGAGCTGGAAGAAGATACTCGTGGCGAAGCCGAGGCCGATTCCGGTGAGAAGCTGCTCCGCCACCAGCAGCACCGTCGTCAGGGTGAAGTCGGTGACCGCCGGCAGCTCCGTGAGCAACGGGCCCACGGCGATGCCGATGGCGAGCGAGAGGGCCACTTTCACCCGCGCCGTCACCAGCGGGTTGCCGAATATGGGCACCACCATGATGAAACCGGCTACCCGCAGGGTGGCCCAGAGCACCTGGCTGGCCCAATCGACCAGGCCATCCACCGAGAGCGCCACACCGCTCACCCGATCAACCCCGGCATGCTGAGCAACAGCTCACGAAAGAAGTCCACCAGTTGCCCGAGCAGCCAGGGGCCGAGGGCCATGATGGTGACCAGGGTAGCGAGCAGGCGCGGCAGAAAACTGAGCGTCTGCTCGTTGATCTGGGTCGCCGCCTGGAACACCGACACCACCAGGCCCACCAGCAGGCTCGGTAGAATCAGCATGGCGACGGCCAGGACCACCAGGTACAGGGCATCGCCGAACAGGTACAGCACGTCCCCCTGGGTCATGGCGCGCCTCCGAAGCTGGTGGCCAGGGTGCCCATGATCATCACCCAGCCGTCCACGACCACGAACAGCATGATCTTGAACGGCAGCGAGATGATGAGCGGCGACAGCATCATCATGCCCATGGACATCAGCACGCTGGCGACGATGAGATCGATCACCAGAAAGGGAATGAAGATCATGAAGCCCATCTGGAACGCGGTCTTCAGCTCGCTGGTCATGAACGCCGGCACCAGGACGAAGAAGTCCACCGCCTCGGGCGCCACCGGTTCGTGCTCGGAGAGTTCCATGAACAGCGAGAGGTCCGCCTCGCGGGTCTGTGAGAGCATGAAGCTGCGAATGGGCTGCGAGGCCGCCTGCAGTGCCTCGTCCGGGGCCAGCGACTCCTCGAGGTACGGCTGCACGGCGGTCTCGTGCACCTGTTGCAGCACCGGCATCATCACGAAGACGGTGAGGAACATGGCCAGACCGATCAGGATCTGGTTCGACGGCGTCTGCTGCAGACCCAGCGCCTGGCGCAGGATCGCGAACACCACGATGATGCGGGTGAACGCGGTCATCATGATGACCAGCGACGGCAGCAGGGTGAGCAGCGTCATCAGCACCAGGATCTGGATACTGACGCTGTAGCTTTCGCTTTTCCCGTTCTCTCCGGTTACCGTGGCCAGCGGCAGCTCGGGTGCCGCGAGCGCCTCTCCGGCGGGCACCAGCAGGGCCGCCAGCAACGCCATGACCGGCAGGCAGAACCCGCGCGCCGCCACCTCAGTCACCCTTCCCCATGAAGCGCTGGAGGGTCGCAGCGAACGCCGCCGGCTGCGCCGGCGCTTGTGTCGACACCCCGGTAACGGCGCCCAGGGGCGTTATCTGCTGCTGGGTCACCCCCAGCAACGACACCTCGCCGCCCACGTCCACGAGAACCAGACGCTCGCGGGAACCCAGGGGCTTCACCGCGAGTACCCGTATCTGGTTGCCGCCCCCCTGCACGCCTCCCATCAGGCGCCGTGCCGCGAACGCGCAGACCAGCACCAGCGCCACCACCGCGGCCAGCGCCAGCAGCACCTGGATCAGGTTGGCGGTGAAATCCATAGCGAGCCTCCGGACTCAGTGCAGGGTCTCGATGCGCTTCTTGGCGCTGACGACGTCGTTCAGGCGCACGCCGAACTTGTCGTTCACCACCACCACCTCGCCCTGGGCGACCAGCTTGCCGTTGACCAGCACGTCGAGCGGCTCCCCCGCCAGTCGGTCGAGCTCCACCACGGAGCCGCGGTTCAGCTCGAGGAGCTTGCGGATGCTGACACTGGCGCTGCCCACTTCCATGGACAACCGAACCGGAATGTCCATGATGACGTCGAGATTGCGATCCGGTGCGGCCGCATCCGCGAACGTCTCGTCCTCGCCGGCAACCGGTGCCTCGGCCACGGCATCGTCCTGAGGGTTTCCCGTCTCGTCACTCATTGGCTTCTCCGCTCACTGCATTACCAGATTGTTGAACAGCACCGCATCGATGGCGGCACCGTCGGCCTCCCGTTCCAGAGCACCGTTGATCAGCTCGGTGAGCCCGTCGAGCAACGCCTGTTTGCCTTCCTTGGCCTGGATGTCCCGGGGGTCGAGATCCGTGAGGTAGTCGATCACCTCGGCGCGAATGAGGGGGGAATGGCGAATGACGGCGTCGATGGCGGCGGGATCGTGTGCCATAACCGCCAGATTGGCCTGCAGCATGAACTGCCGCTCGCCGTACGGCAGCGTCACCACGAACGGGGGACGCAGGCTGTGGTAGAGCGCCCGGTCGTTCTCCGGCGCCTGCGCCTGTTCCTCTTGCTCCGCCTCGCCATCGTCGCCCAGCCAGTACACGGCCACCAGCGCTACCTGAACACTGAGGGCCAGGGTGACGGCCAGGCCGAAAATCGTCCGTCGATTCATGCGATCTCCCCACACGTTCCGGCGCCGGAATCCCGACGCTTTCAGGAAGTGTAGAAAAGATCCGTCAACTGGCTAGTCGAGATGCCGGAAATCCGTCGCCGGGGTCAAACGAAAGCGTCAACGATATGGTCACTGCCATCGGCGCGAGGGCGGCGGACGGTCACCCGATCCTCCTCGATGCCGGTTTCCCGCTCGCCGCGGACGTCCTGCCCGGGGCGGTCCTCGGGCGCCCGGTCGTCGCCGCTCGCCTGGTCGGAGAGACTCATGGTGAACTCGCCCACATCGAGGCCGCTGTCCTCGAGCAGAGCGCGCAGGCGCGGTAGCTGCGCCTCCATCAGATCTCGCGTGGCGGGGTCCTGAACGGCGAAGTGGACGTGGGCCTGTCTCGCTTCCATACGCACACCGACATCGAGGTCGCCGAGCTCGCCGAGATTGAGGCGAAAGCTCGCGCCGTCGCCGCGCCGATGCACCAGTGCCTCCACCCGCTCCGCTACGGCGCCGAGGTCACGAACGCTTCCCGGTGCGCTCACCGGGCGCGCTGACAGGCTGCGCTGCTCGAATGCGCCTTCCGTGAGCAGACTCGAGAACGCGCTGCCGTCGTCCCGCGCGGCCCCCCGCTCGCCCGCGCCGGCCGCCGCGGACCGCGCGCCGGCCCGCAGCCCCCGCAGCGTCTCCCGGGCGGCTTCCAGGCGCGCGGGATCCAAACCGGGATGACGCAATGGCTCGCCGCGGCCAACCTGCGGCATGGTCTTCAGGAGATCGCGCGGCGCCGCCGTTTCGTCCCCGCGCGAGGCCGCCACCTCCGGCGATGGCAACCGGGTTGCCGGCTCCGGCCAGCGCGGCATGGAAGCCTCGTTGGGGCGCGCCTCCCGCCGACCGTGCTCCGACGCCGTCTCCCGGGAGACGGCGCTCACCCGGTCCTGCGGCAAGTCATTGCCGGCGGCCGTGCCGGCGACCGGCAATGACTCGCCGCTCCGGGCCTCTGGGTCTTCCCCGACGTTCCTGGGCCCCGCGGTGCCGCGCTCGCCTGTCGGCGTCTCTTCCTCCGCGTTTCCCTCCCTCGAATCGGGGGAACCCTGCTTCGACTTTGCATTCGGCTGCGACTGCGACGCGTCGAGCTCGGAGCGCGCGGAATCCAGGCTTTGGGCGAACGCATCACCCTGGCCGGATTGCCCCTGCTTGCCCTGCACGACTTCGCTCCGGGGTCCGGAAACCACGTCGGAAACCACATTCATGGATCGGCCTCCTGGCACGATGAGCTTCAACCGGCGCCCGGCGCTGCAAGGATCGTGCACAATCCGCCACGTCGTCCGACGAGGTCGGCGCGACACGTGGCGCGACGCGTCAGCCC
>JBMCWS010000057.1:0-17702 GCA_048621375.1 Pseudomonadota bacterium | reverse complement strand
GCCCACGACCCAGTTCTGGGCGAGGGAGAGGCCGAGCACCCGCGTGTCCGCGAACACCTTCGGCAGCAGGTCGTAGCGTACCTTGGCGAGCGGCGGGTACATCATCAGGATCAGACCGATCGCGATGGGTACGTTGGTGGTACCGACGTCGAAGTGCTGAATGAACGCCGCCGCCCCGTCCAACACGGAGCCGGCGGCCACGCCGGCCGCCATGGCCAGGAAGATCCACAGCGTCAGGTAGCGGTCGAGGAACGACATTCGGCGAGCGACGGCTTCGCTCATAGGGTGCTGGCTCCTGTCGAAAGCGGGGCGCATGCCGGCGCAGACCGCCGGCGCGCGTGTCCCTCCGGGAGATGAATCAGCCGCAGCAGTTTCCGGCGGCGGCTGGCCGCTCGAGCTGCGGCTCGTGTCCGTAGACGGCGGATTCGCCGTGGGTCAGAAAAGCTTCCCAGGCGACGCCGTCGGGATCCTCGATCCACTGCTTGGTGGAACGGGCATAGCAGCAGGTGGTTTCGCCTTCATCCAGGATGGCTCCGCCGGCTGCCTCCAGGCGCTCGTAGACGCTGGCCAGCTCCGCGGCATCCTCGGTCTGGATGCCCAGGTGCGCGATCCCGGGTTCGGAGCCGCTGGTGCTGATCGCGAAGTTCACCCTGGGGTCATCCAGCATCCATTTCGCGTAGTCCGGTTTGCGGACGCTGGGCTCGGCGGCGAACAGCGTGGTGTAGAAGCGGATGGCGGCATCGATGTCCTTCACACTGACGTTCACGTGCAGACGTTTCATGTCCAGGCGTCTCCGATCGGGGATGATGATTCGCAGCAGGCCGTCAGCACGGTATCGAGTGCCGGACTGCAGACCTCCGGCGCCCCCTGGCAGCAATCCTCGATGAGGAAGGCGAGCAGGGCGCGCGTGCCGTCGAAGTCGACGCTGTAGATGATGCTCCGTCCCTCCCGGCGGGAACGCAGCAACCCGGCCCGGGTGAGGATGCCCAGGTGCGTCGACAGGGTGTTGTGGGTGATATCGAGCGCGCGCGCGATCTCTCCCGCGGGCAGACCCGCTGCGCCGGCTTTCACCAGGAGCCGAAACACCGCCAGGCGGCTCTCCTGGGCCAGGGCCGAAAGGGTGTGGGTGGCGCTTTGTATATCCATATTTCGAGAATAATCGAAGTAATGTCGCGGCGCAACCGGCCGCTTCCCGAGACAGGCTCGGTCACGGCGCGCCGGACTCGGGGGGGAGCGAGGGCACCCAGTCGACCAGCGCGAAGTTTTCGGCGCTGATCCAGACCAGGAAACCCAGGTATAGGGCCAGCAGCACCCAGGATTCGGCAGGTGAGAGCACCAGGCGGGTTCTGAGCATCAAAAACAGCGCGATGGTGGCGCCGGTGAGCACGGCGAGCATCGGTGCCGCGATGGAGAAGTTGATCACCGTCGCCCCGGCGATCAGGACACCGAGCGGAATGCAGACCAGCAGATCGAAGGTGTTGCTGCCGAGCACGTTGGCGATGCTGGTCACCGCGCGGCCGTTGCGGGCGGCCCGGATCGAGACGAACGCGTCGGGGACGGAGGTCCCGGCCGCCACCACGGTGGCGCCCCAGAGGAACGACGGCGTCTCGAAAATCTCCCCGAATCGCACCGCGCCCCGCACCAGACCCTCGACTCCCAGCAGGATGACTACCAGCGACGTCGCCAGCCGGAGCCACTCGCGGCCGGGGCTGATGCCCGTGGTATCGACGACCTCGCTCTGGTCGATGGTGTCGTGATATTGAACGAACACGTACAGCGCGTAGAGGGCAAGCGGCATCAGCGCCAGCCAGCGTGTGATCTCGCCGGCAATGGGGCCTGCGCCGTCCACCGGGTGGTAGATCGCGGCGAATGCGAAGGTCAGCGTCAGCACCGCCACGGCGATCATGTAGAACTGGGCTTCCTTGTAGACCAGGTCCCGGTTCGCGCGCAGTTGATCCTGCGCGAGCAGCCCCGACAGCGCGGGAATGATCAGGATGTTGAACAGCGCCGAGCCGACGATGGCCGCTACGCCCAGTTCGAACTCGCCGTGGATCAGCGTCGAGATCACCACCGTCGACAGCTCCGGAAAGCTCGATCCGATGGCCACCACGATGGCGCCCTGGACGATCTCGGGCAGCGCGTACCACGCGGACAGGCGCGCGCTCGACACCTCGAGCATGCCGCTGCCACGCCAGACGATGGCGGCCGAAATCACCACCACGACGATCCAGAACGTGACTTCCACTATCGGGGTTCCGTGCCGACGGTCGTCCCTGCCTGTTGCTCGGCCGGCGCATGCTGCTGCAGAAGCTGCTGCGCGAGCGCAGCCACTTCCAGGGAGTCGCCGATCTGGTTGGCGAGCACCACCACGACCTCGCCGGTGGCAGGCCGGAACCCGAAGTAGTTGGCCGTTCCGGGGCCGCCGCCCGTGTGGCCCACCCAGCCGTCGGGAAAGATCTGCGCGCCGAAGCCGTAGCGCTCCGAGCCTGCTTCCGGCTTCGGTGTGAGCATTCGGCGCGACATCTCCGGCGACAGGAGATGTCCGCCCATCAGAGCCAGGGCGAAACGGTGCATGTCGTCCAGAGTGGACACGCCGCCGCCCGCCGGTGTGCCCTTGACCACCTGATCGTAGCGATCGCTGTGGAACCTGCCCTCACCGGCGCGCGGCTCGTAGGTGCTGGCAACGCCGCGCGGCACCAGATCGAGCGCCGGCGACCCCGAGTCCTGCATTCCCGCCGGCTCCAGCACGTGCTCGCGCACGTAGCCGTAGTAGTCCTGGCGCGTCTCCTGCTCGAGGATCGCGCCGAGGAGCAGGTATCCCGTGTTGGAGTACTGCCAGTCGGTGCCGGGCTCGAACGCCGGCGAATCATCCGCCACCAGGGGCAGATAATCCTCGATGGTTCGATAGTCGGCGCGATTGCGGTGCTCCAATTCGGGGGTGAACAGGAAATCTCCCAGTCCGGAGGTATGTGTGAGCAACTGCAGGAGGGTCATGCGCCCGGCCACGTCCCCGGCAAGCACGCCAGGAAGGTGACGCGCGACCGTGGCATCCAGATCAAGACGTCCCTGCTCCACCAGCTGAAGGACCGCAGTCGCCGTGAACATTTTGTTGATCGAGCCGAGAACGAAACGGGTATCCGGCGAGTTGGGGACAGAGAACTCCTTGCTCGCGTTGCCATAGGCGTTTCGGAACAGCACCCGCTCGCCGTGCGCCGCGAGGACACCGCCGCTGAAACGCTCCGATTCCGCCAGCGCGTGGAGCTGTCGATCGAGCGCGCTGCCGGAACTCGGCGGCGGATCCGACTCCGCGCAGACGAGTACTGTGGGCACGAGCAGTAGCGAGAGCATGACGGTTCTGAACATGGGGTTCTCCGGCGTGGGTAGGGGCGCCGTTGCGTGTATCATTCGGTCACGACGCGTTGGTTGGGGAGGCGTTCGATGAAAGTCGTCAAGATACTATTGATCCTGCTCGTGGCTTACGTGGGCGTGGTCGTGGTATTCGAGTCGTTGCTAGGATATTTCCAGCCCGCAGGGGAGAGCACCCTGGTGCTGGCCACCGAGGAGGACGACGGAAGCACCCACGAGCGGGTGCTGTCGCGGCTCGAGAGTGGGGGGCAGCTCTACGTGGCCGCGAACCACTGGCCCCGCGCCTGGTACTACCGCGCCCTGGAGAACCCGGCGGTCGAAGTCACCGTGGACGGCACGACCCGGGATTACGTGGCCGAGCCGGTGACCGGGGACGAACATCAACGGCTCGATGACGAGCATCGTCTCGGCCCGGTCATCCGTATTCTCACGGGATTTCCGCCGCGACGTTTCATTCGCCTGGAGTCGGCGGCTGCGCAGGGCGCGGGTTCGGATTGAGCGCGGGGCGCGTGCCGGCCCCGACGTTGCGTCACTGGTTTCCGACGATCTCGGCGCAGGCCACCCGCTCACCGGCATTGCCCGCGGGCTGGGACTGGTAATCGTCGGCGTCGGCGTGGATGACCAGCGCGCTGCCGTCTTCGTCGAGCAGCGCATTCTCGCCGCGCAGCGTCACCGTCTGGTTGAACATCTGCACGTTCAACTCGCCGGTGTCGTCCACGGTCTGATTCAGCATGTCGCCGGCGTGGTGATCCTGATCGTTCATTTCCTCGTCGGCATCGGGCATGCCGTGATCGGCCTCGGCCGGATTGTAGTGCCCGCCGGCGCTGGCGAAATCCGGCGTCTCGCAACGCCCCGTCTCGTGGAAATGAACGGCATGGGTTCCCGGCTGAAGCCCGGAAACCTGGAGGTCGAGGCGCACGCCCTGGCGCCTCGGATGAATGACGAGGGAGCCGACCGCGTTGCCCTCACGATCGATGACGGTGGCGGATACCTCCTCCGGCGCATCGCGCGGATCCTCGGTTGCGGCAGACGCCGCGGCGTCATCCGGCGCGCCGTCCCCGGTACCAGTCCGCTGGGGCTCGTCCGCCATGGTGCCGGTTTCCGCATCGCCAGCGGGCTCGGCGTTCCCCGGGCTGGCGGCTTCCTCTTCGGGAGCGCCGCAGGCGCTGGCCAGCAACGCGGTACCCAGGAACAGGGGAACGTACGGCAGTTTCGTCATGACAGGGCTCCTCAGTTCTTCACCTTTCTGGAATCCGGCAGCAATCGACGTGCCGCGGAAGAAGCTTCGCAGCGTCATCCCAGAAGGGTCAAGAGCCCCAGCGCCGCAAGCAGCGCGGCGGCGACGCCGTGCACCAGGCGCACCGGCACCCGCTCGCCGGCTCGGTCGCCGAGGTAGACCACGGGTACGTTCGCCAGCAGCATGCCCATCGTGGTGCCGGCGATCACCGCCGTCAACGACGGGTAGCCGGCTGCCAGCGCCACGGTGGCCACCTGGGTCTTGTCCGCCATCTCGGCAAGGAAGAACGAGACGAGGGTGGCGGTGAAAACGCCGGTGCCGTCCACCACGGCCTCGGCCTCGTCGAGGCGGTCCGGAATCAACACCCAGACGGCCATGGCGAGAAACGAGGCACCGAGTATCCAGCGCAGGGTCTCCTCGTCCAGCAGGCTGGTTGCCCAGGCACCCAGCCACGCGGCAGCCCCGTGGTTGAGCAGGGTGGCGACGAGGATGCCCAGGATGATCGGACGAGGGCTGCGGAAACGGGTCGCGAGGGCCAGGGCCAGGAGCTGGGTCTTGTCGCCGACCTCCGCCAGGGCCACCACGCCGGTCGATACCAGAAATGCCTCCACGGTCAATGCTCCAGGCCGGACGAGCACCCATGACCACGCGCCTCCTCCGGCCTCACAGGAGGGCATGGTCAATGGTCTCGCCAAGCTCGTCGGAGCCGCCTGCGCCATGGTCCGGGTGGACCAAGCGTGTTGACACAGGCCCCGCGGAAACGGGCGACTACTCCCCAATGACGGCGGAGAGTATAGCGGTGATGGGGAAGCGACGACAGGTCGAGGTGGTCAGGCCACCCGGCCGGGATGGGCGATGCGCTCCTTCAGATCGTCGGGCACGTTGTCCACCACATCCTCGACGAAATCCCCCTTGAAGCGGCGGATGGTGTTGTAGTTGGCCTGTTCCTCCACCTCGAAATAGACGGTCGGGTCTTCCGGGGGATAGACCTCGACGCCGTCCCCGGCGCTGAGGGCCTCGTCGCCGTGGATGAAGTCCTTGAACTTCAGGTACGCCTCTTCGTAGGACTGGCCACTCAGCGTCATCTGGCATTCGGTATTGAAGCGGAACTTCAGAGTCGGCATGCGTCCTCCGATGGCTGATTCCGGTCGGGCTCATCGCCTCGGGTGCGACAGCGACCGTGACGACGGACGAGGCAATCGCCGTGCCAGTGACGCGGATGGTCAGTCCACGGCGCGGGCGATCTTCAGGCGCCGGCCGATGGGAAACATCAGCAGGCTCGCCAGCAGCGAGCAGGCGAGCATGGCGACGGCCACCCGCGCCGCGTGTTCCTGGACCAGCACGGCGGACAAGGCGCTGACGATACCGCCGCCGGCGAACTGGACCGCGCCCATGAGGGCGGCGGCGGTGCCGCCGAGCTCGCGGAAGAACTGCATGACGCTGGCCTGCACGTTGGGCGAGGTGGCCCCCATGGCGGCGATGATGAGCATCAGCGCCGGAATCAGCAGCCAGCGGGGCACGGGCAGTGTGAGCACGGCCAGCAGCAGCGTGACCGCGACGGTCTGCAGCCGCACGGAGACGGCGAGAATCTGGCGTGGCTGATAGTGCCGCAGCAGGCGCCGGTTGAGCAGGGCGACACTCGCCATGGCGGCGACGTTGACGGCGAATACGGCCGAGAAGCCGCGATTGTCGAGGCCCAGCCAGTCCTGGAGCAGGAACGGCGAATGGGTGAGGTAGATCATCATGACGCCGAACGCCAGCGACTGCAGCACCACCAGCAGCATGGTGGTGCCGTGGCCGAGCACGTGGCGATAGTTGGTGAACAGGGTATGCAGGGGCTGTCCCCGGCCGCGAGGAGCGGGCGGCGTGCCGCGGAACAGATAGCGCTGCAGCAGCCAGCCCACCAGCACGGCGTAAACAGCGAGAAACTCGAAGATGCCTTCCCAGCCGGTGAACGCCAGCAGCAGGCTTCCCACCGTGGGCGCGATGGCCGGGGCCAGGAACATGATCAGGGCAATGAGCGAGAACAACCGCGCGGTCTCCGTGCCGGAGGTCCGGTCACGGACGATGGCGGGCACGCTCACGGCCACCCAGCCGCCGCCGAATGCCTGCAGGGCGCGCCACGTCAGCATGAACGGCAGGGAGTTCGCCGTGGCCACCAGCACGCTGCCTGCAATGAACACCGCGAGCCCGGCGAACAGCACCGGCCGGCGCCCGAAGCGGTCGGACAGCGGCCCCCCCACCAACTGTCCCGCTGCCAGGACGAAGATGTAGACGCTGAGGGTCAGGCCGACTTCGCTGCTGGACACGCCGAAGTCCCGGGCGATGGCCGGGAACGCCGGTAGATAGGCATCCAGGGCGAAAGGCACCAGAGCGACCACGAGCGCGAGCAGCGGCGCGACGCCGTGGTTGGAGATTTTCGATGGCCGGAGGGTGGAGGTCGGTTGCTCGGGAGGTTGATTGATAGCTTATACCTATCTATTAAAAACGAATAATCGATTAGAAATATCTATCGCCCGGCACTAGAGTGGCGCTCACAGTGACCGAACGGAGTTAGCCATGTCATTGATCGGCAACGAGATCAAACCATTCACTGCGAAAGCCTTCAGGAACGGCGAGTTCGTCGACGTGACCGACGCGGATCTGCGAGGCAGATGGTCCGTCGTGTTCTTCTATCCGGCGGATTTCACGTTCGTGTGCCCCACCGAGCTCGAAGATCTGGCCGACCATTATAGCGAGTTCCGGAAACTCGGGGTGGAGATCTACAGCGTGTCCACCGACACGCACTTCGCCCACAAGGCCTGGCACGACACCTCGGAGGCCATCGGCAAGATCGGCTTCACCATGGTGGGGGATCCCACGGGCACCCTCAGCCGCAATTTCGAGGTGCTGATCGAGGAAGAAGGGGTTGCCGATCGAGGAACGTTCGTGGTCGATCCCGACGGCCGCGTTCAGATCGTCGAGATCAACGCCGGCGGTATCGGCCGCGACGCCTCGGAGCTGCTGCGCAAGGTGAAGGCCGCGCAGTACGTGGCCGCGCACCCGAACGAAGTCTGTCCGGCCAAATGGCAGGAAGGCGAGGCGACCCTCGCCCCGTCCCTCGACCTGGTCGGAAAGATCTGACCGGTGCCGCGCAGGAGTGGCGGTCCGCCGCTCCTGCCCCTTTCTCACCCCCCGGACGGATCGAGGAGCCCGAGCGATGATCGATGAGAACATCGAACAGCAATTGCAAGCGTATCTGGCGCACGTCGTCTTGCCCGTGGAACTGGTGGCGTCGCTGGACGACAGCGACGCCTCGCGGGAGATGCAAGCGCTGCTGCAGACCATCTGCCGTCTCAGCAGCCGGATCACCTGGCGGCGCGGATCAGCCGACCCGCGGACGCCGTCTTTCGCCATACGACGCGCAGGATCCGGCGAGGAAGTACGTTTCGCCGGCTTGCCGTCGGGGCACGAGTTCAGCTCGCTGGTGCTGGCGCTGCTGCAGATCGGCGGCCATCCACCGAAAGCCGGCGAGGGCGCGCTCACGCAGATCCGGGCGCTCGACGGCGAGCTCCACTTCGAGAGCTATTACTCGGCCGCGTGCCAGAACTGCCCGGACGTGGTTCAGGCGTTGAACCTCATGAGCGCGGTGAATCCGGCCGTCAGCCACACTGCCATCGACGGCGCCCGCTTCCCGGAGGAAGTGGAGGCGCGCAACGTCATGGCCGTGCCGGCGGTGTTCCTGAACGGTGAGCCGTTCGACCAGGGCCGGATGAGCCTCGAGCAGATTCTCGCGCGGCTGGCGCCGGACGACGACGCCCCCGCCCTGGAAGAACGCCCGCCGTTCGATGTCCTGGTGGTGGGCGGTGGGCCGGCTGCATCGGCGGCGGCGGTGTACGCCGCGCGCAAGGGCCTGCGTACCGGGATGGCCGCCGAGCGTATGGGCGGTCAGGTACTCGATACACTCGGGATCGAGAATTTCGTGTCGACGCCGTACACGGAGGGGCCGCAGCTGGCGGCGGCTCTCGAATCCCACGTGGCGCAGTACGACGTCGACCTCATGGACGGGCAGCGGGTCGAGGCGCTGGTGCCCGCCGATGGGGGCGACGGGCTCCACCGGGTCAGGGTCAGTGGCGGCACGGATCTCGCGGCGCGTGCCGTGGTCGTCGCCACGGGCGCACGCTGGCGGGCGCTGGGAGTGCCGGGCGAGGCCGAGTACCGCAACCGCGGCGTGGCCTATTGCCCGCACTGCGACGGGCCCCTGTTCAAGGGCAAGCGCGTGGCCGTGGTGGGCGGCGGCAACTCCGGGGTAGAGGCGGCCATCGACCTGGCCGGACTGGTGGCGCACGTGACGTTGCTCGAGCTCGACCCCGCGTTGCGCGCCGACGATGTGCTTAAGCGGAAGCTGGCGAGCCTGGACAACGTGACGGTGCTGACCTCGGCCCGGACCATGGAGATTCACGGCGACGGGCAGCGGGTGAGCGGACTCAGCTACGAGGACGTCGCCGCGGGCACGGTCGAGCGCCTGGCGCTCGAAGGCGTGTTCGTGCAGATCGGGCTGGTTCCCAACACGGAATGGCTCGATGGGATCGTGGCCGTGAACGGCCGGGGCGAGATCGAGGTGGACGAGGCCGGCCGCACCTCGATCCCCGGTGTCTTCGCGGCCGGCGACGTGACCACCACCCCTTACAAGCAGATCGTGGTGGCCATGGGCGACGGCTCGAAAGCGGCACTTTCCGCATTCGATCACCTGATCCGGACGCCCGAGCCGGCGGCCATGGCAGCAGACGGTGTCCCCGCCTAGGGGGCACCGTGTGTGTCACGGCGTCCCCTGCTAAGCTACGCAGCGGTAGCAACGCCAGGAGGACCCAGTGACCCGGAACATCGAACGCATCCTGCATGTCGACGCCAGCCAGCGCACCCGCGGCTCGGTGAGCCGGTCATTGTCGCAGGGGCTCGTCGACGAGCTCGTCGAGCGCTACCCCGGTGCGCAGGTGGTGCGCCGGGATCTGGCACAGGGCGTCCCCCTGGCGGACGACGCCTGGATCGAGGCGAACTTCACGCCGGAGGAGAACCGCACCCAAGCGCATCGGGAGGTGCTCGGGTATTCCGACGCCCTGGTGGAGGAGCTCCGGTCGACGGACCTCTGGGTCATCGGCACGCCGATCTACAACTTCTCCGTTCCGCCCGTGCTCAAGGCCTGGATCGATCTGATCTGCCGGGCGCGGGTGACGTTCATGTACACCGAGCAGGGGCCGAAGGGGCTGCTCGAGGATCGCAAGGTGTTCGTGACGCTGGCCTCCGGCGGCAGCAAGGTCGGCAGCGATGCGGATTTCCACACGCCCTATCTGCGCCGGATCATGAATTTCATCGGCATCAGCGACGTCGAGATCATCGCGGCCGACCAGCTCGCCCTGGGGGGCGAGGAATCCATCGCCCGTGCCCGGGAACAGATCCAGGACGCCGCTCGGCGGCTGTCGGGTCAGAGCGGATAGACGATGGTGTTCGGCACCATCTCCGAATCGTAGACCACCTGCTTCGTCACGAACCGCAGCGCGCCGTCGTCGTCGCGGGTGAGGCGGTCGAGATAGCGGCCGACGCTGAGGACCCGCGGCAACGCATCCTGCAGCACTTCGATCACCGAGAAGTGCGCGGTCACCTCGAAGGCGGATTCATCAGGACCGGGCCGGGAACGTATCTGGGTGACGTGATGCCGCAGGTAGCGTGGCTCGTGCATGATGGTCTCCTGCACCGCCCGAACGCGGTCGCGCAGCATGCCCCGGGACTCGCAGCGCATGATGGCCAGAGGCAGACCGGCGTCATGGTTCTCCCGCGGGACGACCAGATACAGGCACGCCTCGACGAACAGCTCCGGCCATTGCTCGAGGGGACCGTCATCCAGCAGGCGCACGTACTCGGCGTAGAGGTCTTCGATCTCGAAGCGCGTACCGGCGTCGATCATAGCGCCATCACCTCCCGGTAGTAGCGGTAGAAGGCGCGCAACGCCACCTCGGTGACCATGTGCGTCTCGTCGTTGGTGCCGCGTCCGCCCATGAGCATGATGCCCGAGCCGGGGCCGCTCTCGCGGATGCCGTCCTGAGCGATCTTGATGACCTCGCTGTCGTCAGCGGAGACGAGTCCCGCCGCGCTCATCAGGTTGGCCTGGCGCAGACGGCGCTGGCGCATGGCCTCGTCGTCGTCATCGAAACCGAAAAAGGTCCAGTGCAGCTCGAAGCTGCCGGCGTCCCGGGGCTGAATCTGGCGCAGCGCGAGTGTGTTGGACTGTTGCTGCACGATCAGGTTCGGCCAGATCGTCTGCATCACCACGGTCGAGTCGTCGGGGAACTCCTTGACCGGATCGAGCAGACGTGGGTCGTTCAGCGTGAAATCCTCCCGCAGATTGGAGATGTCGCGGGTGTCGTCGGAGCCCTTCTGCGGACCGCGCTGGGAAATCAGCAGCGCGTGGGCGCCGGTGTCGTCCATGCGCACCTGGGATTTCTGATCGGCCCGGAACAGGCCGAATGTGACCAGGAACACGTGCAGCAGGGACGCATGGTACGGGTCTTTGATGTTCTCGAACATCAGCTTCCAGTTGCCCGGAACGAGCTGCCGGGAGTAGCCCAGCACCCTGAGTCCACGGCCGTCGAACACGCGATCGAAGTAGGCGGTGTTGGTGGTGCCCAGATACGTTTCGAGATCGGGCAGGTCGTGGTCGAACGAGGCGAAGATGACGCCGCCGCGCACGGTGATGGCGAGCTCGGTCAGATGGTGGTCTTCCCGGCGGAAATCCTCGGGCATCCCGCCGAGTTGCTTGACGCCCTTGATGAACGGTACGCCCTTGAGGCGCCCCCGGGCGTCGTAGGACCAGTGGTGATAGGGGCAGACGAACACCCGGCAGTTGCCGCGGCGCTGGCGGCACACTTTCACCCCGCGGTGGGCGCAGCGGTTCTCGAACCCGCGGATCTCGCCGTCCTGATCGCGGGTGATGACCACGGAGCGGTCGCCGATGCGGGTGACCAGGTAATCGCCTGGCTCGGGGAGCTCGGCTTCCAGTCCCACGTAGGCCCAGCTCGAGGCGCAGAAGATGCGCGCCATCTCGCGCTCGAATATGTCGGGGTCGGTGTATACGGAATAGGGCACCCGGGTCACGTCCCCATGGGGCCACTCCGAAGGATCGATCACGCCGCCTCCTGCCCGTCGCGTTGACTCGGGAGATAATACTTTGGTATCAAAGTATTTGAAAACCATCGGGCGCCGGGCCACCGGCGCCGTCCCTGTTCGAGGAGTCGTCGAGCCATGCATTGCGCCGAGCCCCGGCTGGTGGACGCCAGCGGAGAACCGCTGACGAAGACGCCGCCGCAGCAGCTGAAACCGGCCCGGGACTGGCCGCCCGTGATCGTCAGCGGTGAAACCATCGACTGCGAAATCGAGCGCCTCGCCGCTCTCCCGCGGCCGGCGAACGGCCGGCGGCAGGTGATGTTCGTGCATCCCGCGGCACCGGAGCCGGGACGTGGCCTGACGCCGGGGGTGCAGGTGACACTCGATGTGCTGCTTCCCGGAGAAGAGACGGTGCCGGTGCGCCGCAACGCCACCGAGGTCAATTTCTGCATTCGCGGCGGCGGCCGGGCTCACGTCGGCGATCGGACCATCGAGTACGGGCGTTACGACACCTGGAACCATCCATCGTACAGCGTTTATCGGCACGTCAATCATACCCGGGAGCTTCACGCGCGCCTCACGTATTCCAACGCCGCGCTGCTGGAAATGATGCGCGTGCATCTGGCGGAGGAAGATCCGCCGGAGCCGGCGTTGCCGGAGCCGGAGGGCGAGGACGGACCGGCGCCCGCCGGCCTCGAGACGTTCACCATCGGTGACGACGGCGCCTCGCTGATGCCGTACGAGACTCTGATCAGTCCGCCGTCGGTGGCGTCCGAAGCCCTGCACTGGCCGTGGGCCACGGTGAAGGAGAAACTCGATCGCCTGGAGGCGCTCGGCAGCGAGTACGTGGGCAGGCGTCTTTACCTGCTCTACAACCCGCGCACCGAGCGCTTCAATGGTACCACCCCCAATTTCTTCGCCACCCTGACGATTCGTCCGGGGGGCATCGTCGACAAGCCCCATCGCCATGTCTCCTCCGCCATCAACTATTACTTCAACGGGGCCGGTTACAGCCGGGTCGAGGGCAAACGCTACGAGTGGAAGGCCGGAGACCTGATGGTTTCCGCGCCGGGATGGGCGGTGCACAACCATGCGTCCTACGAGGGGGAGCCGGTCTACGAGCTGACGATTCAGGATCAGCCGCTCAACATCTACATGGAGTCGCTGCTCTGGCAGGAGGACCTGAGCGAGCCGGCGCGGATTCTCGGCAGTCACGGAGGGTTCACCACCAACCGCGGCGGGCTCGGAGGCTGAGCGTGTATTACGATCCCAGGGAGGATCCACGTCCGGCGCCCCTCACCCACAATCCGTTGAACGCCCTGGTGGCGCCGCGCCCGATCGGCTGGATCGGCACGCTCTCCGGCGATGGTGTAGAGAACCTGGCGCCGTTTTCGTACTTCAACGCGTTCTCGGCCGATCCCGCCATCGTCGGCTTCGCGCCCAACGCGCGGCCCAACGCGCGGCCGGACGGGTCGAACGCCAAGGATACGCTCGCCAACGTGCGTGCGGTCCCGGAGTTCACCGTCAGCGTGGTGTCTCATCACCTGGCGCAGATGATGAACGAGACCTCGCGGGATCTGCCGCCGGGGGAAAGCGAGTTCCGTCGTGCCGGGCTCACCCCGGCGGTATCCCGGGCCGTCGCGCCACCCCACGTGGGCGAAGCGCGGGCGGTTCTGGAATGCCGCGTGGTGGACGTGGTCGCGCTGCCTTCGCGCGCCGGTGGCCGCAGCAGCCATCTGGTGCTCGGGGAAGTGGTGGGGATCCACATCGACGATGCCGTGATCAGCGATGGGCGGGTCGATGCGGTGGCGCTCGCTCAGGTGGCGCGGCTCGGGTACTTCGACTATTGCCGCGTGAGCTCGACCTTCGAGCTTCCCCGGCCCGAATGATGCCGGGAAGAAGGCTCTGCCGCGCCCATGGTTTGCGGCGGGCGCTTGGCCGACGGATACTGAGCGGTTTCAGATCGAAAGGGGAGTCGAAGCGCAATGACAACCATGAGCCAGGAAGAGTCGGAGGCGCTCGAGCCTTTCGGCGATCCGCTACAGAGCTTCGGACACCTGGCGCGGCTGACCTTTCGCGCCTTTGCCCGCACGCTCGAGCAGCGGATATTGCCGCACGGCATCACCATCGGCCAGTGGCGCTTTCTGCGCGAGCTGTGGCGGGGGGACGGCATCACCCAGCGTGAGCTCAGCGAGCGGCTGAGCATGCGCGAGCCGAGCACGGTGGGCGCGGTTCGCTCGCTGGAATCGGCGGGGCTGGTGCGCCGGGTGCGCGACGGCTACGACCGCCGCAAGATTCGGGTGTACCTCACCCCCCGGGCCCGCTCGCTGCGTGACCCGTTGCTGAGACACGTACGGGACGTGAACGTCATGGCCACGAAGGGCATTCCCGGCGAGGATCTCGAGACCGCTCGCCGGGTGCTGCTGCAGCTCATGACCAATCTGGAATCCGCTCACGGCGCCGACGGACCGCCGCTCTCCGAGGTGGAAGAGGTGTGACGCCCATGGGCTCACACGAACCGGCAGGCGAGGACGCCGCAAGGGCCGAAATCGGCGGTGAAGTCGTCGCCCCGGCGAACCGCCACCGGTCGGGTGAAGGACCCGGTGAGCACGATCTCCCCCGGCTCCAGGGCGATGCCGTGGGCGGCGAAGCGGCGCGCGAGCCAGACGGCCCCTTGCGCCGGGTGGCCCAGCACCCCGGCGGCGAGCCCGGTCTCTTCGACCTCGCCGTTGCGGGTGAGAATCGCCCCGCACCAGCGCATGTCGATGGCGCCGGGATCGAGCCGTTCTCCGAGGACGACGCCGGCGCTGGCGGCGTTGTCGGCGATGGTGTCCACAACGCCCCGGGTGTGGCCGGTTTTCGGATCCACCCGGTGGCTGCGCGCGGCGATGAGCTCGAGGGCTGGGATGACGTAGCGGGTGGCCGCGAGAACCTCGTCCACGCCGATGTCGGCCCCGACGAGCCGGTCCCCGAGCACGAATGCCAGCTCGACCTCGATGCGCGGATCCGGGAAACGCGCCGCTTCGATCACGCTGTCGTTTTCGAACATCATGTCGTCGAGCAGGGTGCCGTAGTCGGGCTCGTCGATGTTCATGGCCTGCTGCATGGCGCGGGAGGTAAGCCCGATTTTGTGGCCGACGACGCGACGCCCGGCGCGCGTCTTGCGCGCCACCACGGCTTCCTGAACGCGATAGGCGTCTGCCATGGTCATATCGGGGAAGAGCACCGAAGTCGCGCGTATCTGAGCTGCCTCGCGCTCCGCCCGGAACAGCATGTCGGCGGCCTCGTCGATCTGCGCTGCGGTCAAAACCGCTCGGTTCACGTCAGCCATTCGAGGAGCTCCAATGAGTCGAAGTGAATTGCAAACCGTCGCCGCGTTCTTCGCGGCCATCGAATCCAAGAATCCCGGCGCCGTCGCCGAGCTGTATGCCGACGACGTCGAGGTCTGGCACAACTTCACCAACGCCTGCCAGGACAAGGTCACCAGCCTCGGGGTGCTCACGTCGCTCTGCGAGAACGTCCCGGAGGTGCATTACGACGTGGTCGAGCGCCTCGAGCTCGGCGCCGGCCGTGTGCTGCAGCGGCACGTGCTGCGGGCCGTTTTGCCGGAGGAGGAGATTCTCATCCCCGCGTGCATCTTCCTCACCGTGCGCGATGGACGCATCACGCGCATCGACGAGTATCTCGACACCGCGCAAGCTGACCGACTGCGGGCCGCGACGGGGCGTGAGCCGGTGGCGAGTTGAGGACCGCCATAGGTCGGCCTTACGGCCGGGCGCGCGCTCACAGTCGCGGGGCCAGCCAGCTTGCGATCCGGTCGGCCACCTCGTCGCGGACGCCTCGGGGTTCCGTGAGGTAGTGGTCCCCGGCCATGAACTGCAGCGTCCTGTCCTGACTGCCCAGCGCATCGTGGATGGCATGGGCATCGCTCGAGAACACCCCGGTGTCGGCCGTGGATTGGATCACCAGCGAGGGCACCCGGATGCGCCCGAGGTGTGGCGCGCCCCGGCACTGGGATTCCTTCAGGCTCCACATGGAAAGCCACGTTCGGCAGGTGTTGTTCAGGCCGACGCCGCGCGGCGAATAGTTGGCCGCCCGCGGGTGTCCGGCGTAGCAGCTCTGGGGCGCGCGGTCCGACGGCTCGATCTCCGGGTCCATCATGCGGGGGTCCGCCCAGACCCGGTAGAAATTGAACGCCCGGTCCGAAAGCCCCTGCTGCTCGAGCCGCTCGAGCTCGCTCGTGGCCCACTCAGTGACGCGGTCGTTGCGCGCCCGTTGCGCCTCGCGGTAGCGCTCGAGAAACGCCGCGGAGTAGGGCGGGCCGTTGTCGGGGTTGAACAGCGACAGGCTCTCGTCGGTCGCCACGGGATCCCGCTCGTCCACCACCGCCGGGTCCATCCAGGCGGTGAGAACCTCCGGACGCCCCGGGTGCGCGTTCAGAGAGACGTAGTAATCGCACGGGGGCAGGTCGAGCACCGCTTCGGGCAATTCCAGGCCCCGGGCCGGGCGGATGTTCGGATCGCTCGCCTGGGACTGGTAGGCGGCCATCAGCGAGCCGCCGCCGGAGTTGCCGATGAGCACCACCTGCTCCACGCCCGCTTGCTCCTTGAGCCAGCGTACACCCGCACCGATGTCGATCAACGCATGCTCGAGCAGAAAGAAGGCCTCGTTGCCGCGAAACCGGGTGTTCCAGCCGAGATAGCCGTAGCCCCGCCGGGCGAGGTACTCGGCGGGGTAGTGCTCGCTGAAATCCACGTTGTAGTGGGTGGCGATGAAGGCCACCCGCGGGCGTTCCCCGGTGGGCGTGTAGTACAGGCCCTGGCAGGGCATGAAGCCCGCGCCGTTGCGCGCGGAGGTGGCGGACGCCAGGGATACGAACTGACGTTGGATCTCGTTGGCCATCAGGCATTACTCCGAAGTCGGTTGCTGTTCTTTCGCCATGATGTCGAGTTGCTCGGTGAGGAGCGCCCGGATGCGCGGCAGGCCGCGCCAGAGGATGAATGCGCCGAGTGGGCAGAGGATCCCGCCGCACAGGGCGATTGCCTGGGCGATGGCGTCATCGCGCCCGAACACGAAATCCGTGGCGGCGGCCACCACCGTCGGCCCCAGCCCCATGCCCAGCAGATTGGCGATCAGGAAATACAGCGCTGCCACCTGCCCCCGAAGTCGGTTCGGGGTCATCAGCTGCAGTGCGCCGGCCGCGATGCCTCCCTGAAACGCCGAGAAGAAGACCGCCAGTGCCATGACCACGACGGCGAGCAGGTCGTCGGCGATGAAGCCGAGCGCGAGCACGCAGGGCCACATGCCGAGCATCGACGCCACGATGGTGCGGATGTAGGCGTCCTGAACGCCGCGGCGCATCCACGCATCCGCAATCACCCCCGCCAGCATGAGGCCGACACTGCCCGCGCCGATCATGACCAAGCCGAAGGTCCATCCGGCCTGGGGGCTGGTGTAGCCGAAGGTGCGGATGAAGTAGGTGGGGCCCCAGAGGTTCAGGGCGTAGACCACCATGATGAACAGCGCGATGCCGAAGATGTGTGCCCCGTAGGCGCTGCGGCGCTTCCAGACGTAGCCCACGGCCTCCGGCACCGGAACCGGATCGGCGTGGCCGGAACCTAGGCCGCGGCGGGGGGGTTCTCTGACGGCGGCGAGCATCAGTGCCGCTACCAGCAGCCCCGGGAGCCCGACGATGAAGAAGGTGAGCTGCCACCCCTCGAAGGTGCCGAGCCCCGGAATGGAAACGTCGCCCACTGCCTGCACCGCGGCGATCACCGAGCCGCCGAGCATGTAGGCGAGCCCGGAGCCCACGGTGACGCCCATCATGTACACCGACAGGGCGCGCGCCAGCAGATCCCGGGGAAAGTAGTCGGTGATCATCGAGAACGCGGAAGGGCCGAGGGTGGCTTCGCCCACGCCCACGCCCACGCGCGCTACGAACAGGCTCCAGAAGCCTCGCGCC
>JBMCWS010000056.1:0-17868 GCA_048621375.1 Pseudomonadota bacterium | reverse complement strand
CCTCTGACAGGAGACCTGTCGTGAGCGACTACAGCGACCTCGAGCTCGAAATCCGCGACCCGGTGGCGCTCATCCGCCTCGACCGGCCGGACAAGTTGAATGCCTTCACCCACCGCACCCTGCGCGAGATTCGCGACGCCGTCGAGCGTGCCCGCGACGACCGCCGGGTGGTAGGCATCGTCATCACCGGCAACGGGCGGGGCTTCAGCGCCGGGCTCGACGTCGAGGTGCTCGCCGAAACCACACAACAGCAGCCAGCCGCCGCGACGACGGCTGCGGCGGCGCCCGACCCCGGGGCGCTGCCCGGCCTGTTCAGCTACCTGCTGGAAGTGCCGAAGCCCGTGATCGCCGCCGTCAATGGCGTGGCCGCGGGCGGGGGGCTGATCCTGGCGCTCATGTGCGATCGGCGTTTCGCCGCCAGCGACGCCAGCTTCATCACGGTGTTTCTCAAGCGCGGCCTCATCGCCGAGCACGGCTCGAGCTGGCTGCTGCCCCGGCTCACCAACGTCAGCACCGCCCTGGACCTGCTGTGGATGAGCGAGCGCATCGGCGCCGACGACGCCGCGACGATCGGTCTGGTGGATCGGGTCACCGAGCCGGAGGCGCTGGTCGCCACCGCCTGCGACTACGTCACCCGCCTGGCCGCCACCGCGCCACCCGCCGCCATCGCGGAGACCAAGCGCCTGGTCTACCGCCACCTGGGCACCGGTTACCGCGAGGCTCTCGAAGAGGCCGAGCAAAGTCAGAACCGGTTCGTGGTGGCGCCGGACGCCGTGGAAGGTGCCCGGGCCTTCATGGAAAAACGCGCGCCGCGGTTCGCGCGGCTGGGCAAGGAGGAATCATGAGCGACACGCGCTTCGAGACGCTGCAGTTCGAGGCCGCCGAGGGCATCGGCCGTATCACCCTGAACCGCCCCGAGCGCCTGAACGCCATCACCAACCGCATGGTGGTGGAGCTGCACGATTGCCTGGCGGAGGTGGCGGAGCGCGCGGACGTCCGGGTCGTCGTGCTCACCGGCGCCGGCCGCGGCTTCTGCCCCGGCGCCGATCTCAAGCACTTCAGCGGCGACGGCGAGGCCGACGTCGATACCGAGACCCGGCACTTCCGCATACCGGCGCAGCTTCACGGCATGCCCCAGGTCACCATCGCCGCCATCAACGGCGCGTGCGCCGGCGCGGGATTCGGCTGGGCCTGTGCCTGTGACCTGCGGTTCGCCGCACGCTCGGCGACGTTCAACAGCGCCTTTCTGAACGTGGCGTCCGCCGGCGACATGGCCGGCCCCTGGACCCTGCCCCGCCTGATCGGCGCCGCCCGGGCCCGGGAGCTGTACTTCCTGCCGGAGAAGTTCGGGGCCGAAGCGGCACTGTCCATGGGGCTGGTGAGCCGGGTGTTCGACGACGACGCCTTCCCCGCCGAGGTGGGGGCCCTGACCGGGCAACTCGCGGCGCGGTCGCCCCATGCGCTGGCCACCATGAAACAGAACTTCCTGGACGCCGAATCGGCGGACCTCGAGACCTACATCGACATCGAGACCCGGCGCCACAAGGAGGTGATGGCCCACGACGACGCCCGCGAAGCCTTTCGCGCGTTCCTCGAGAAACGTCCGCCGCGGTTCCGCTGACGACGCCCCCGCCCACTTGAACTTTCGTCAATGCTCCCCATCTTGACCCTCGTACCCTGCGCCGCCGTCGAACGACACGCATCCGCGGCGGGCACGGTGCGGGCGCGCTGAGCTGCGCCCCGCGGTGCCGCCGGGCGCGCAGCCGCGCCTCGGCCGCCCCACGACAACCCGAGGACACTGCCGTATCGGCGGCCTGTCGCTGGCGCGGGCTGTTGCGTCCAACGGCCGCCGGAGCGTGATCCGACCGCATTCAACCGGACAACAAGAGGAGGATCGATATGCCCGTGGAACATCGTCCCTATCCCACCCGGCTGAACGAGAGACGCGACCCGATTCCGCGTCGCGAGCCGGTGCTGCACTCGGACGCCGCGCAGCGCCGTGACGGCCCCCTGCGCCCCGAGCAGCTCGCGAGCTTCGAGCGCGACGGATTCCTGGTGCTCGAGGACTTCTTCCAGCCGCGCGAGGTTCGGGCGTTTCTGGACGATCTGGAGGCGTACCGCGCCGACCCCGAGCTGATCGAGCGCCCGGAAGTCATCACCGAAGCGGATTCCGACGTCATCCGCTCCATATTCGGCATCCACCGGCTATCGGCGCGCTTCGACCGGCTCACCCGCGACTCCCGACTGCTCGACATGGCCGGTCAGCTCCTCGGCAGCGACGTCTACATTCACCAGTCGCGCTTGAACCGCAAGCCCGCGTTCCGGGGCCGCGGCTTCGACTGGCACAGCGATTTCGAGACCTGGCACGCCGAGGACGGCATGCCGCGCATGCGCTGCGTGAGCATTTCCGTGAACCTCACAGCCAACAACGACCTCAATGGGCCGCTGATGCTGATCCCGGGATCGCACCGGACCTTCTACCCCACCCTCGGGAAGACACCCGACAAGTACTGGGAGACCTCGCTCAAGCGTCAGCAAGTGGGGGTGCCCGAGGCGGAGGACCTGCAAGCGGCGGCCCGGGAGCACGGCATTGCGGCTGCCCGGGGCGGCCCCGGCACAGTGACCCTGTTCGAGTGCAACACCCTGCATGCGTCCAGCGACAACCTGTCGCCGGTGCCGCGCTCCAACCTGTTCTTCGTCTATAATAGTGTGGAGAATCAACTCGATGCGCCGTTCCACGCGCCGAAACCGCGCCCGGAATGGGTGGCCACCCGCGATCACGTGCGGGTACTCGAGCGGTTGCAGGAGCAGCGCAACGCGGTCGCGTAGCGGCGCCCGCCGCGGATGAACCTTCCGCGCGCGCGGCGGTCAAAGCCGGCGCGCCGCGCGGAAGCACACCCGCCTCGAGGCGGAGTTTTCCGGTCGCCTGTAGAAGCGGGCCGCTCGGGCGAGCGGTCCGTCGCTGTCTTCATACATCCGGATCAGTCGAAATGCACCAGCCAAGCCGCGCCGTTTTGTTGCTCGCCATCGCGCTGGCGCTGCCGCAGGCGCTGCCGGCCGTGGCGGCCGCCTCCGAGGCCGCACCCGTGTCGGTGATCGTCGAGCGGGTGGGTCGCCAGCAGGTGGCCGACACCCTGGAAGCCCTGGGCACCCTGCGCGCCAACGAGACGGTGCGCATCACTGCCAGCGTCTCCGACACCGTCTCGGAGATCGGTTTCGAGGACGGTCAGACGGTGGCTGCCGGCGACGTGCTGGTACAGCTCACCAACGCCGAGGAATCGGCGTTGCTGGACGAGGCCGAATCCCTGGCCGACGAAGCGCGCCGGCAGCACCAGCGCGTGGCCCGACTGGTAGAGCAGGGCAACGCCTCGCAATCGTTGCTCGACGAGCGCCGCCGCGAATGGCGCACCGCCGAGGCGCAGCTCGCAGCGGTACGCTCGCGCCTGGACGACCGGCTGATCACGGCACCGTTCAGCGGGCGCGTGGGCCTGCGCCACGTGAGCCCGGGAACGCTGGTATCCCCGGGCGACGTCATCACCACCCTGGTGGACGACTCGCGCATGAAGCTCGATTTCACGGTTCCGGCCGTCTACCTCACCTCCGTGCAACCGGGCACCCATGTGGCGGCCACCACCCCGGCCTTCCCCGACCGCACCTTCGCCGGCACAGTCACCTCGGTAGACAGCACCGTGGACCCCGTCACCCGCTCCATTACCGTGCGCGCCGTCATCCCCAACGATGACGGCAACCTGGTGCCCGGCATGCTCATGACCTTGAACCTGCTGCGCAACGAGCGCGACGCGGTGGTGATCTCGGAGGAAGCGGTGGTGCCGCGGGCGGACGAGACGTTCGTCCTGGTGCTCGACACCGGCAGCGAGCCGTACACCGTCGAACAGCGCGCCGTCCGGCTCGGCACCCGCATGCCTGGCCAGGTCGAGGTGGTCTCCGGGCTCGAGGCGGGCGAGACCATCGTCTCCCACGGCACGCTGAAGCTTCGCCCTGGCAGCCGGGTGCGGGTCCACGCGGTGGACGACGGCACGCAACCCATCGCCGAGCTCCTCGAGCCCCGGGCAGAGACCGGCCCCAGCGGATCCGACCACGGATGATCGTCTCGGATACCGCCGTCCGCCGCCCAGTGTTCGCGGCGGTCATCTCGCTGCTGCTCATCGCCTTCGGCCTGATTTCCTTCGACCGTCTGCCGTTGCGCGAGTACCCGCACATCGACCCGCCCGTGGTCGGCATCGAGACCGTCTATCGCGGTGCCGCCGCGTCGGTGGTGGAGACCCGCATCACCGAGGTGATCGAGGAGCGGATTGCCGGGGTGGAAGGGATCGAGTTCATCGAGTCCTCGAGTCGGGACGGCCGCAGCGACATCACCGTGGAGTTCAGCGTCGGACGCGACGTGGACGCCGCCGCCAACGACATCCGCGACCGGGTCTCCGGCGTGCTCGACAACCTGCCGGACGAAGCGGAGCCGCCGGAGGTACGCAAGGTCGACTCCAACGAGTCGGTGATCATGTGGATCAATCTCACCAGCGACCGCATGTCGGTGCCTGAGCTGACGGACTACGCGGAACGCTACCTGGTGGACCGCTTCTCGGTGCTCGACGGGGTGGCCCGGGTATTCGTCGGCGGCGCCCAGCGCTACGCCATGCGCATCTGGCTCGACCGTCAGGCCCTGGCGGCCCGGGAGCTCACCGTGGCAGACGTGGAAAGCGCGTTGCGCGCCGGCAACGTGGAGCTGCCCGCGGGCGACGTGGAGTCGCTGCAGCGCCAGTTCACGGTGCGCGTGGAACGGGCGTTCGAGAACGCAGACGATTTCCGGCAACTGGTCATCGCCGAGGGCGACGACGGCTACCTGGTGCGGCTCGGCGACGTGGCCCGGGTGGAGCGCGGCACGGAAGAAGATCGGGTGCTGTTCCGCGGCAACGGCCAGCCTCAGGTGGGCCTGGGGGTGGTGCGGCAGTCCACGGCCAACCTTCTGGACGTGGCCCGGGCCGCCAAGCGGGAGATGGCGATACTCGCCCCCTCGCTGCCGGAGGGCATGGAGTTCAAGCAGAGCTACGACTCGTCGGTGTTCGTGGAAGGCGCGGTATACGAGGTCTACAAGACGCTGTTCATCGCCGTGGGTCTGGTGGTACTCACCATCTACCTGTTCCTCGGCAGTCTGCGCGCCATGCTGGTGCCCGCGGTGACGGTCCCGGTATGCATCGTGGCGACCTTCACGGCCCTGTACGCCCTCGGCTTCTCGGTGAACCTGCTCACGCTGCTGGCCCTGGTGCTGGCCATCGGCCTGGTGGTGGACGACGCCATCGTCATGCTCGAGAACATCCACCGCCGGGTGGACCACTACGGCGAAACGCCGCTGGTAGCGGCCTATCGCGGCGCCCGCCAGGTGGGCTTCGCCATCGTCGCCACCACCGCAGTGCTGGTGGCCGTGTTCGTGCCCATCGCCTTTCTCGAAGGCGACGTGGGGCGCCTGTTCTCCGAGTTCGCGCTCACCATGGCGTCCGCGGTGGTGTTTTCGTCCATCGTCGCCCTGACCCTGGCGCCGGCCCTGGCGTCCAAGGTCCTGCGCGCCAGCGAGAGCGAGAACCGGCTCACCCGGATGATCGACCACAACTTCACCGTGGTGAACCGCATCTACCGCGCGTGCCTGACCTTCGTGCTGCGCCACAGCGGGCTCGCCGTGCTGGCATTCCTGGCCATCGTCGCGGCGAGCGTCCTGCTCCTGCGCACCATTCCCGGGGAATATACCCCCGACGAGGATCGCGGCTCGTTCTTCGCCTTCGTCACCGGCCCGGAAGGCGCCACCTACGAGTACATGAAGCCGTACATGGAAGAGATCGAACGCCGGCTGATGCCTTACGTGGAATCCGGCGAGGTGCAGCGGCTGCTGGTGCGGCTGCCGGGGGGCTTCGGCGGCGTGCCGCGCTACAACACCGGGGTCTCGGTGCTCGTGCTGTCGCCCCACGACCAGCGCCGATCCGGCTTCGAGATCCTGAACGAGGTGCGCGGAAAGCTGGCCGATCTACCGGGGGTGACCGCCTTCCCGGTGATGCGCCAGGGATTCGGCTCGAGCGCCGACAAGCCGTTACAGTTCGTCATCGGCGGCGGCACCTACGACCAGCTCGCCGAGTGGCGCGACCTCCTCGTCGCAGAGCTGGACCGGGAAAACCCGGGCCTGCTGGGTCTCGACTGGGACTACAAGGAGACCCAGCCCCAGGTCCGGGTGCAGATCGACTACAACCGCTCCGCGGATCTGGGGGTCTCCATCGCCGACATCGGCCGCACCCTGGAGACTCTGCTGGGCTCGCGGCGGGTGACCACGTACATCGACGACGGCGAGGAATACGAGGTCATTCTGGAAGGCCAGCGCGAGACCCAGCGCACCCCCGCCTCCATGGAGAACATCTACGTACGCTCCTCCTCCACCGACGAGCTGATTCCGCTGGCCAATCTCGTGCGGCTCGAGGAGATGGCCGACTCCAACAGCCTGAACCGCTACAACCGGGTCCGAGCCATCACGCTCGAGGCCAACCTGGCGCCGGGCACGACCCTCGGCGAGGCGGTGGCGCACCTGGAAGGGCTGGTCCGTGACAAGCTTCCGGACGATGCGGTGGTGGACTACAAGGGCCAGACCCGGGACCTGCAGGAGTCCGGTGCCTCCATGGTGTTCGTCATGCTGCTCGGCGCCGCCGTGGTGTTCCTGGCCCTGGCGGCGCAGTTCGAGAGCTTCCGCCACCCCCTGACGATCATGCTCACCGTACCCATCGCCATGGCCGGCGGGTTGCTCGGACTCTGGCTCACCGGGAATACCATCAACATCTACAGCCAGATCGGCCTGGTGATGCTGGTGGGGCTGGCGGCCAAGAACGGGATTCTCATCGTCGAGTTCGCCAACCAGCTCCGGGACCAGGGCGTCGCGTTCACCGAGGCACTGGTCCAGGCCTGCGAGGTACGCCTGCGCCCCATCGTCATGACCACCCTCACCACCGCGGCGGGCACGCTGCCATTGATCCTCGGGACCGGGCCGGGCTTCGAGACCCGTCAGGTCATCGGCATCGTCGTGTTCAGCGGGGTCACCGTGGCCACCCTGTTCACCCTGTTCATCGTGCCCGTGGCCTATCGGCTCATCTCCGGAGGCGGCGCCTCGCCACTGGAGAATACCCGGCGCCTCGAACAGGAGCTGCTGGCGCATCCCCGGGACCAGGCCCGGCCGGGAACCTCCGGGCAACCGCTTGTCTAACAAGCCACTGGGCCTGCGCCGGACCGCCAGGCCCCATCAGCCGGAGGGCTTATGGCAGGAAACCAGCCCGACCGCACCCGGGCGGGCGCCGGCGACGGCATGGAAGCGCGCGTGCGCGACTTCGATTGGTCGAGAACCGCCCTCGGGGCCATGGGTACCTGGCCCCGGAGCCTGCGCTGCGTAACCAACATCATGCTGGGCGCCAATCAGCCCATGTTCGTGATTGCCGGCGAGCAGCGGCTGCTGCTCTACAACAACTGCTTCGCCGACGTCCTCGCCCGGCGCCACCCGGAGGCGCTGGGAAAGCCTCTCACCCGGGTCTGGCCGGAGCTCGCCTGCGAGCTCGACGCCGAGATCGAGCGCGCGTTCGCCGGCGAGACCGGCAGACGCGACGGGGTTCGTCTGGTGCCGCGCACCCATGGCCTGCCAGAGGAGCGCCACTTCGAGTTCGCGCTGACCCCGGTGTCGGGCGATGATGGGCGTGTCGAAGCCATATTCTGCACCAGCTTCGAAACCACCCCCCAGACCCTCACCCAGGAGCGGCTGCGCGAGACCATGCAGATGCTCGAGCTCGCGTGGGAAGCCGCCCGCGGCGCGGTGTTCGAGCACGCCGTCCCCCTGGAAGGCCCGACCTACTACAGCGACCAGTGGGGTCAGATCCTCGGCTACCGGGACAGCGAGCTGCCGAGCTACGATCGGTTCATCCCCTGGCTGTTCGAGCGTATCCATCCCGAGGACCGGCCCGTGGTGCGGGAGCGCTACGAGGATTTCATGTCCGGGCGGCAGCCCTCGTACCGGGTGGAAGTGCGCATACGCCACCGCGACGGCCACTGGATCTGGATCCGCGGGGTCAATACGGCACTCGAGCGCAACGAGGACGGCAGCGTGCGGCGTCTCGTGGGCCTGGCGCTGGACATCAGCGACCTCAAGAACAGCGAGGCCGCGCTCAAGGAAAGCGAGGCGCAGTTCCGGGAGATGGCCAACGGTCTGCCACTGATCATCTGGGTTCATGACGCCGAGGGCCGGCTGCAGATGGTGAACGACACCTACGCCGAATTCTTCGGGCTGGACCGCGAGCAGCTCTACGGCCATCAGTGGGAGCGCCTGATCCACCCGGACGACGCGGACTACCTCGGCGAGTTCCAGCGCGCCCTGCGCGAACGCCGCGAGTACCACGCCACCGCCCGGGTCACCCGGCACGACGGCGAATGCCGCAGGATCGAGTCGTGGGGGCGGCCCCGATTCGGCTCCGACGGCGAGTTCCGCGGCATCGTGGGCGGCAGCGTCGACGTCACCGACCGCGTGCGCGCGGAACACGCCCTCATGGAGGAGGAGAAGCGCTTCCGCACCCTCGCCGACAACATCGCCCAGTTCGCCTGGATGGCCCATCCCGACGGCCGGATCTTCTGGTACAACAAGCGCTGGTTCGATTACACCGGCATGACCGAGAAAGAGGTGGAGGAAGGGGTCTGGGAACGGGTGCATCATCCCGACCACAGGCAACGGGTGATCACCAAGTTTCTGGAGTGCTTCCGCAACGGCGAACCGTGGGAAGATACGTTTCCGCTGCTCGGCAAAGACGGGCAGTACCGCTGGTTCCTCTCCCGCGCGCAACCCATCCGCAACGACGCGGGCGAGGTGGTGATGTGGTTCGGCACCAATACCGACATCACCGAGCAGCGCGACTACGCCGAGCGGCTCCAGGAGTCGGAAAGGCAGATGAGCGAGTTCCTCGCCATGCTCGGGCACGAGCTCCGCAACCCGCTGGCGGCGGTACGCAGCGCCGCGGAGCTCGTGAATCTGGCGGAGCCGGAGGATCCGCGCCTGCGGCGGGCCTGGGCGGTGCTCGAGCGTCAGTCCACCCACATGACCCGGCTCATCGACAGTCTGCTGGAGATCTCCCGCATCGCCCGCGGCAAGATCACCCTGGACCGCAAGCCCGTGGACCTCCGACAGGTGGTCGAAGGGGTGCTCCAGGACCGCAGCGCGCAGCTCGCCAGCAGCGGCCTGGAGCTGCGGCGGGATCTGCCGCCGGAGCCGGTATACGTCTCGGGAGACGACGTGCGGCTGGCGCAGATTTTCGACAACCTGATCAGCAACGCCCTGAAGTTCACCGATTCCCCGGGGGTGATCTCGGTGAGCCTCGAGGCGCGCGAGGGTCGCGCCGTCGCCCGCGTCAGCGACACCGGCGCCGGCATTCGCCCGGAGATGCTGACCAGCATCTTCGAGCCCTTCCTTCAGGAGGCCCAGGACATTTCCCGCTCCGTCGGCGGATTGGGCCTGGGACTCGCGCTGGTCAAACGCCTGGTGACGCTCCACGACGGGGAGGTGGAAGCCCACAGCGAGGGACCGGGGCAGGGTGCCGAGTTCGTGGTGCGTCTGCCGCTGGCCGAGCAGCCGCAACACGGCGACCGCAGCGCCGGCGCCGGAGAGCAGGCATCCCGTCGCGTGCTCATCGTCGAGGACAACGACGATGCCGCCGACATGCTGCAGCTCGTCCTCGAGATGCAGGGCCATTCGGTGAGCGTGGCCGCCACCGGCGGCGACGCCATGGAAAAGCTGCACCGCGAGCACGTGGACATCGTGCTCTGTGACATCGGTCTGCCCGACATGAGCGGGTACGAGCTGGCGGACGCGGTGCGGAAAGATCCCCGGCTGTGCGACCTGCCGCTGGTGGCGCTGACCGGATACGGCCGCTCCAGCGATCGCAAACGCACCCAGGAGGCCGGCTTCAACGCCCACCTCACCAAGCCCGTCGAGCTCGACGTGCTGGTGGAAGTGCTCTCGGAGCTGCCGGAGGCCTCGAGCACCGTGGACCCGCGCCTGTAACGGCTCACCGGTTCATTCGCCCGGGGCGGTGTGATTGACGTGCTCCCTCGATTCCCGAGTGCCGTTTCGGTATGGTGGCCGCGACGTGGGCGGACCGGTAACTTGACCGCCCGGTGTCATGTAACGTTGTGCAAGGAGTACGCGAAGTGCACGAACTACCCCCACTACCCTATGCCGAGAACGCCCTGGATCCCGTCATTTCCTCGGACACGGTCGGGTTTCACTACGGCAAGCACCATCAGACCTACGTGAACAACCTCAACAAGCTGCTGGAAGGCAAAGACGACCTGGCGTCGCTTTCCCTCGAGGAGCTGATCAAGAAGACCTACGGGAATGCGCAACAGCAGGGCCTGTTCAACAATGCCGCGCAGGTGTGGAACCACACGTTCTACTGGAACTGCATGCGCTCCGGCGGCGGCGGCGAGCCCTCGGGCACGCTGAAGAACCGGATCGAGTCCGATTTCGGCAGCGTCGATGCCTTCAAGAGCCAGTTCAAGGACGCGGCGCTCACCCAATTCGGCAGCGGCTGGGCCTGGCTGGTGGAAGACGACGGCAAGCTCGCCGTGAGCAAGACCCCCAACGCGGTGAACCCGCTGGCGGAAGGCAGGAAACCGCTTCTGACCATCGACGTCTGGGAGCACGCCTACTACCTCGACTACCAGAACCGGCGCGCCGACTACGTCGACGCGTGGCTGGACAAGCTGGTCAACTGGGAACACGCCGAGAAACAGCTCGGTTAGAAAGTACTGAGTACGGAGTACTGAGTACTCAGTACTCCGCTACCCCGAGCCAGTGCGCGGGGATGTGTTCCTCCACCAGGCGGGTGATGCTGATACTGTGGATGTGGTGCTCGGCACCCAGCTCGTCAGCGAACAGTGACACGTCGTTGGTGCGCGCGAACACCAGGGCCTCCGGCCACTGCTGCTTGACCCAGAGCGCCGCGCGCAGATTCTCGGTGGGCGCCCCGGTCCCGAGGATCACCGTGGGCTCGTTGCGCGACAGGTCCACGGACGCGCCGAGCTTGCGCCATACCTCCGGGTGCCCGACGTTGCCCTGCACCACCACCCGACGATAGCCGTCCTCGAGATATCCCTGCTCGTGCACCACCAGCACGCGCCGCTCGGCATCCACGTCGATGATCCCCACCACGCTCACCTCACCGGCGGCGGCGTCACGCAGCTCCTCGAGGATGGTCTGGCCGAACCGGCCGAAACCGGCAAGCACCACCACGTCCTCCACCCGGGTGCGATGGAAATGCTGAAGGAGCTGATCGCGGACCAGGCCGGCTGCGGCCAGATGGTAGCTGTTGAAACAGATGCAGCGCTGACCCACCGATGTCTCCTGCATGGTGCGCAGGAAGCGCAGGTTGTGGCTGTGGAGGATGATCCGTCCCTTCAGGCCCGGGTACCGTCGCAGGATCTTGCTCGCCGCCTCGAACGCCTCGAAGTTGTCGTCCGGCAGCAACACCACCCGGCTCGCCCGATGCAGCCGCAACTGCCGCAGCACGAAGTCGTGGGTGGGGTCGCCGAGCACGACGGTGACGCCGAACGTCTGCTCCAGTTCCTGACGCCGGGTGGCTTCCACGGCCGACACCACAACCACGACGTCGACGCCCGGCCGGTGGCGGTGCAGAACGCGCAGGAAGGTGAGGGTGAGGTTGCCGGCGCCGACGATGACCACGTGATTGTGCAGGCGCCGCAGCCGCCAGCGGTTCGGCGCCATGACTTTCATGAGCGCGTCGATCACCGCGGAAGCGGTGAGTAGCGGCGAGCCGAAATAGGCCACCCACAGCAGCACCCGGCCGGCTGCCGGGCCGCCGACCGGCATGCCCACGTCCAGACCACCGAAGACGAACAGACCCAGGCTGTAGTAGGCGATGGTGAGCCAGCCCGCTTCGCCCACATCGGGCTGCTCGGTGAGCGAGACGCCGCTGGCGAACCCGGCGAGGGCGAACCCGAACAGGCTCACGGCCGCGAGCCAGCGCCAGCCCGGTCGCGAAATCCGCCGGCTCACGTGAGCGCCGGCGCGGACATCCGCTCGACCGCATCCTCGAGGCGCGCGAAGTGGGGCCCCTTCCAGTACACCTTGGCGCAGTCGCGGCACTGGTAGAACGTGTCGTAGTGACGCCGCGTGCCGGGTTCCAGCCGGTGCGCCACCCGTTGCTTGGGAACGGGGTCGATCAGGCCGTTGCAGGCCAGGCAGCGATGGAAGGGGCGTATGGCGGAGCGCAGGGCGAAGCGATTCATCACCTCCGCTACCTGACGCTCCGGATCCACCGCGCGCACCCAGTAGCCGTGCGCGAGCGCCTTGTGGTGCAGCAGACGACGATCGCGCGTGAGCAGCACCCGCCGATCCCGCACGGCGATCCGCACCAGCTCCGGATCGTCGATGTCGTTGCCGTAGCACGTGTCGAAGCCGAGCAGCCGCAGCCAGCGGGCCAGCTTGCCGAGATTGACGTCCACCACGAAGCGCAGGCCGGCAGCGACTTCGCCCCGCCTGCGGGCCGGCGTCACCGCGAGCCCCGTGACGTCGAAGCGCGCGAATGCCGGAAACACCGCCACCCGCTCACCGCCGCACAGGTGGTGGCCGAATCCCACCGCCACACCATTCGCGAGGATCATGGCCACCTCGGTGTGCGGCACCTGCTGAGCCTCGATGGCGTCCTTGACGGCTGGACGGCCGTCGAAGTGGTACAGCCGGTCACGCCCCCGCCCTGCCGGCTCGAGAAAGTCGTTGAGCTCGGCGTAGAAGCGGAACTCGGCGCTGCGGGGCATCGGGGCGAAGGCCGGCGCGATCAGGTGATGGAGGCGTCGTAGATGCTCTGCACCGATCGATCCAGGGCGGCATTGAACTCCGCGTCAGACTGCTGCCGGGTGAGGCCTTCGGTGAGGGCGCGGGAGAAGCTCGCCACCATTCGATTCTGCCGGGCCAGGCGCTCGTTGGCCTCGTCCCTGGAATACCCGCCGGAGAGCGCCACCACCCGCACCACGTTGGGGTGCTCGATGAGGTCCATGTAGAAATTGTCCTGCTCCGGCAGGGTCAGCTTCAGCATCACCCGTTGCTCGGCGTCCAGGGCATTCAGCTCGCGCAGGATCTCCGCTTTCAGCATCGCCTCGGCTTTCGCCTTCTCCGGGCACTTGATGTCCACCTCGGGTTCGACGATGGGCACCAGCCCCGCGGCGATGATGCGCCGGGCCAGCTCGAACTGCTGCTCCGCGATGGCGCGAATCCCGCTCTCGCTGGCCTGCTTGATCACCGAGCGCATCTTGGTGCCGAAAATGCCGTTGGCCCGGGCACGCTCGAGCAGCGCATCGAGATCCGGAATCGGCTTCATGAGCTGGACGCCGTCGCTCTCCTCGGCGAGGCCCTTGTCGACCTTGAGTATGGGCACCACCTGCTTCACCTGCCACAGATACTCCGCCGAGGGCCGGCCCTCGATCTGCCGGTCCATGGTGTTCTCGAACAGAATGGCCGCCAGGATCCGGTCACCGTTGAAGGCCGGGCTGGTGATGATGCGGGTGCGCATCTCGTGCACCAGGTCGAACATCTCCTCCTCGCTGGACCAGGCGTCCTCCTCGACGCCGTACAGACGCAGCGCCTTGGGGGTGCTGCCGCCGCTCTGGTCCAGGGCGGCGATGAAGCCCTTGCCACTACGAATCTTCTCGAGCTGTCGGTCGAAATCGCTCACGATGTGCCTCGTCGAATGTAAAGCCGGTGGATGGTTGCCGCTGGCTGCTATTATGGGACACGCGGCCGGGCGTTTGGAGGGGCCGATTGACGATGTTTCAACGCCGGGCGGTGGTTTAAAATGCCCAGCGTTCCGTCATTGCCGAGGATGCCGTCATCGTTTACCTCGAAGACATCGGGGCCTACGTCCCTGAAGCCCGTGTCGACAATGCCCGCTTCAGCGAGCTCACCGGAAAAGAGCCGGAATGGTTCGTCGCCCGCACCGGCATCCACGCCCGTTCCCGGGCGGCCGCGGACGAAACCACCACGTCCATGGCCCTCGCCGCGGTGCGCAGGCTGCTCGAGAAGCGCCCTTCGGTGTTGACCGGCGTGGATCTCATCATCGGCGCCACCTACACCCCCGAAGACACCCTCTCCACCATGCCGTTCCGCCTGCAGCGCGAGCTCGGGATCGCGGAAGCGAGGGTGTACTTCCTCTCCTCCGCGTGCTCGTCGTTCATCAGCGGGTTGGAGCTCGCGCGCATCATGGTGCGCAGCGGCGAGGCGCGCAGAGTGCTGCTGGTGGCCTCGGAGCACAACAGCCGCTACAGCGACGACGCCGACCGTTTCTCCGGCCACCTGTGGGGCGACGGCGCCGCCGCCGCCGTGATCTCGGACGTGCAGGAGAACGCCGCCTACTCGCTGGAATACGCCCGCTCGCGGGGCGTGGCCTGCGCCGGCAAGGGGCCGGAGGCCCTGGGCCTGGACCCGATCCTCGGTCAGCACGGGCTGGTGATGCACGAGGGCCGTGACGTGTTCGCCCGGGCGTGCGAGTACCTGGCCGACGAAACCCGCACCGCCATGGCGAGTCTCGGCCTCACGGTGGCCGACATCGCCTGGCTGGTGCCGCACCAGGCCAACCTGCGCATCCTCACCCACGTCGCCAAGGCCCTGGGGCTGCCTGTGGAACGCTGTCTCGTCACCGTCGATCAACTCGGCAACACCGGCTGCGCCAGTATTCCGATCACCCTCGAGCTCGCCGGCGGTGACGTCGCCCCGGGCGACATCGTCGCCACCACCGCCTTCGGCGGCGGCTACTCGTGCGGAGCCGCGATTCTGCGGAAGCTGTGACGCGGCGCGGCTGACGGTCGCTCCCAGCGGCCGCGGGTGTGTACCATGACACCCCACAGGGCATGCAACCGCGGGAGGGACGATGCGCATCAACGTCAACGGCCGGGTCCACGAGGTGGCCGTGGTTCACGACGACACGCCGCTGCTGTGGGTCCTGCGCGATCACCTGGGGCTGGTGGGCGCCAAGTACGGCTGCGGCATCGCCCGGTGCGGGGCGTGCACCGTGCACGTGGACGGCAAGGCGACTTTCAGCTGCTCGGTGCCGGCGGCCGCGGTGCAGGGCGCCGAGATCACCACCATCGAGGGGCTCGAGCAGGCGGACGGCAGTCTCCACCCGTTGCAGCAGGCGTGGATCGACCACGACGTGCCCCAGTGCGGCTACTGCCAGGCCGGGCAGATCATGCGTGCTGCGGCGCTGCTCGAGGACAACCCGAACCCGTCACCCAACGACGTGGATGCGGCCCTCGACCCGGCGCTCTGCCGCTGCGGCACCTACATCCGCATCCGCGCCGCGGTCCTGGACGCCGCAGGGGGTGCCCATGAAGCCTGAGAACACCGACCCCCGGGTGGTCAAGATCGACCGCCGCACGTTCCTCCGATTCACCGGACTCGCGGGCGGCGGGCTGATGCTGGGTGTCACCACCGGATGCGCGCCGGAGGCGTCGGAGCCGGCCGCCGGCGACGGCGACGCGCCGTTCCAGCCCAACGCGTTCGTGCAGACCTCCGACGCCGGCATCGTCATCTACGCCCCGAACCCGGAGGTGGGTCAGGGGGTAAAGACCGCCCTGCCCATGATCGTCGCCGAGGAGCTCGACGCCGCCTGGGAAGACGTGACGGTGGTCCAATCGGAGATCGACGCGGAGCGCTACGATCGCCAGGTCGCCGGCGGCTCGCGCTCCATCCCCACGCGCTGGACCCCCATGCGCCGGGCCGGCGCCACGGCCCGGCAGATGCTGGTGGAAGCCGCCGCCTTGCGCTGGGAGGTGGACCCCGGGGAATGCGAGACCCGGGACAGCCGGGTCATCCACACACCCACCGGGCGGGAGCTCGGCTACCAGGCGCTCGCATCCACGGCCGCACGGCTCGAGATGCCGGACCCGGAGTCGGTGGAGCTCAAGTCGCCCGCCGAGTATCGATTGCTCGGCAAGCGCATCACCGGCGTGGACAACCGCGCGCTGGTGACCGGCGAAGCTTTGTTCGGCATCGACAAGGACCTGCCGGGGATGCGCTACGCCACCTACGTCAAATGCCCGGCCCGGGGCGGGCGCGTGCAACGCGCCAATCTCGACGCCGTGAAACGGCTTCCCGGGGTGCTGGACGCGTTCGTCCTGGAGGGCGGCAGCGATCCCACCGGGCTCGCGCCCGGCGTCGCGATCGTGGCCGAGGATACCTGGTCGGCCTTCAAGGCCCGCCGTAGCCTCGACGTCGCCTGGGACGAATCCGAGGCCGCGGACGATAGCTGGAGCGCCGCCCGGGAGCGCGCCAACGCCCTGGCGGACCGGGAAGGCGAGGACACCGTCGTCGACAAAGGCGACGTCGCCGCCGCCTTCGAGAACGCGGCCGGGACCGTGTCCGGGTTCTACCAGTACGCGTTTCTCAGCCACGCCCAGCTCGAGCCGCAGAACGCCACCGCCTGGTGGCACGACGGCGTGCTCGAGGTCTGGGCCCCCACCCAGACACCGCAGCGGGCCCGCACCACCGCCGCAACCGCCGCCGGAGTCGGCGAAGAGGCCGTCACCGTCCATCAGATGCGCGCGGGGGGCGGCTTCGGCCGGCGGCTGATCAACGACCCGGTGGCGGAAGCCGCCGCCATCGCCCGGCGGGTGGACGCACCGGTGAAGCTGACCTGGACGCGCGAAGACGACATGGCCCACGACTTCTACCGGGCCGGCGGCTTCCATGCCCTCGAGGGCGCCCTCGACGACCGGGGCCAGCTCACCGGCTGGCGCAACCACTTCATCACCTTCAGCCACGACGGCGAGACGCCGGTCACCGGCGGCAGCATCAGCGGCGACGTCTACCCGGCGCCGTTCGTGCCCACTTATCGCATCACCCGGACCATGCTGCCCTGGCAGACGCCCTGCGGCCCCTGGCGCGCTCCGCGCTCGAACGTCATCGCCTTCGCCCACCAATGCTTTCTGCACGAGCTCGCCACCGCCGCCGGGCGCGATCACGTGGCGTTTCTGCTCGAGCTGCTCGGCGAGCCGCGCTGGCTCGAGGAAGGTGACGCCTGGGCGCTCCATACCGGCCGCGCTGCCGGAGTGATCCGGCGCGCCGCCGACGAGGCCGGCTGGGGCCGGCCGCTCCCGGATGGCCACGGCCTCGGGCTCGCCTTCTACTTCAGCCACGCCGGCCACGTTGCCGAAGCGGCGGAGGTGAGCGTCGCCGAAAACAAGCGTGTGAACGTGCATCGGGTGACGGTCGCCGCCGACGTGGGCCCCATCGTCAATCTCTCGGGGGCCGAGAATCAGGTGCAGGGCTCGGTAATCGACGGCTTGAGCGCCATGCTGGAGCAGCGCATCACGTTCGAGGACGGCCGCGCCCGGGAGACGAACTTCGACGAGTACCCGCTGCTGCGCCTCTCGCGGGCGCCCCGAGTGGACGTGCACTTCGTCGAGAGCGATTACCCCCCGACCGGGCTGGGCGAGCCGGCGCTGCCGCCCTTGGCGCCGGCCGTGGCCAACGCCATCTTCGCCGCCACGGGCGAGCGCGTGCGGCGTCTGCCCATCAGCGCCGAAGGCTGGAGCTAGAGGCTACGGCACCTTGTAGAGCTGTCCCGCCGCGGTCGGCGACGCCGACGGCGGGTCGGCCGCGGTTCCGCAGTCGATGGGCGGCGAGCGATACAGGCACAGCGGCTCGCTGCCGCGGTGGGAATAGAGATAGAAGCGCAGCCACGGTGCTTCCGCCGCGCTGCGCCGGGTGAGCTCGACGATGCCGAAGTTGAGGCGACCGCAGGGGTTGCGGCGGGCACCGCGCTCGCCCCGGATCAGCCC
>JBMCWS010000055.1:0-18095 GCA_048621375.1 Pseudomonadota bacterium | reverse complement strand
CCTCATCGGAGGGCGACAGGGTCTCGACGTCGAAGTGGTCCACAGCCGTCGCTTCCGCCACCGCCCGATCGGCCGCCTGCAGGGCGCGGCGCTCGTCCTCGCTGATGATGTCCCGGGCCGCCGCCGTGTCGGCGTCCGCCACGCCCGCCTCCTTCATACGCTCGCGGATGGCGGCGCTGCCGGTGACCAGCTTGAAGGCCTGCTCCAGGGTCGCGACGCCATCCCCGGACTGCCCCGGGTAGACGCCCGCCGTGAGCCGGTCGCGCACCGCACCGGGGGTCATGACCAGCTCGGCGCACTGCTTCGACAAAGCATCGGACGGCCCGCGCCGGCGACGCCCGAACGGGAGCACCGCCGCGCGCATGAAGCCGCCGAGGGCGCGGCTCGGATAATTGGCGAACACCTCGTCGAAGCTGCGCTCGATGTTGGCGAAGCCCCACTCGCAGCACCAGGCCACCAGCGGCACCTCGCCCTCGGGCGCGCCGTCACCGTGGAACCGTTTGAGCACGCAGCTCACGAGGTAGAGCTCGCTCAGGACGTCGCCGAGGCGGGCGGAGATCATCTCCTTGCGTTTGAGGTCGCCGCCGAGGTGCACCAGCGCCACTTCGGTGACGAACGCCAGCGCCGCCGAGTATCGGCCCAGTTGACGATAGTGGCGTGCAGCTTTGCCGCCGGCAGCGGCCGGACGTCCCGCGAGACGGCCGCCGGTGAGGGCGTGGCCGAGGGCGCGGCCGAAGTTTCCGGCAGCATAGCGGATGTGGCGGTAGATGACCGCCTCGAAACGCTCGAGCCCGCGCTCCGGGTCGTCGTCGCCGGCCGCGAAGATCTCCTCGAGCAGGTACGGGTGGCAGCGGATGGCACCTTGCCCGAAGATGATCAGATTGCGGGTCAGGATGTTGGCGCCCTCCACCGTGATGGCCACCGGCATGGCGCGAAACAGGTTGCCGAGATAATTGCTCGGACCGTCGCACACTGCCTTCCCGCCGTGCACGTCCATGGCATCGTTCACCACGTCCCGGGCGCGGAAGGTAGCCTGGGACTTGATGATGGCCGAGGCCACCGCTGGCGCGTGCCCGCCGTCGATGGCCAGGGTGGTGACCTGCCGGGCGGCCTCGAGCTCGTAGCCGAGGGCGGCGATCCGGGCCAGACGCGCCTGCACCCCCTCGAATCGGCCGATGGGCAGGCCGAACTGCTCGCGGATGCGGGCGTAGGCGCCGGTGGTGCGGGCCGCCAGCTTCACCGTCCCGGCGGACAGCGCCGGCAGCGAGATGCTCCGGCCCGCGGAGAGCGCCGACATCAGCATCTCCCACCCCTGGCCGATCCGCGCCTCGCCACCGATGATGGCGGTCAGTGGCAGGAACACGTCGCGGCCCCAGTTCGGGCCGTTCTGAAACGCCTGCAGCGACGGCAGATGGCGGCGGCCGATATCCACCCCCGGCGCGTCGGTGGGCACCAGCGCCAGGGTGATGCCGCGCTCGGCCGGGCCGCCCAGGAGGCCGTCCGGGTCCCGGAGCCGGAACGCCAGGCCGAGCAGGGTCGCCACCGGACCGAGGGTGATGTAGCGTTTGTGCCAGTTGAGCCGCACCCCCAGCACCCGTTCGCCGTTCACCTCGCCGTAGCACACCACGCCGGTATCGGTCATGGCGGACGCGTCGGATCCCGCTTCCGGGCTGGTGAGGCCGAAACAGGGGATCTCCCGGCCGTCCGCCAGCCGCGGCAGATAGTAGGCCTTCTGCTCGTCGGTACCGTATTCCAGAAGCAGCTCCCCCGGCCCCAGAGAGTTCGGCACCATCACCGTCACCGCCACCGCGGCGCTGCGGGTGGAGAGCCGCGAGACCACCTCGGAATGGGCGGCGGCCGAGAAGCCGAGCCCTCCGTACTCGCGGGGAATGATCATGCCGAAGAACTTGTGCCGGCGCAGAAACGCCCAGATCTCCGGCGGCAACCGGCGCAGCTCGAAGTTGATGCGCCAGTCGTCGATCATGGCGCACAGCTCCGCCACCGGACCGTCCACGAACGCCTGCTCCTCGGCGCTCAGTCGGTAGCCCGGCATGCCGTCGAGCAGCTCGTCCCAGTTCGGAGCGCCGGAGAGCAGCTGCGCTTCCCACCACACGTCGCCGGCTTCCAGGGCCTGTCGCTCGGTGGCGGAAATGCCCGGCAGCGCCGACTTCACCCGACGGAACAGCGGCCGGGTCAGATAGCGCGTGCGCCAGCTCGATGATGGGGACACGTGAGCTCCTATCCACGTCGATGACCGGTCACCATGAAGCAGGAACGGCCGGTGACACAAGCCGCCCGACGAGCCTCACGCGGGCAAGTTCCGTACCGTGTTGCAAGGCAAGCGTTTTTGCATGAAGCTTGCATGGCGCCGCGGCGGGGGACGTTCATTCACAGGCGAGGGATCCGGCACCCGGAATGACAAAAACCACCACGCAGGAGCGCATTCGGCGGCTCGAGGAACATCTCGAGCGCGAGAACCCGGTGCTCGCCGGGGCGGTCAAAAGCTTTCAGGAGCTCGACGTGGTGGCCCGCAAGCTCGGCCTCATGAGCGCCGACGACTCCTTCGCCACCCGCGTTTCATGGTGGCCCGTCATCTCGGTGCTGGGGACCTTTTCCGCCGGCAAGTCCACCTTCCTCAACCAGTACACCGGCAGGAATCTACAACGTACCGGTAACCAGGCGGTGGACGACAAGTTCACGGTGATCTGCTACGGCGCCGACGACGACGCCTCGGTGCTGCCCGGGCTCGCCCTCGACAGCGACCCGCGGTTCCCCTTCTACCAGATCAGCCACGAGATCGAGCAGGTGGCCGAGGGCGAGGGGCGCCGAGTGGACTCGTACCTGCAGCTCAAGACCTGCCGGGCGGAGCCGCTGCGGGGCAAGATCTTCATCGATTCCCCCGGTTTCGACGCCGACGCCCAGCGCTCCTCCACGCTGCTGATCACCGACCACATCATCGACCTCTCGGATCTGGTTCTGGTGTTCTTCGACGCCCGGCACCCGGAACCGGGCGCCATGGGTGACACCCTCACGCACCTGGTGGGCGATACCGTGAGCCGCGCCGACGCCAGCAAGTTCCTCTACATACTCAACCAGATCGACAACGCCGCCAGGGAGGACAACCCCGAGGAGGTGGTGGCCGCCTGGCAGCGTGCGCTGGCCCAGCACGGGCTCACCGCCGGACGCTTCTATCGCATCTACGCCCGCGACGCGGCGCTGCCCATGGAGGACGAGCAGGTGCGCGACCGCCTGCGCCGCAAGCGCGACGAAGACCTCGCGGACATCGAGGCGCGCATCGAGCAGGTGGAGGTGGAACGCGCCTACCGGGTGGTGGGCGTGCTGGAGAAGACGGCCCGGCACCTGCGCGACGAGATCGTGCCCCGGCTGGTGGCCGCCCGTCGGAGCTGGCGCCGCCGCACCCTGTGGGGCAGCGTGGCGCTGCTGGCCGTGCTGGCGGCGGGCTTTCTCGCCTGGAGCATCGCCGGGGGCTACTGGGACGGGCTGCGCTTTACCCCGATCGCCGAGTTGAGCGGCACCACGCAGATCATCGTCACCCTGGTCGTGGTAGCGGTGCTGGCGTATCTGCACGTGCTGGTCAAGCGCCTCGCCGGACGCACGGTCGCCCGCAGCCTGCAACGCGATGCCTCGGTCCGTGGCGACGACCGCGAGCTGTTGCAGAAGGCCTTCGCCGGAAACCGCAAGGCCTGGTGGCGCTCGCTGGCCTCGTCCCAGCCCCGGGGCTGGACCCGCCGCACGCGCCGCCAGCTCGACGCCGTGCTGGCCCAGGCCGACCGGTTCGTCCAGGCGCTGAACGACCGTTACGCCAATCCCTCGGGAACCGCTCCGCGCCAGGCGGAGCGGCAACCCCATTGATATCCCAATCGCCCTGCCCGGCTCAGGATCTCGGGTCGTAGGGCTCGCAGGACACCCGCGGATTGAAGTCCGCGAAGGTGCCCAACGGGTTCCGCCGCCACGCCCACACGTGCAGCTCGTAGTGCGCGGGAATGCGGTAGCGGTTGGGCTCGCCGGTATAGTGGAACACCTGCCCCGCCAGCACCGGCGCCGCCTCGTTCATGCCGTCCCACACTTCGGCGAAGGTGATGTACTCGACCCCCACCAGTTCCAGGCTGCCGTCCTGCTGGGGCTCGTAGACCAGGGACTCCGGCCGGCGCGGGTCGACAGCGCCGTCCTCGAGGAGGTCGGCGCGGACGTAATGGATGCCCATGGCGCCCACCTGACGGCCGCTGACGCATCCGAGGAACAGCTCGTAGCCATCCGCCATGGCGGTTTCCACGTCGCGGTAGGCGGCGGTGGCGTCACGCACCGTTTCCGCCAGGGGGGAAGGCAGTACCCGGACCGCATCGTCATCGTCGTCGCCCACAGGCGCGTTCCCCGGCGCGGCGTGGACCAACGGCAGCCAAAGCAGCAGTGCAATTCCCAGTGACCATCGAACGTTCATGATCGTCTCCTTGCAATTGCGGTTGCCGGCACATCCGGCCCCGCGCAGCATGCAAGGCCCCCGCCACGGCGGCAGATTCAACCGCCCGTGCGACGCAAACGCGTGACGGTGGTCAACGGGCGTCGCCGTCGCACCGGGGGCCGGCCGCGCGCGCCACCGCCCGGCGCGCCGTCTCCAGCAGCGGCCCCTCCAGAGCGCGCGCATCCGCGAGCACGGCCCGGGCCGCGCAAGGGCGATCCCGTTCCACCAGCAGCATGCTGAGATTGTGGAGCGCCACCCGGTGCGAAGGCTCGCGTTGCAGCAGACGGCGATAGGCTTGCGCGGCCTCCTCGAAACGTTCGAGGTAGTAGAGGTTGTTCGCCTCGCCGAGCACCGCCGTCGGCTCCCGGGGCCAGGCCGCCGCGGCACTGCGGAAGGCGGCGAGCGCCAGCTCGTGAGCGCCGGTATTCTCGAGATCCGCGGCCGCCTGCAGATACGCCTCGCGGGGCAGGTCTTGCGGAGGCTGCCCGGGCTCGAGCACCACCAGAGCCCAGTTGTCCGCCCGCTCCCAGGTCGCCTCGAACCGTCCGCGACCGACTTCCAGGCGGCGCTCGCCACCGGAACGCAGCACGAACCGGTCGGCACCGGGCCGGTAACCCACCACCACGGCGTAATGCCAGACCGGCACCAGCCGCGACGCCAGATTCTGCAGCACCAGCACGGGCCGGCCCGCCTCGAGCTGGGCAACCAGCGCCGCCGGGGTCATCTCCAGCGTCACGGCCAAGCGCCCCTGCCGGCGCGCCGTCGACGCCAGCTCCACCTGCAGGGTGCCCCGGCGCTCGGGAATGTACATGGCACCGATGAGCTCGTCGGGATGAACGGCCACGCCGCTCGAGTCGAGCACGGTGGCCAGAGCGGCAGGGCCGCACATGTAGTCCTCTTGCGGGAAGAAGGCGGTGTCGTCGAGCTCGACCGGGCCGCCGGCCAGCGGCGGGCGCTCGCTCATCAGCGCGCAGCCCGCCAGACCGGCCCAGAGCACCAGGACGATGCTCCCCCACCCGCGCGCCGTCGCGCGCGCGCGGCTGCCGGCGCGGGCGCGCGGCCCTCTAGAGGCTGGTGAAGACGTTGGTGACCCCCAGCAGCTCGAGCACGATCAGCACCACCAGCACAGCCCCGAGCACCCCCAGCACCGAGCCGCCGGCGGGCAGCTCGTCGAGCTTGGCGTCGAGCGCGGCGAGCTCGGAGTCCGTGAGGCTCGCCACGCGATCGGTGGCCTGCTCGGGCGCCACCCCCAGTGCCTCGAGCTGCGCCTGCACGTCCTCGCGCATCAACACGGCATTGACCCGCGCCTCGGTCTCGGCGCGTTGGCTCAGAGCCATGGCTTCACCGGTGCCGACGATCCCGGCCCGGGCCGGCGCCAGCGGCGCGGTGGCCATCAGGGAGACGATCAGGAGTTGCGCAATGGTGCGTTGCAGTCTCTGGATCATGCGCTCGATTCCTCGGTTGAAGGTCGGGCGAGCATATCATTGCCCCGTCGCTAGGTTCAGGGGGTGAACGGCCAGATCATCGGCGCCAGCAGCACCGCCAGCAGTCCCAGCATCACGTTCATGGGCGCGCCGATACGCAGGTAATCCGAGAACCGGTAGCCCCCGGGTCCGTACACCATGAGGTTGGTCTGATAACCGATGGGCGTGGCGAAGCTCGCCGAGGCCGCCATCATCACCACCGCCACGAACGGCCAGGCGCTGACCCCGAGGCTCACGGCGGTGGCTTCGGCGATGGGAAACACCAGTACGGCTGCCGCGTTGTTGGTGATGAGCTCGGTGAACACGCTGGTGATGGCGTATACCGCCAGCAGCGCCAGCCACGGGCTGTCCCCCGCCATGGCCACCCACCAGGTGGCGACGTTCTCCGCCGCGCCGCTGCGCGCCATGGCCTCACCAAGGCCGAGCGCGGCGCCGATGACCGTGAGCACCGACCAGTCGATGCGGCTGCGCGCGCCCCCGGCGCTGGTGCACCGGGTGATGAGCATGACGCCGGCCGCCAGCAGCGCCGCTTCGAGCATGCTGAGCAGCCCGCTGGCGGCGGCGCCGACCATGCCGGCGAGGATGGCGATGGCGGTCCAGGCCCGCTCGTAGCGCGGCAGCGCGGCGTCGCGCACCTCGCTCACCAGCAGAAAATCCCGGGAGTTGCGCTGCCGGGTCAGGAACGAGGGCCGCGATTCCAGCAGCAGGGTGTCGCCGGCCTGAATGCGGATCTCGCCGACCTTGCCCCGCACCCGGGCGCCGTTGCGCGCCACGGCGATGACCACGGCGTCGTAGCGGGTGCGGAACTTGCCCTCGCGGATGGTGAGCCCGACCATGGGGCTCGAACGCGACACCACCACCTCGAAGAACCGCCGCTCCGCCCGCGGCGCATCGAGCTTGAACAGTTGATCCGGCGCCGGCACCAGGCCGCGCACCCGGACCAGGTCCACCACGGAATCCACCACCCCCACGAACAGCAGCCGATCCCCCGCCTGCAGCCGCACCCGGGGCGATACCGCAGGCAGCACGGTGCCGCCGCGCTCGATCTCCGCGAGAAACGCCCCCGGCAGGTTCCGCAGCCCCGCCTCCTCGAGATTTCTGTCGATGAGCGGGCTGCCGTCTTCCACCAGCATCTCCAGGGTGTACTCGCGCACCTGCTCCGACTCCCGCAGCGGCGACGAGCGGTCGGGCAGCAGCCAGCGGCCGGTGGAGACCACGAACAGTGTGCCCGCAAGCGCCAGCGGCGCCCCCAGCAGGCCGATCTCGAAGAAGCCGAAGCCGCCATGGCCCTCGGTCTCGCTGAACATGCCGTTGACGATGAGGTTGGTGCTGGTGCCTATGATCGTGCACAACCCGCCGAAAATGGCCGCGTAGCTCAAGGGGATCATGAGCCGGGAAACCGGCAGGCGACTGCGCCGGCCCCACTCCTCCACGAACGGCACCAGCATGGCCACCACCGGGGTGTTGTTCATGAACGCGGACAGGCCGGTGGCCGGCAGCATGAGGCGGATCTGGGCGGACGCCAGGGACCTCGGCTGCCCGAGCAGACGCGAGCCGAGCAGGTGAATGCCCCCGGTATCCACCAGCCCCGCCGCGACCACGTAGAGCACCCCGACGGTGGCGAGCCCCGGGTTGGAGAGGCCCACCAGTGCCTCGCCGGGGGTGAGCACCCCGGTCACCATGAGCAGGGTGAGCCCTGCCACCAGGATGACGTCGGGCGCCAGCCGGGTACTGATCAGCATGCCCACGGTGCCCGCGACCACGCTGAGGGTGATCCATGCGTCGATACTCAACGACGACAAACGCTCGGCAAGCGCACCATGTCACCCCCTCGGACGAAAACGGCGCAGAGAGTACCGGCCCGGCGGAGACGCGGCAATCACTGCGTGGTCCGGGGCCGCGATGACGGCATCGTCCGGGCGGTCGCGTTACACTGCGCGCGCAAGCTCAATCGGGAGAATCGTGCGGTGTATGGCATGGAATGGCTGATCGCCCTGGCGATCATCGGAGCGCTGATCGGTGCCGGCGCGGGGTATGCGCTCGGCCGCCGCTCCGGCGACGGCGGCGGCCGGAGCCGGGAGCTCGAGCGCGAGCTCGACGAGGCCCGCCGGCAGCATGAGGCGTATCGTCAGGAAGTGGCGGCGCAGTTCAGCGAGACGGCCCGCAAGTTCCAGACACTGAACGATTCCTACACCGACCTGCACCAGCAGCTCGCGCGCAGCTCGAGCCTGCTCTGCGGGGACGCTTCGGGCCCGCTCCTCAAAGGACCCGCGGAGCATCAGACGCTGATCCGCGAAGACCTCGAGGATTCCGCCAGCGAGCCCGGCGACGCAGGGGAGGCCTCCGCTGCGGCCGCCGCCGATGGAAAGGAAGGGAAAGAGGAGGACGCGCGGCGGGAAAACGGCCACGCGCCCTGAGGTCGCGGCGTTCGCCTATTCCTCGCCCTTGTACACGCGTACCTGCTCGTTGTAGCGGTCCGCCACGGCGTTCATCCGTTCCACGCCGTCGTTGTACGTGTCCACCAGCTCACCCTGCTGCTCCTCGGTGATGTCCTCGCCCATGGATTGCTCCACCTCGGCCAGGCACTGCAGGGACGCCTGCACCCCTTCCACGTACTCTTTGACCGCCGCACCGGCAGCGCCCATTTCCTCTTCGCTGGCCTCGGCGCCGTCCGGCACCTCGGGCGCCTCCGGGAAGGCGCACCGGGATGTGTCCAGCTCCGCGGCGTGGGCCGCACCGGCAAACGCACATACCACGCCGGCGAGAATCAACTTGCGCATCATCGTATCCTCCTGAATCCGTCAGGGCATCGTACCGGGCGATCCCGCATCCCTCAAACCGCTGCCGTGGCGCGTTGACCCGGGCGGGGGCCGGCTCTAAGGTCGGGTGAACGACCACGGGAGAGCGCGAACATGCGGGGCCGGCAGGTATTCATGGACAGTCTGCGCGCCCACGGCGTGCGCTTCGTGTTCGGCAATCCCGGCACAACCGAAAGCCCGCTGCTGGACAGCCTGCGGGATTACCCCGACATCCAGTACGTCACCACCCTGCACGAAGGGGTGGCGCTCTCCGCCGCCGGCCATTATGCCCAGGCCAGCGACCGGACGGGGGTGGTCAACGTCCACGTGGCCCCCGGGCTCGGCAACGCCCTGGGCTCCCTCTACGGCGCCATGCGCGCCGGCTCGCCGATGATCGTCACCGCCGGTCAGCAGGACACCCGGTTTCGCCTGCGCGACCCCATGCTCCAGCACGATCTGGTGGCCATGGCGCGGCCGCTGGTGAAGTGGAGCGTTCAGGTCGAGCACGCCGACGAGATGGCGCCGATCATGCGCCGGGCGTTCAAGGTGGCCAACGACCCGCCCCGGGGGCCGGTGTTCGTGGCCCTGCCGGTCAACGTCATGGAGCAGGAGACCGAGATCGCCGCCCAGACCGCGGGCGCATTGCACCGCGCCTCGCTGCCGGAGCCCGAAGGCGTGCTGGAGCTGGCGGATCATCTGGTGGCGGCCGGGCAGCCGGCGATCGTCGCCGGTGACGACGTGGCGCGACGGGGCGCCATGGATGCACTGGTGGAGCTGGCGGAAAGCACCGGAGCCGCCATCTACCACGAGGGCATGCGCCAGCACATCTCGTTTCCCAACCGGCATCCCAACCACTGCGGGCCCCTGCCGTTCGAGGCCGGCGCCATTCGCGACGCCCTGGCCGGGCACGATCTGGTTCTGCTGGTGGGTGGCCCGTTCTTCGAGGAAGTCTGGTACGACCCGCACCCGCCGGTGGCGGAAGGCACACGGGTCTGTCAGGTGGCCGACCACCCGGAGCTCCTGGCCCGCCACATGAGCCTCGACACCGGTTTGCTCGGGGATCTCGCCACCACCCTGAGCGCGCTGCCGCCGGTGCTGGCGGAGCGCGGCGGGGCGCCGTACGCGGATGCCGCCGAGGCGCGCAACACCCGCCTTAAATCCGCCAACACGGAAGCGCTGCTCGCGCGCGAGGAACGTCTGCGCGCGCACTGGGACGCGCGCCCCATGACCCCCGGCCGGGCGCTGCTGGAGCTGGCCCGGGCGCTCCCGGAGTCGGGGATCGTGGTGGACGAGTCGATCACCGCCGGGCCCGCGCTGGCGGACGCCTTCGAGTTCCGCCGCCCCCACGACTACTACGGCCAGCGCGGCGGCGGGATCGGCCAGGGCATCGCCGGCGCCCTCGGGGTGAAGATCGCCCATCCCCGACGCCCCGTGGTGGCCATCACCGGCGACGGCTCGGCCATGTACCAGATCCAGGCATTGTGGACCGCGGCGGAGCTGGGGCTGGGAATTCTCTTCGTGGTGCTCGCCAACGGCGAGTACCGGGTGCTCAAGCACAACCTGGACACCTACCGGCGGCGCTTTCACGCCGCGTCCAACCACCCGTATCCGCACATGGATCTCGCCCCGGAGCTGGATTTCGTCTCCATGGCTGCCGGCATGGGCGTGCCCGGCACCCGCATCGTCGACCCCGAGGAGCTGTGCGAGGCGGCGCGGGTCGCGCTGGGCGCCGGAGACCCCCACGTGATCGAGGTCAGCGTGTCCGGCAAACAGTGATCAGGCGCCGCAGTGTCGGCCGCAATGGCGGGCGAAGAATCGTTCCAGGTAGCGCTCGAGCGCCGAGGTGAGACGAAAATCCTCGATGAAGCCGCAGTGACCGCCGTAGGGCACCAGGGTCAGCTCCCCGGCGCCGCCGAGCAGGGCCCGGGCGTGGGCCACCGGCACCACCGGATCGTCCTCGGTGGCGAGGATGCGCGCCGGAATCCGCAACCGCTGGAAGAACGACCGGGTCAAGGTGTAGTGGCTGTAGTATTCGCCGGCGTGGCGGTAGGGTGTGTGCCTGGGCACGAAGTAGTCGGTGAGCGTGGTCACCAGTGACAGCCGGCGCGCCGTGGAAAAGTCGTAGAGCTCGGGGAACGCCGCCTCCTTCTCGGCGAACGCCTGCCGCCACTTCCGCAGAAAGTACCGCTGATAGCCGATCCAGCCGCGATCGAGCGCCGTCACCGCGGCCTCGGGGTCGAGCACCGGGCACACCGCCAGCGCGGTGGTGACCCGGGCGCTGGTCTCCGCATGGGCCGCCAGCCGCAGCACGAAGTTGCCGCCCAGAGAGTAGCCGAGCAGGCCGCACCCGGCACCGCCGTGACGCTCCACCAGCACATTCACCGCATCCACCACCTCGCCGATGCGGGCGGCGTTGAACAGCCCTTCGTTGAGCTGCGCGGTGCCGCCGTGATCGCGCAGGGTCAATCGCGCCACCGAGAATCCCGCCGCGTGCAGGGCCGTGGAAGCGCGGCGCATGTACGGCGAATCCGGCCCGCCCAACCAGCCGTGGATCATCACCACCAGCGGCGCCGGCTCCGGCTGCGCATCGACCAGCGCCTGCAGGCGCACCCCGTCGCGGCACGGCAGGATCTCGACCCCGGTACCAGCCCCGCCACCGGCGGCCGGGGACGCCGCGGTGCCGGCCGTCCCCCGCAGCAGCCGGCTCGACAGCAACGTCTGAACGTGGGGCGAACGCAGCAGCGGGTGCGGTCGGAACTCCACTGGGCCGCTCAATCCACCAGGTAGTATTCGAGGGTCGACACCACCCGTACCTTCTTGATGTGCGGGTTGTTGCTGTCGCGGTCGCTGATACTGAATTGCCCCTGACGCGCCGTGCGGATCTTCCCCAGGGTGCTGTCGGAGTCGTCCGCGAACTTCCGCGCCACTTCCCGTGCCCGGTGGGTGGCGGCTTCGATCATTTCGGGCTTGACGTCGTTCAGGGCCGTGAACAGATACTCGGTGCGATGCTGGTAGTCGTCCTGGCTGAAGACGATACCCGCCTTGCCGAGCTCGAGCAGCTCGCCGCCGGCGTCGCGAACCGCGTCCACCCGGGAGGTGAACACGGTGATCACCTCGGTAGCGGAGTACCGCAGCCGGGCGTTGGAACGCGCGTGGGCTTCGGCGTGGCGGTCGGTGATGTCCGGGGCGCTGGTGGACACCTCGTCGGCACCGAAGCCGCGCTCCGCCAGGAACGTCCGCACCTGGGCGGCCTGAGTCTCGAGGCGCTCGAGCAACGGCTCCAGCTCGTCGCCCGCGACCATGACCTCGAGCGGCCAGATCGCGGTATCCGCCGGCACCTCACGCTCCGCCAGCCCTTTCACGGTCACGGTGCGTTCGAGGCTTCGCGCTTCGACGAAGCCGTGGCCCACGAACCAGCCGCCGAACCCCAGACCCAGCGCCAGCAGGGCGCCCAGCACCAGTGCGGGTGACAGTCTCATACGCGGCGCTCCCGGGTCAGCCGACGGCGGCCAGCGCCTGATCGAGGTCCTCCAGGATGTCGTCGATGGCCTCGATGCCCACGGACAGACGAATGGCCTCGGGCGCAACGCCCACCTGGTGCTGCTCCTCCTCGGTGAGCTGGCGGTGGGTGGTGGACGCGGGATGGCAGGCCAGGGACTTGGCGTCGCCGATGTTCACCAGACGCTTGAACAGCTTGAGCGCGTCATAGAAGCGCACCCCGGCCTCGAAGCCGCCCTTGACCCCGAAGGTGAGGATGCTGGCGGCACGGCCGTTCATGTATTTCACCGCCAGGTCGTGGTACGGGTCACCTTCGAGCCCCGCGAAGCTCACCCACTCCACCTTGGGGTGTTCCTGGAGATACCGGGCCACCGCCAGCGCGTTGTCGCAGTGCCGTTCCATGCGCAGCGACAGGGTTTCGATCCCCTGCATCAGCAGAAAGGCGTTGAACGGCGACAGCGCCGAGCCGGTGTTGCGCAGCGGCACGGTCCTGGCGCGGGCGATGTAGGCCGCGGGCCCCATCGCCTCGGTATACACCACCCCGTGGTACGACGGCTCCGGCTCGTTGATGGCCCGGTAGCGCTCGACATGCTCGGTCCACGGGAACTGCCCGGAATCCACGATCATTCCGCCGAGGCTGGTGCCGTGACCGCCCATGTACTTGGTAAGCGAGTGCACCACCACGTCCACCCCGTGCTCCACGGGCTTCAACAGCACCGGGGTGGCCACGGTGTTGTCCGCGATGGTGACCACGCCGTGGCTCCGCGCCATCTCCGCCACCGCCGCCACGTCGACGATGTTGCCGGCCGGGTTGCCGATGGTCTCGAAGAACACCGCCTTGGTGCGCGCGTCGATCAGCTTCTCGAGCGCCTCCGGGGCATCCGATTCGGCGAAGCGGACCTCGATGCCCTGCTTGGGCAGCATGTGCGCGAACAGCGTGAACGTTCCACCGTAGAGCTGCGGCACGGTGACGATGTTGTCCCCAGCCTCGGCGATGTTGAGGACCGAATAGTTGATGGCGGCGCTGCCGGCGGAGAGGGCGAGCGCGCCCACCCCCTTCTCGAGCGCCGCAACACGCTGCTCGAGCACGCCGCAGGTAGGATTCATGATCCGGCTGTAGATGTTTCCGGGGACCGCCAGATTGAACAGATCCGCACCGTGCTGGGCGTTCTCGAACTCGTAGGCGACGGTCTGATAGATCGGCGTCGCCACCGCCTGCGTGGTGGGGTCGGTCTCGTAGCCGGCGTGAATCGCCAGGGTGTCGTCTTTCATCGCTGCCCTCTGCACATGCCGTAAGCCACGCATCTTGCCTCAAGATACGCCTTCGAAGAACTCCACCTCACCGGAATCGAGCGAGTAGTCGGCGCCCACGATCAGCAGCCCGTCGTCGTTGACGAGCTGCTCGAGCACCTCGCTGCCGTGGCGCAGCTGATTGGCTGCGGCCCGCACGTTGGCCCGCACCGCGTGCTGAACCAGCGTCTCGCGATCGGCATCCGGGGTCGCCTCCAGCAACGGTTCCACCGCCGGCCGCACCCGGTCGACGATGGAGCGCAGATTCCGGGACGGGTGCCGTGACTGGTTTTTGAGCTCATCGAGCGTCGCCGTCACCGCGCCGCAGCGGGAATGACCGAGCACCACCACCAGGCGCGTGCCGAACACCTCCGCCGCGAACTCGACGCTGCCGATCTGCGACGGCGCCACCACGTTGCCGGCCACGCGGATCACGAACAGATCCCCGAGCCCCTGATCGAAGACGATCTCCGCCGGCACCCGGGAATCGGAGCAACCGAGGATGATGGCAAAGGGTTTCTGTTCGGCGGTGACCTCGCTGCGCCGGGCCGGACTCGCCATGTCGTCCCCGGCACGGGCGCCGGAGACGAAACGGGCATTGCCGGCGCGCAGCCGCGCCAGCGCCTCGTGAGGATCGAAGATGTCGTCGTGCGCTTTCATGGAGCGGATTATGACCGCTGGTGCCGCTCAATCGAAGAGCTTGCGCCCGGTCGAGAACAACAGGAAGAACACCAGCCCCACCAGCGTCACGCCGGCCGCCACCTGGAACACCAGCGCCCAGGACCCGGTGAGCTCCAGGATCACGCCGCTCACGTATACGCCGATGATGCCGGGAACCGTGCCGGCGGTGTTGGTGATGCCCATGAGCGTTCCGGCGTGTTTGGGCGCCACGTCCATGTGGTTGACCGCGAAGCCGCCGGTGACGAAGGCAGCCAGGGCGGTACCTACGGTCATGACGGTGATGGCCATCCATGCAGTCTCCACCTCTCCCACGATCAGCAGGGTGGTGGCGATGCCGCCGAACCCGATGGTCTGCATGAGCTTGCGCACCCGGCCCACGTCCATGCCGCTCGAGATCATCCGGTCGGCGATGTTCCCCGCGACGTTGAGGAACAGAAACGAGGCGAGGTGTGGAATCATGGTCACCCAGCCCACGTCCGCGTAGTCCACCCCCAGGCCCTCGTTCACGAACGTGGGAAGCCAGGACAGGAGCACGTAGAGCGACCAGTTGTTGCAGAAATGGGCGACGATGATGGCCCACACGGCGGACGAGGAGAGCAGCGCCTTCCACGGCACGTGCTCCGCCTCTGCCCTGGCGCTGACGCCCTGCTCGATTTCCTCGAGCTCTGCCGCGGACACCTTGGGGTGGTCGGCCGGCTTGGCCGTGACGGCCACGTGCCAGAGCACATACCACACCACGCCGACGGCGCCGAACAGATAGAACGCCCACTCCCAGCCCCACTGTTGAACGATCATCGGCGTGAGCACCAGCGCAGAGACGGTGCCGAGCGGTATGCCACTGTTCGCCAGGGCCACCGCCCGGGCGCGTTCCTTCAGCGGCACCCAGCGGCTGTACAGGGCGTAGATGGACGGCATGGTCACCGCTTCTCCCGCCCCCATCAGAATCCGGGTGAGCAGCAGCACGCCGAGCCCGAGGAAAGCCGCCGGCGGCGTCAACACCGTGAACAACGACCACAGCAGCACCCCGGCCCCGAGTACCACCTTGCCGCCGAAACGATCCGCGAGACGGCCGCCGGCCACCTGCAGCAGGAGGTACCCCATGAAGAACGACGACAGCACCCAGCCCTGGGTCTGCTTGTCCCATCCGAGATCCTGGGCCATGGGAATGATGGCCACCGAGATGTTCACACGGTCGATGTAGCAGACGAAGATCGCCAGAAACGACAGCAGCACCACCGTGTAACGCCGCGGCCACCCGGCCGCCGCGCTGCTCGTCATGGACATGAAGCCCCCCTGTACCCGGAAAAGCGTTACCGTACCGGGAATTACCGCTTCGGGCGACACCGGCCGCAGAGCCCGGCGCGGCTTCTGCTATGATGGCGTTTCGCGACGGGGGGTATTTTGACGGAAACAGGCAGTACCGACGGCGCCGCCACGGCCACCTCCGCCACGCGGCGCCGGGTTCTGAGCGCGAGCAACCTGCTCGTGATCGTGGTCAGCGCCGCTGCGGCGTTGTGGGGGCTGTGGTGGCTCTACGACCGGCTGAGCCACGTCCACGTGCTCGATGCGCGGGTGTCGTCGGACATGCTGCTGCTCTCGAGCCGTGTACCGGGATGGATCGTGGATGTCCCGGTGGGCGAATCCCAGCGTGTCGCCGAGGGCGACGTGCTGCTCCGGATCGACGACCGCCGCGCCCGCGCGCGCCTGGCCGAGCTCCAGGCCGCCGCGGCCGCGCTGGAGGCGGACATCGAGGCGATCACCCGGCGCATCGAGCTCATGGAAGACCGCACCCGCAGTCACCTGGACGCGGCGCGCTCGCGGCTCGATTCCGCGCAATCGGCCCTGGAGGCGGCCCGGGGGGATCTCGACGTCGCCACCGCGGACTGGGAACGCGCCCGCCGGCTCCGGGACCGCGAGCTGCTTTCGCAGCAGGAGTTCGAGGACATCCGCAACCGCTATCGCAACGCGGAACAGACCGCGCGGCAGCGCCAGGCAGCGGTGGCCACCGCGCGCGCCGACCTGGCGGAAGCCGAGGCGGACCGCGCGGAGGTCACGGTGCTGCGGGCCGAGCTGCGCGGCCTGCGGGAGGAGCGGCGCCAGGCCACGCACCAGATCGAGCGCGCCCGCGCGGAGCTCGACGATCACACCATCACCAGCCCCATCGACGGCGTGGTGGACGAGCTGTTCGTCGATCCCGGTGAGCACGTCTCCGCCAGTCAGCGGGTGCTGGTGGTGCACGACCCGCAGCGGCACTGGGTGAAGGCCAACGTCAAGGAGACCGACCTGCGCCACCTCGAACCCGGCGACGAGGTGCAGATCGCGGTGGATGCGTTCCCCGGCGAGCCTCGCCGCGGCGTCATCCGCCGCATCGGCGATGCCGCCACGAGTCAGTTCGCGTTGCTACCGAACCCAAACCCCAGCGGCAACTTCACCAAGATTACCCAACGGGTGGAGGTGACCATCGATTTCGTCGAGCACGACCCCCGCCTGAAGCCGGGGATGATGGTCGAGGTCAAGATTCCCCGGTCATGAGCGACCGCCCCGTACCCGAAGGGCTCGAAGCGTCCCCGGGATTCATCGACAAGTTCCGGCAGTTCGGGCCCAACTACCGCTGGTGGGCCGCCAGCGTCGGCATGATCGGCTCCTTCGCCACCCTGCTGTCGGCCACCATCATCAATGTCGCCATCCCCGACATCATGGGTGCCCTGGGCATGACCCTGGACGAAGCGCAGTGGCTGGCCACGGCGTTTCTCGCCGCCGGCACGGTCACCATGCTGGTCACGGCCTGGTGCATCCGCGCGTTCGGCATCGCCGCCACCTACATCACCGCCATGGCCACGTTCATCGCCGGCTCGCTGGCGGGCGCAGCCGCCGACACCACGGAGGTGTTGCTCATGGCCCGGGTGGTGCAGGGCGCGGCGGCGGGGGTGGTCACCCCCATCGGCATGATCGTCACCGCGCAGGTGTTCCCCATTGCGCAGCGCGGCATGGCCATGGGGCTCATGGGCGTCGGCACGGTGCTGGCGCCGGCCCTCGGCCCCACCATGGGCGGCTATCTGGTGGACCATCTGTCCTGGCACTGGGTGCTGCTCGCCCCCGTGCCGTTCATCGCCCTCAGCCTGCCCATGGCGAGGACGTTCTTTCCGGTCCGGGAGGAATCCGGGCCGCGCCCCGATTTCGACTGGATGGGCGCGCTGCTGTGTGCGCTGTTCATCGTCGCCTTGCTGGTGGGCCTGACCCAGGGCCAGCGGCACGGCTGGTACGATCAGGGGACGGTGACCTGGCTGGCGGTCGGTGTGGCCGCCGCCATCGCCTGGGTGGGCTGGGAGATCTTCACGCCGGAGCCCATTCTGGAAATGCGGCTGTTCCTCAACGCCCGCTTCGTCGCCGCGGCCCTGGTCACCTTCACCATGGGCATGGGGCTCTACGGCTCCACCTACGTGTTCCCGTTGTTCCTGCAGACCATCTCCCAGCTCATCGCCACGGACGCGGGGCTGCTCATGGCGCCCGCCGGGCTGGTCATGGCCGCCCTCTTTCCGGTGGCGGGCCGGCTCGCCGATCTCACCTCCCACCGCGCCATGGTGCTGGTGGGACTCACGCTGTTCGCCCTGAGCAACTGGCCCATGACCGGCGCGGACGCCTTCACCCCCACAGTCCACATGCTGATCTGGTACGTGATCGGCCGCGTGGGCCTGGCGCTGATCTTCCCCAGCCTCAACGCCGCCGCCATCAACCCGCTGTCGCTGGCGTTGATTCCCCAGGGCTCCGGCGCCATCAACTTTCTGCGCCAGCTCGGCGGGGCCTTCGGCGTGAACATCATCTCGCTGATCATGCGCGATCGCATGGTGTTCCACTACAACGCCC